>DATKMS010000161.1:0-5969 GCA_035541735.1 Candidatus Margulisiibacteriota bacterium
CTCCATGCCGACGGCGTCGACGGCGGTGATGCCGAGGGCGTAGCACACTGCCGAGTTCGCCGCCGAGCCACGTCCCTGCGCCAGAATGTGCTGCTCGCGGCAGAACCGCACGATGTCCCAGACGATGAGAAAATAGCCGGCGAGGGCGAGCTTGCCGATGATGTGCAGCTCATGCTCGAGCTGCCGGCGGACCTTCGGCGTGATGCTCCCGTAGCGCTGCCGCGCGCCGGCGTAGGCGAGTTGGCGCAGATAGCCGATCGGCGTCTCACCCGGCGGCAGCGGATAGTCGGGGAAGCGGTAGCCGAGGTCGGCGAGGGTGAACTCGCATTGCTCGGCGATGCGTTGCGTGTTGGTGATCGCCGCCGGCAGGTCGCGGAACAATGCGGCCATCTCCGCCGGCGACTTCAGGTGGCGTTCGGCGTTCTTCAGAAGTTGACGGCCGGCGCCATCGAGTGTGGTCTTGTTGCGGATGCAGGTGAGCACGTCGAGCAACGGTCGCCCGGCGGGTGTGGCGTGGCGCACGTCGTT
This sequence comes from Candidatus Margulisiibacteriota bacterium, assembly GCA_035541735.1. Taxonomy (GTDB): domain Bacteria; phylum Desulfobacterota; class Binatia; order HRBIN30; family HRBIN30; genus DATKMS01. The sequence goes on from DATKMS010000161.1 coordinate 529, forward strand.
GGTGGCGACCAGCGGGATGCGAAAGTGCTCGGCGATCGCGATCAGGGTCCGGTTGAGTCGCTCTTCGTCGGTATCGAGATGGCGTTGGATGTCGATGTAGAGGCGGTTGGGGAAAAGAGCAGGGAGAAGCGATAAGGGGTTAGGGGGTTGGGGGTTAGGGATTAGGGATACTCCCTTAACCGCGTAACCCCCTAACCCCGTAACCCCTTGAGAGATGGCTGGGCCGGGACGGAAAAGACAAATCAAGCCTTCGGTACGGCTTTCGAGGTCGTCCCACATCGTGACCGACTCGCCTTTAGGGGCGCGCAGCTTGCCGTGCGTGATGAGCTGACAAAGGTTCTGGTAACCGGTGCGGTCGGCGGCGAGGAGATAGAGTTGAAAGTCACCCAACGTTATCTCCGCGCCGACGAGAGCGCGTAGGCCAGCGCGGTGCGCAGCCTTATGGAAACGCGGTGCACCGTACACACCGTCGCAATCGCCGCACGCCAGCGCGGGGTAGCCAAGCACCACCGCTCGCTCGATCAGGTCCTCCGGCAAAGACGCGCCAGCGAGAAAGCTGAAGGCGCTGCGAGCGCGCAGTTCGACGTAGTCGGAATTGAGCTGAGGTGAATCCCTTCTCCCTCGTTTGGTCGATGCCTCTGAAGAGCGTGCTTCGAGAGCCTCAGCACGAACGGTACAAGAAGCATTTGATTCAAAATGAAAAGCCTTCCGTTCGCCCTGAGGAGCCGCCCGCTTTTGGCGGCGTCTCGAAGGGCCGTTTTGAATGTCAGTCATATAAGCCATCCACGAACCAACTGCGCGTCGCCAGATCGCAGTAGAGCCGATACACACACCCGTCGGTGAGCTGCGCGTCGTAATAGTCGCGGCTGTAACGGCCATCGCTCCACCACTCGCCGTGCACGCGCCAGGGGCCGGCGGCGTGGACGACGCGGCCGGCAAAGCGCGGCCCACGCACGAACTCCGGCCGGTCGCGTGCACAGAACACCTCCACTGCCTGCGGCGGACGCACGGCACGCAGGGCGAGGGGGAGAAGACAGGTTGTTAGGTTGTTAGGTGAGGAGGGAACGGATTCTGGCCTAACAACGTAACAACCTAACACCCTAGCAACCTGAAACTCTCCGACTCCATACGCATCCGGCCGATGCGTCTCCGCCACCACCGGTGTGCCGACGCGCTCGTTACCGCAGATGGCGGTGAGCCGCGCCAGCGTGACCGCCAGACGCGCCGGCGCCGGGCCGTTGGGACGGAACAGGTCGAGCTGGGCGGCACGCAGGCGCTCGGGAACGGCGGCGACCCGCACCGCTTCAATGGCCGCCGGCGGCGGATGTGCTTCGAGCTGCAGCCGCACCAGCGTCAGCAACGCCTTCACGTCGTTGCTCGGCGCGGTGACGGTAACCGTACGCTCATCGCGGCCACGCGTCGCCAAGCGTAACGACAGACGAAGATCGCCGCAGATGAAGCCGCGCACCGCCAGGCGCGCCGTCAGCCGATCGAGCAAGCCGCGCAGCACGAACAGAAACGGCTCCATGCCGTCGATGCCGTACTCGAGGTCGATGCCCTCCTCGAAGTGCAGCGGTAGGGAACGCGGCGCCAGCGGGTGCTCGTCTTCGCCGCGTGCGCGACGCACCAGCTGTACGCCTTCCGCACCCAACCGTGCGCCCACGGCACTGGCGGGCAGGGCCGCCAGCTCGCCGATACAGCGGATCCCCCAGCGCTGCAGCGTCGTGGCCAGCGCCGGACTCGGTGCGAGCAGCGCCACCGGCACTGGCGCGAGGAAGCTCCACTCTTCTCCACGTGGGATCACCGTCACGCCGCCGCCATTGCGTGCCGCCAGCGCCGCAGCGATCTTCGAGCCGGCAACGCCCACGTGCGCCTCGAGACCGAGATGCATGGCGCGCTGCGCCAACGCGTTGGCAAGTTGCGACTCCCAGTGGGGCGAGACCGCAGATGATAGACAACAGACAACGGACGGATCTTCAACATTGGCAAGCGTTCGAGTCTGTTGCCTGTGTTCTGTTGTCTGTGCCCTGGGCTGTTTTGTGTACCTGTCCTCGAAGAGCGCTCCGAGCCCGTCGAGATCCAAGTACACCACACCGTTGCCGCCGTCCTCGACGCGCGGCGAGAACGACTCCGCCGCATCACAGAGTGCCGCCTGCGCCGCGCGCACGAGGTCGGTGGAGATCGGCCGCACCACGAGGCCGGCATCGATTGCCGTGGCTTGCGCGACCGTCAGGCTGGTCGTCACCCCATGGCACGCCGCGGCAGCGGAGACCGCCAGCAGGCGCGCCCGCGGCCCGAGACCGTCAGCGACAACTACCGGCTCGCCACGCAGATCCGGCTCGGCACGCAGCACTGCCGCCAGCGGAAAGTCGGGAACGAAAAGGCAGGCGAAGCGCATGGACAACTCAGTGCAAAGCTTAACGTGGACAGCTGAAAGCCAGACTCTGGCTTGTCGCTTTCAACTTTACGCTGTGCGCTTCCGATCCTCCGAGCTTGTTGCGCTCGACGCGGAGAGCGGTGTCGAAGCCGTCGAAGAGCAGCCAGGCACCGTGGTGCCAGCGCACCGTCCGTGGGCACATGCTGAGGCTGAGCACGGCACAGCTGCCGGCAACGCGCTGCGGCGCCAGCACGACCAGCGCGGTGTGCGATCGCTCGGCGGCATGCAACAGGCGGGGCCATACACGTGCACGCAGCGGGCGTGGCAGCAATGCACCGACATCGAAAGCCACCACACCGAAGCCCCCCGCTTGCAGCAGCAGCTCCGTGCAACGCAGTCCATCGGTCAGCGACGGCGGCCGCACCCACAGCACGCGCTCGAGGACGACGCCCGCCGCCGCCACCGATGCCGGGTGCAATGCGTCGGCAAGGTCAACCAACGCCACCACCTCCCCGCGCCGCGTCGCCGCCGCCAGCAGCACCCACAGCAGCGCCGTCTTGCCCGACGTCAGTGGACCGAGCACCTCACTGATACGCCCCCGCGGCAAGCCGCCGCCGAGCAACGCATCAACGCCGGTGATGCCGCTCGGCAGCCGCGGCACCGGCTCGGTAGCCGTCAGACCGAGCCGAACATTTCCGGGCAACGAAAGATCGGCAAGACGAGCGAGGGCCACGGCGTGGCGTGAGGTGGAGGCCAGCACGCCGGAATTTTCGCCTAATTTTCGCCTTCATGCAAGAAGAGCTTTCGGCCCTCTCGGCCCTCAGCAATCAGCTGTCCGCAGCAGGAAAGAAGGGACGTAGTTCCGAATGTTCCGAGTGTTTCGCTGCCGAGTTTCGACTCTCCAGACCCGGCACCGAACTCCCGCCGCTTACACGCACCCCAACGCGATCTCAACGGCAGCGCACACCTCCCGCATGCGCGCATCGTCGAGGTGGCCGAGCCACTGGCGGAGCTCGTCCTGGGGGACCGTGTAGATATGGTCGAGGTTGACCACCGAGGCGCATTTGAGCCCGTCGTTGACGCCGACGCGCACCTCGCTGGGGAGCCCATGAACGGTCGAGGTGATCGGCGCGACGATGGCGGTGCGCAGATGCCGCAGCGCCACATCGCGCGCCAGCACGAGCACCGGCCGCCGCTTGTCCGGCCGGGCGAAGCGGTACAGCCAGATGTCGCCGCGGGCTACTTCTTTGGCCATCGCTGGCGACGCATGAGATCCCCGAACTCTCCGAGCAGCTGGTCGCCTTTGCCCTTGTACGCCTGCTCGTATGCCGCATCGGTCTTTCGGCGTCGGGCCTGGTCCAGATACGAAACGAGCGCCTTGCGAATCACCGCCGACCGCCCTGCAGCACGGGCCTCCGCGGTCTCGTCGAGACGCGCGAGCAACTCTTCGGGAAGGGAGATTTGCACACTACGGGCTGGCACCCCTGAAGACTACATCAGCAATTATAATGGAGCAAGCCAGCATCAATCGCTGCGGTCGGACAGTTTTTCACTTCATCGCCGCGATCCTCTTTGCGTGTGCCGAACACGAAGCCGCAGTCGCACCGCTCCGCTGAAGCGGAGCTGATGATGAGCCCGCACACAGGGCATTCCCTGGGCTCATCGTTCCCAAGAGTTGCTCCTTGGGCGGCGGCTGCACGCGGATGCCGATTGCGACCAGCGTGGCGGTCGACACGAGGAGGATGGCTGGATCAACCAACCGCTTCAGCTCAAGCCGTCGGCGCATGGCGAAGGGGTCTTCCGATGTCGGGGTCGTAGCGCACAATTGGCGCAATCGGCATCAATTCGTCGGAATGACGCCACCACCCGACTGAGTGGTCACTTCGCCACCGAGGCGGATTCTGCTAGCTTGGCCGCACCGAGTGATGGAGGTTCAAACATGCCCGTGATCCGACCGTTGTCTGATCTGCGCAACAAGCCGCAGGAGATTGTTGACGTCTGTCGGAGGTCTGGTGAACCGGTGTTCATCACCAAGAAGGGGGTCGGCAAGCGGGTGGTCATGAGCGTCGCCGCATACGAACGCGACCAAGCCCGCTTGCGGCTGTACGAGTTGCTCGATGCTGCCGAGGCGGACGAATGCCGCGGAGACAAGGGCATGAGCCTCAAACGCCTGGACGCGTGGCTGCGCACGGACGGGCGGTGACTCACCGCGTCCGCGTTCTCCGTCGTGCGGCTTTCGACCTGCTGGAAATCCGCCGCTACGTCGCGCTCGACAGCCCGGAGGCGGCGCGGAGGCGGCGGAGAGACTGATCCGCGACGTCATCAAGCGGCTGAGGGCCTTGGAGACCTTTCCCAAGTCGGGCGCCGTCCCCCGCGACCGCCGTCTCCGCTCCGCGGGGTACCGATTCCTCGTCGAAGGCGATTACCTGATTTTCTACAAATTGCGCGGCGCGCAGGTTCAGATCTACCGCATCGTCCACGGCAAGCGTCGGTACGCGCATATGCTCTGAGCTCACACCCGTTTTCAGCGCTGCACCGCGGCATTGAGCAGTCGTAACCGTTTAGCCGACTGAAGCTGTTGCCGCCCCAGCCGTACAGCCGCAGCACCTGGGGCGGTTACCAATCTGCCTGCCGTGCTGCCCCAGGCTGATGTCTGGCCGCCCCGTTGGGGCTCTTGACTGTCCGCCTTGGCGACGCGCCTTGCCATCAGCCCCGAAAGGGGCGGCGAAACCATAGCTGGGGCAGCCAGGTTAGCCGGTCGGCAACCGCCCCAGGCGCTGTGACTGTATGGCAGGATGGAAGGAGGGTCTGGAGGGTCTGAGACACCCACGGAAGTGGAGGGTCTGAAGGAGGGTCTGAGACACCCATGCTTGGGGACGACATACAGAGTGCCGTTGTGCAATATTAATGTGACTTGATACGTATGTGTGACACTGTACACTATGCTCCATATGCCGCATCCGCGCCATACGCAGATCGACATCCACGCCACGCCCTACTACCACTGCATCAGCCGCTGCGTGCGCCGGGCCTTTCTCTGCGGCACCGATCGTCTGACCGGCCA
>DATKMS010000162.1:0-5511 GCA_035541735.1 Candidatus Margulisiibacteriota bacterium
GCTTCAAGGGCTAGCGCATGCTCGCTGGCGTCGGTGATCCCACCCCAGCGCGCATAGCGGGTCTCGCCCACGCCAACGATACAGGCACGGCGGCGTGTGGGCACGGTCACAGAGCGAAACTTCCTTGGTGTTAGGTGTCAGGTGTTAGGTGTTGGCTCCCTGACACCCGACACCTTCCACCCGTCCTACTTTCCAGCCCACGGATCATAAGTGCCGAAGTTCCAGACGTGCCCTTCCAGATCACGGCAGGTGTACCCGCGCCCGCCGTAGTCCTCGTCCTTGATATCCATCACGATCTTCGCGCCCGCGGCGACGGCGCGGCGGTAGTGCACGTCTGCATCCGCAACAACGATGTATGGACTTTGTGTTCCAACGCCGCCGAGATCGCGGGGCGGTTTCACCAGCTTCCCGAACTCGTCGTCACGCGCCGAGCCCAGCATGATCATGCCGTTGCCGAAGGTGAGCTGGGCGTGGACGATGGTGCCGTTGTCGCCCGGCACGACCAGATGCTTGTCGAACCCGAACGCGTTGCACAGCCACTCGATGGCAGCGGCGGCGTCGTGATAGCGCATCGCCGGAATCACGGTGGCGGTGGTCTGCTTCGCGTTGTCAGCCATGGCACGCTCCTTTCGCCGTTGTTTGCTTTCGCTAGTCAACCTTCTTCTCGCGCGCGGCAATGAACCACGAGTTGCCGAGCGCGTCCTTGACGTGCGCCATCCGATGTCCCCAGGGCATCTCCTTCGGCGGCTGCTGCGAGGTGGCGCCGGCGCGCAGGGCGCGCGCATACGCCGCATCGACGTCGGCAACGCTGAGGTAGAAGGCCGACGTGGTTGGCGTGTAGCCGGGGATCGCCTCGCCCATCATGATCATCGAGTCGCCGATGCGCAGGTCGGCATGGTCGTGCGGCGGGTCGCCGCCGCGCTCGAAGACGATCACCTCGGCGCCGAACGCCGCCTTCAAGAAGGTCACCGTCTCGCCGACGTCGCGCACTTGCAGGAACGGTGTGATGGTATGGAAGTTCACGCCTGCTTCGTCGGTCGTGCGAGCCGCACTTGCCGCTGACTCTGGCGCCCTCCGTTCCTTGCGCGCCCGGCTCTTCGTTGGCGTGTTGACCCACCACTGATTGCCGGCCGGGTCCCGGACGCCGGCGTTGCGGTATCCCCACGGCTGGTCCGCCGGTTCACTCAGCGAGACGGCACCCGCGGCGAGGGCGCGGCGATACACGGCATCCGTGTCATCGACGTACAGGTGATAGACCGTGGGCATCGGCTGATACGGACCGTGCGCCTCGCCCATCTCGACGACCGACTCGCCGAGGCGGATCTTGGCGTGGACGACGCTGCCGTCAGGAGCCTGGGCACGAAACACCTCCTCGGCGCCGAACGCGCGCTTCAAGAAGTCGATGAGTTGCGGTGCGCCATGTGGATGCAGGTACGAGCTGATGCTGTGCAAGCCCTCCGGGATGTAGCTCTCGCCCTTGTGCGTGCTGATGTACCAGCGGTTGCCGAACGGGTCCTGCACACCGGCCTCGCGGTCTCCATAGTGCTGGTCCGCCGGCTCTTGCACCGAGGTCGCGCCGGCACGCAGCGCGCGGGCGTACGAGGCATCTGCATCCGGGACGTAGAGGTGAAGTGCGGTGGGCGCGGGCTTCACCTCAAGCGCCTCGCCGATGGTGATCACAGAGTCGCCGATGCGCACCTCGGCATGCGCGACGCTGCCGTCCGGCCGCGTGTGTCGCGAGGTCTCTTCAGCACCGAACGCGTGCTGGAGGAAATCGATCAATCGGCTAGCGCCCTCGACGGGTAGATGTGGTTCGACGCGGTAGGCGCGCGCCACTGGTGGTTCAGCGACTTGCTCGTGCGTCCACGCTTCGACGCGCCTGCGCATCTCCTCGGTCGACACGTCCTCCTTGTGCGTGCCGACGATCCAGATGTGCCCGAACGGATCGGCCAGCCGCCCGGCACGGTCGCCGTAGAACTGATCGGCAATCGGGATGAGCACCGTGGCGCCGGCACCGACGGCCCGCTGGGCAAACGCGTCGACGTCTTCAACGTACAGCTGGATGGGAACGGCCGATCCGCCGAGTGCCTGCGGGCCGAGGTTGCCCCACTCCGGCACCTCGGGCGCGATGGCAATGCGCGAGTCGCCGACCGCGATCTCGGCATGCAGGATCTGCCCGTTCGGGTCGGCGAAGCGCATGAGCTCCGTGGCGCCGAAGGCGCGCTTGTAGAACTCGATGGCACCGACGGGGTCGCGCAGCACCAGACACGGCGTTGCCGTATGGTAGCCGGCGGGAATCGGTTTGACCGTCGGCGCTCCTGGCACACGGCGTTGCAGGTCCGCCTTGAGCCGCGCCTTGAAGTCGGCGCGCGGCAGATCGCGCAAGTCCGCCGCGATCTGCAGCAGCGGCGTGAGCTGCGGATCGATCGGGGGCAGGGGAGCGTTGGTCATCAGCGCCTCCACGGCGTGGTCGAGTTGATCGCTCAGAGGGAGCGCGCTGCGTCGCTTAGCCATGGATCTTACCCATACGCGCCCGCAGATTCTGCAAGGCGCGAAACTGCAACTGCTTCACGGCGCCGTCGCTGCGCCCCAATGCCTGCCCGACCTCGCTGATGCTGCGCTGCTCGGCAAAGCGCAGCGCGATCACCCGCTGCTGATCGGCCGGCAGTTCCTTGACGAGCCGGAAGAGTTGCGCGCGGTGGTGCACCTCTTCGAGGCTCACCTCTTCGCGGCTGACCTCCCCGGGATCGTCCGCCTGCGGTAGCGTCCGCTCGCGTGCTGTCCGCTGTGCGTGATCGACGATGGCATTGGCGGCAATACGCAACAGCCAGGCCAGAAACGGCACGCCGCGCCACTCGAAACGCGGCAGGTGCGCCAGCGCCTGGTGAAAGACGTCGGCGGTCAAGTCTTCTGCCGTGCTGCGGTCGGCGACACGGCGGGCGATGTAGGCATAGACCCGCTCGAAGTTGTGCTCGTACAGCTCGGCAAAGCGGCTCGGATCGCGCTGTGCGGCCTCGATCACAAGCCGCTCGTCCGGTGCATTGTCGCGAGCCTTCAATGCCGGTCCCCCACGCGCCATGTGTACAATTGTATAAACCGGCGGCGCGTGTAAAGGTTACGGGGAGGCGTGCCGCCCCGCTGCACGTGGTCACTTGCCGGGCAGGGCAAGAAGCCGGTATCCGATACTTCGGCGGGCGGTACGTCAATGATCCGCCACGATGAGACCGATACCGCGCGAAGTGGTGACTTGCGGAAAAGGGCCCCTGGTTTGCGAAGTCTCCATCAAAACACGTCGCCGCAATAGTTGCGGTACTCGCTACCGGCCACCGGGTGCGGGCTACGTTTCCTCTTCCGGCGGTTCGTCGTTCTCGTGCAAGAGCATCTGGGTGACGTCCTTCTCGCAGACCGGCTGCACCAGCAGCTTGCCGACTTCGTCGCCGAGTGTGTCGCGCAGGCGCAGGAAGAGTTCCTCGCGCTTGTTGCGGTTCAGTTGAGCAAGGCATTGACGGCGTCGGTGGCGCCGCGATGCTCGCGCCCGAGGAACGCGACGCGGCCGGCGACAGTGGCGTCACGGTGGACGAGATCATACGAGCGGTGAGCGCGGCCCTGGTGGGGTGCCCGGCGGCCCCGTCGACTTGACTACTGGGCCAGGCGGCGTTCGTGAACGCGGTCTTCGATCCGCAGATAGCCGCGCACGGCGTGGCTGATGAGGAAGCGCAACGGTTCGGGTGGCCAGGCCAGCACGCGGCGATTCACGAACCACACGTCGGTCAGATCGCTCTTCCGTTCGCACAACAGGTCGGCGAGTGTACGGCCGTTGAGATGTGTGAGCGACACGCCGTGGCCGACGCAGCCGAGGCTGTAGACGATGCGCGGGTCGCCGAGGTAGCCCATGGCGGGGACCATCTGCGTGGGCACGGACACCGGCCCGCCCCAGCGATGCGTGAACTCGACGCCACGCAGGCCCGGGAACAGCCGCACCACGTCACGTTCCAGGTCGGCGAAGATGCGGTAGTTGGCGTCGTGCCCCATATCGCTGCCATACGCCAGCGTGACGTCGCTGCCGCCCATCGCCAGGCGATTGTCGGCGGTGAGTCGGAAGTAGTGCACCAGGTTGCGGGCGTCCTCGATGCCTTGGCGGTTCTTCCAGCCGATGGGGGCGAGCTGCTCGGGCGTCAGCGGCGCCGTCACCACCATGTGCGTAAACACCGGCGTCTGCTGCGATGCGATCTCCGGGAGCAGGTGCGAGTAGGCGTTCGTTGCCAGCAGCAGCTTATCGGCGGTGACCGTGCCGCCCGGCGTCTTGAGCACGCGCCGCGCACCGCGCTGGATCTCGCTCACCGGTGTCTGTTCGTACACCTGCGCGCCGACCTCTTGCGCGATGCGCTTCAGCTCACGGACCTGTTTCGCGGGGTTCAGCAGGCCGCAGCGCGGCTCCCACCACGCGCCGAGGAACAGCGGTGAGTCGACCTCGGCACGTAGCTTCTGCGCGTCGATCCACTCGATGCCGGTAACGCCCATGTCGGAGAGGATCTTCAGATCGTGCTGGATCCGCTTCGCGAAGCCCGGCGTGGTTGCGACGCGCAGGAAACCGGGGAACCAGTAGTCGGACTGGATGTTGTGCTCCTTCACCAGCGCATCGACGTAGTCGACGGAGCGCTCCATGTAGCGGTGCGCCTCGGCGGTGCGCTGCTGGCCGAAGAACAGCTTGGTGATTGTCGGCTCCATGCCGAACAGCGTCATCGAGAAGCCGCCGTTGCGCCCGCTGGCGCCGTAGCCGATGATCTCCGCCTCCAGCACGGCGACGGTCATGCCGGGGTTGTCCTTGCGCAGGTTGTACGCCGTCGACAAACCGGTGAAGCCGCCGCCGACGATGGCGACGTCGACGGTCAAATCACCTTGGACCGGCGGATTCGGCGTGTACGGTCCGTAGGTGGCGAGCCAGAAGGACTTGTCGCGGTGATCTGGGAGCGGATTCATAACCAGGTCAATCCGACGGCAGGTTGTCGATCAGGTCATCCAGCCCCTTCGTGTGCACGTGGAGGTGGGTGACGATTGCGCTCAGTTCACCGAGCACCTCGCTCGTGTCGCGTCCCTGCCTGCGGGCGCGCGCCAGCCGCTGCAGGAGCAGCAGCACGCGCGCACACTCTTCGCCGAGTTCACTCAGCTCGCTTTCAACAAAGTCCGTTTGCTCTGCAGGGATGGTGCGTGCTGGTTTCTTCATCTGGGTTCTCCGAGTCGCTTGCGTGCCCGATTGATCGACTCGCGGAATGCTTTGATTTCGGCTTCCCAATGGCGGACTCGTCCTTCGTCTGGGTGTGGACGAGCGCGCTCAACCAGGATCTTCGTGCCATGCTCCCGAATCCGTTCCTCTAAGCTCCGCACGCGCTTGCGCAACTCCTTCTTGCCCACTGCCCCTACCCATTCGACCTACTAGCCCGCGGTTGGAAAGCTAGCAAGCTCATGTAGGTTTGACACGGAGAGGTGTCCGATCTTACGGGACGCGCGTCC
>DATKMS010000163.1:0-3470 GCA_035541735.1 Candidatus Margulisiibacteriota bacterium
CTCTTCCACATGCCCAACCGGACGCCCTACGTGAAGGACGGCATCAACAATTGCATCGTCCACGGCCACCAGGGGGCGGTGAATCCGGAAAAGCGTGGAACAAAAGTGGCGGCGCACTATCCGATCACGGTCGGGGCAGGGGTATCGAAGACGCTGCGGCTGCGCCTGAGCGCTGCGGCGCCGGGCGCGTCCTTCGGACAGGGCTTCGACGACGTCATCACGGTGCGCCGGAAGGAAGCGGACGAGTTCTACGCCACGGTCATCCCGTCGTCGCTGGACGCCGATGCGGTCAGCGTCATGCGTCAGGCAATCGCCGGCATGCTGTGGTCCAAGCAGTTCTATTACTATGACGTCAACAAGTGGCTCGAAGAGCACGGCGTCGATCCGTTCAGGCCGAAGCGGCATGCGCCCCGCAACGAACACTGGCACCACATGCAGAACGCCCACATCATTTCGATGCCGGACAAGTGGGAATACCCGTGGTACGCGGCCTGGGACCTCGCCTTCCACGTCCTCGCACTGACCCTGGTGGACGAGGACTTCGGCAAGCAGCAGCTCGAGCTCATGCTCGAGGAATCCTACATGCACCCCAGCGGGCAGATTCCCGCCTACGAGTGGAACTTCAGCGACGTGAACCCGCCGGTGCACGCGTGGGCCAGCAATTTCACCTACGCGCTCGAGAGGCTCCGGCACGGCAAGGGAGACATCGACTGGTTCGAAGCCTCGTTTCATAAGCTGGCGCTCAACTTCACCTGGTGGGTCAATCGCAAGGACCGCGCCGGCAACAACGCCTTCGAGGGCGGTTTCCTGGGACTGGACAACATCGGCGTCTTCGACCGCAGCGCACCGCTGCCGACCGGTGGGTACTTGGAGCAGGCCGACGGCACCGCCTGGATGGCGTTCTTCTGCCTGAACATGCTCAGCATGGCGATAACGCTGGTGCAAAGTCGCCCAGCCTATTTGGCAATGTCGCTCAAGTTCTGCGAGCACTTTCTGTGGATCGCGTCGGCGATGATGCGCGCCGGCGGCGACGTCGGGATGTGGGATGAGGACGACGGGTTCTTCTACGACGTGCTCCAGTTACCCGGCGGTGGAGCCCAGCGGTTGAAAGTCCGGTCCATGGTCGGGTTGCTCCCGCTGTGTGCGGTGTCCGTCTTCGACGGGGTACTCCTGAAGCAGCATCCGGAGCTGGGCGAGCGCTTACGCTCGTTCCTCGCGGCGCGCCCGGAGCTGACGGCGTTCATCCAGGACCCGATGAAAGTCGGTCACGCGGGCCGGCGGCTGGCTGCGATTCTCAACGAGACCAAGCTCCGGCGGGTGCTGGCGACGATGCTCGACGAGAAGGAGTTCCTGAGCCCTTACGGCATCCGCTCCCTTTCCCGCTATCACGCGCAGCATCCTTACGTGTTCCGCGTCGGGGACCAGGAGTACGGAGTATCGTACCTGCCGGCGGAGTCCGACTCGGGCATGTTCGGCGGCAACTCCAACTGGCGCGGGCCGATCTGGATGCCGGTGAACGGGCTGATCATCCGCGCCCTCCTACACTACCATCAGTACTACGGCATGGATTTCAAGGTGGAGTGTCCGACGGGTTCCGGGCGGCTCATGAACCTGTACGAGGTCGCCGAGGAGATCGCGCGCCGCCTTGCCAGTATTTTTCTGCGCGACAAGGACGGCCGGCGCCCCGTTCACGGTCAGGCGCGGAAGTTTCAGGAGGACGCGCACTGGCGGGACTACCCGCTGTTCTACGAGTACTTTCACGGCGACAACGGTGCCGGCATCGGCGCGAGCCATCAGACCGGGTGGACCGGTATCGTCGCCCGCCTGATGCATCTGTTCGCCTCCAGCACGGCGGAGCAGTTCCTCGAGATCGGCACGAAGGCCGGCATCGTGGAAGTGGAGCCGGCAAAGAAAGGCCGGTCCGGAGGCGCGGCACGCCGCCGCGGACACTGACATGCGTGAAGCGCGCCAGCCTGCCTACGGCCTCAAAGTCCCAGCATCCTGGTCGCCGCGCCGCCAGGGAATGGAATTCCCTGGCTGAGTCGCTCCTAGTCGTCTGAAGACGACTAGGAGCAATGCCAGTGAGATAAGGCTTCTGCCAGCGCGTTCGCCGGGGACTCGAAGTCCCCGGCTGAGTCGGACCAAGTCGTCTGAAGACGACTAAGAACACCAGATGGCTCAGGTTCACGAGACGTTGCGATAGGTCAGTCGGCTTCAGCCGACTTCTTGCGACTCAGCCAGGGAATTCCATTCCCTGGCGGCCGGCGCGGCTCGAGGCTTATCTCACTGGCATTGCGACTACGAGAGACTCTGTGCCGTATTGGCGACTCCACTACCATCTCGTGTGGGCAACGTGCGAACGCGCGCCGTTGATCACGCCGACCGTCGAGCGGGTGGTCCACCAGACTGTGTTTGCGAAGGCACGCGAGCTGGGATTGGTACTCCATGCGGTGGGCGGCATTTCGGACCATGTGCACGTCGTGACCTCAATTCCGCCAACCCGCTGTGTTGCGGAGATCGTCAAGCAGCTGAAAGGGGCAAGCAGCAGGGCGGTGCATGTCGGCGCCAGTGCAGGGTCCGCGTTTCGCTGGCAAGAGGGCTACGGTGCACTGACGCTCGGCGGGGCATCGCTGGCGCGGGTCATCGAGTACGTCCGGCAGCAGCCGGACCACCATGCCGGTGGGACGATTCTCGCAGCCTACGAGGCGGTGGCCGAGCCGAGCGAGTAAGAAGGAACGCAGTCGTCTTCAGACGACTTGGTCCGACTCAGCCGGAGAATTCGATTCTGCGGCTGAATCGGCACCGGGACGCCCGTTCGCCGCACCAGTTACCTGCTTACCAGCCCACCTCGGCCCTCAGAAATCAGAAAAGATTCAGAAACTCTTCAGGACTCGGCGCGCTGGCTCTGCGTATAAGCCTGTTCCATGAAGGCCAAGAAACCAGACAGCCAGGAGCCGCCCATTGTTGAACCGGCGCTGCCCAGCTGGAAAGCGTTCGTGATCCAGCTCAGCCACGACACCACCCCGGACAGCGGCATTTTCGCCGGCCGCATCGAGCATCTCAGCTCGGGCCGCCGCCAGCGTTTTGCCTCGGGCAAGGAGCTGCTGGCGATGGTCATGCGCTTGCTGAGCGACCTCGATGCACCAAGCACAGCTCAGTGCGGTCAAAGGTTGAGCAAACCCAACCCAGAGAGGAGGTAACATGAAAGTCATGAAGCGAACAGGCCAGCAGGTATCACTGCTTGCAGCAGTGGCGCTGGCCACTCTAGTAACTGCTGGGGCAGCCCGGGCGGCGGAACCGGCGGCTGCTCAAGCCGCAGCGGGGCAAGGCAAGAGACCCAACATCCTCATCATCTGGGGCGACGACATCGGCCAGTTCAACATCAGCGCCTACAACATGGGCATGATGGGTTACAAGACGCCGAACATCGACAGCCTCGCCAAGGACGGTGCGATCTTCACCGACTGGTA
>DATKMS010000164.1:0-17759 GCA_035541735.1 Candidatus Margulisiibacteriota bacterium
CTCAGCGGCGTCGACCCGCGCATCGCCCGGCTGTTCCAGTGGCACGGCTACGAGGAGGTCGAGCACAAGGCGGTGCTGTTCGACGTGTTTCACGCGGCACGCGGTCACGGGCTCTATACGTACGCGGTCCGCATCACCGGGTTGTGGATTGCCCTCGTGCTCCTCGCCCTCGCGCTGCCATCGGTCTGCTACCGCATCCTCGCCAGCGCCGGCGCGGCGCACGACCTCGGCGCTTGGCGACGCCTCATCCGTTTTGTGTTCGGGCGCAGTGGGATGCTGCACGGTCGATGGCGCGCCGTCGTCGCCTACCATCGGCGCGACTTCCACCCGTGGCGCTACCTCGACAACCGGCGCTTCCTGTCGGATCTCGGCGCCGCGATCGTCGACCCGGCATGGGAGGTCAGAGCGCACTGAAGCGTGGCGGGCTTCAGCTCATCCGCGCCGAGGCGCTTTGTTGTTCGGGTCATCTCCTTCCCACTTCACAGCAAGTTGGGTGTTGGCTGTTTGAGATTGTCGGCTTCGCACGCCAACGGCAGATCGCCAAGATCGTGGCCGGCCGGCCGACTCGCCACCGCTGGGGCGATTTCCTCTCCAAGAGTCCGGTGGACGATTTGGTGCGTCTGAGCGGCGAGATCGATGTCCTTGTCACCACCGGTGCGCCGGGGGAACACAAGGAGGCGCCTATTCTGGTGCAACCGAAACCCTTCCGGTGGCCTGACTATGAAATCGGCCTGATCTATGTCGCTGTGGCTACCGGCGTCTGCTTCTTGATGTATCCCTACTTGGACTTGCCCAACCTGATCATGGTGTATCTGCTGGCGGTGATGGGCACCGCTGTGCAGTGCGGGCGAGGGCCCGCGATCCTCAATGCTCTCCTCGGCGTTCTCGCCTTTGATTTCTCTTTTGTCCCGCCCCGATGGTCGTTCACGGTGGAAGATGCCAAGTACGTCGTGACCTTCGTGGTGATGTTTCTGGTCGCCGTGGTCATCGGTCATTTGACCAGCCTGATAAAACGGCAGGCCGAGGCTGCCCGTCTGCAGGAGCGTCAGACCGCGGTCATGCATGCCCTCAGCCGGCAGTTGGCCAGCTCTCGGGGAGTTGAGAAGATTTTGCAGGTGGCGGTGCAACACATCTCGGCGATTTTCCAATGCGAGGTGGTGGCGTTGCTGCCGGACGAAACCCAGCGGTTGCACGCGGTCGCCGGGGACCTGGACTCAGTTTTTCACCAGCACATTCTCAAAGAGATGAGCGTGGCCCAATGGACGTACGACAAGGGCCGGATCGCAGGGTGGGGACCCAGAACTCCCAGAGCTCCGAGAATCTCTACGTGCCGCTGCAGGCGGCCGACGTCACCTTGGGGGTGTTGGCTCTACAGCCGATGGATTCGAAATCGCCCGAATGGCTGCTGCCGGAGCAATTGCGCCTCCGCTTCCTGGAATCTTTGGCCAAGGAGGTAGCCCTGGCTTTGGGTGTCGAGCGTCTGCAAAAGACCGCCGCACTGTAAATCCGTCATTTGACTACCAGAACCTGCAGATCGCCGTCGCGCCGCAGCACGTTGACGCCCACGTCGTGCTCGTGGCGGACGAGCAGGAGATCGACCGACGCGCCTGCCACTTCCAGGTTGTGAATTCGCAGCTCGCCCAGCGATGACGGCAGCTGCGGCCGGGTGAAGCTGACGCGAACCTCGGGGGCGTTGATCTCTAGACCCAGGCACGCTTGCAGAAGGAGGAACACGGAGGCCGCCGACCAGGCCTGCGGGGCGCAGGCGACGGGGTAGGGCACGGGTCCCTCGCCGGGATCTTGCGCGAAGCCGCAGAACAGTTCGGGCATCCGGTGCAGGTCGAAGTGCAGTGCCGCCTCGAACAGTCCGGTCCAGATCTGCAGCGCTTGCTCGGCCTGACCGTAGCGCGCCAAACCTTGCGCGATCAGTGCGTTGTCGTGCGGCCACACCGAGCCGTTATGATAGCTCATGGGATTGTAGCGGCTCTCGCATGCGGCAACGGTGCGCACGCCCCAGCCGGAGAACGACTCGGAAGCGAGGAGCGTTCGGGCGACGCGCCGGGCACGCTCCGTGCCGGCGATGCCGGTGAACAAGCACTGACCGGCGTTCGATGTCCGCACGCGGCACGGCTGCTTGTCGCCGTCGAGTGCTAGTGCGTACGTAGACAGATCCTCGCACCAGAACGTTTGCTCGAAGCGATCGCGCAGGTCTTCCGCTTGTCGCGTCAGCTGCGCCGCGCGCTCCGCCTGCCCCAGCGCGGCAGCCAATGCGGAGCCGGCTCGCCGCGCCGCGTAGACGTAGCCTTGGACCTCGCACAGGGCGATGGGGCCACGGGCGGCCGAGCCATCGGCATGGAAGATCGCATCGTCCGAGTCCTTCCATCCCTGGTGGACGAGGCCATCGGCGGACTGGCGGTGGTACTCCACGAAGCCGTCGCCGTCGCGATCGCCGTAGCGGTCGATCCAGTGCAGTGCGGCGTCGACGTTCGGCCAGAGCGATTCGATGAATGCCCGGTCACCGGTGCGCTCGAAGTACGCGCCCGCCAAGAGCACGAACAGCGGTGTGGCATCGACGCTGCCGTAGTAGCAGCCGAAGGGCATTTCCTTCAGCGTCGCCATCTCTCCGCGACGGATCTCGTGGACGATCTTTCCCGGCTCGGCGTCCTGCTCGGGGATGATTTCCGTGGCCTGGGTTGCGGCCAAGTAGGCGAGAACGCCGCGGGCGAACTGGGGCCGCAGCCACAAGCACTCAAGGGCGGTGATGATGCCGTCGCGGCCGAAGGGCGTGTTGAACCACGGCACACCGGCGTACGGGTAGGGACCGGTAGGGAGTTCGGTGGTCAGCATGTGTAGATCGGACACCGCCCGATTGATCCACGCGTTGATCTGGCCGTTCGACGTCCGGACGTGGCAAGACCAGGCGCGGTACCGTTCCAGGTCGGATTGGGCTTCTGCACGCGCGTCGTCGAACGCGAGCGGCCGGGGCATTGCGGACTCCGAACTCAATCCACATTCGGATGGACGTTCGCACGCGACGGTCAAGAGGAGAGTCGCCTCCTGCTGGGGTAACAGCGACAGCTCGAACCGCGCCGTCGAGACCGTGAGCGAGGACGGTTGCGGCTCGAAGTGCAGCCGCGTGCGGCGCACCACGCCATCGAGTCCGCGGTAGCCGAGGACGACGTGCTCGCTTGTGACTTGCGGAGCCAAGTCCTGGCCGCGCGCCGCGCGCTTCATGCCACGGACCTCGAAGATGTCCGCGAAGTCGGCGTCGAAGTGCAGGCCGAGCGTCGTGTCTACTCGTTCCCGTGCGTGGTTCTTCACCCGCAGCTGTTGGTACCAGACGCCTCGCCACAGGAACTTCCGCAGCGCCAGGTGCAGCGTGCCGAGCGGCAGCCACAATTCGCCGTTGCGCAGCAGGTCTGGGTTGGTGAGGGCGACGGCCAGCTGGTCATTCTCCTCGCGGACGGTCGAGCTGAGGAAGAACGGCCGCTGCCCTTCGAGTTCCAGCAGCAGGCACGACAGGAAGCGCGTACCGTCGTGATACAGCCCTTCCTCGCCGAGCCCGCCGGACTTGATCTCGCCGTAGCGGTCGAGGACGGCAAACGTGTCGCCGTGCTTGAGCACGCGCGTGCGCTCGTCGGCGGGGCTGGAGGCCGCGAGGATGTGGGCAGCGAGCGTCACTGTCTGCCGCGCATATCGCCTATGGTCTCAGACCATATGCCATAGGCGATCCGCTTCATGCGGGAGAGGGCGCGTGCGGCCCGCGTATGGTGTGGTGACGAACGCGTGAGGTGAGGCATCCCATCGTTCGTGCATGCCGTGCACAAGGCGCCGGTACACATCGACGTAGTTCCCCGCCATGCGCGCGGCGTCGAAACGCTCCTCGAAGACCTGCCGGCAGGCGCGACGGCTCAGGTTGGCGACGCGCGCGACAGCGTGCACCGCCTCCTGGATGCTGTCGACCACGAAGCCTGTCACGCCGTCCGTGATGACCTCGGGCACCGACCCGTTGCGCCAGCCGATCACCGGCGTTCCGCACGCCATCGCTTCGATCATCACCAGACCGAACGGTTCCGGCCAGTCGATCGGAAACAGGAGCGCGTGGGCGTTACCCAGAAACTCGTCCTTCTCTCGGCCGCCGACTTCGCCGACGAACTCAACCCAAGCGCGTGACTCGCGCAGCAGCGGCGCGATCGTTTCATCGAAGTATGCGCGTTCCTCGGGATAAATTTTGGCGGCGATCTTCAAGCGCATGTTGGCGCGGCGAGCGATCTCGATGGCGCGATCGACGCGCTTCTCGGGCGACATCCGGCCCAGAAACGCCAGGTACTCGCCGGGTCGCTCTCGAAAGGTGTGCAGACCCCTTGGCAGCCCGTGGTAGACGGTCCCCTGCCAGTTGGCGTCCGGGAGCGGCCGGCGCTGGTCGTCGGAGATCGAAACCAGCGGCACCTCGGGGTACGCCGCGAACAACGGTCTCAGGTCCGGGGCGTGTAGTCGCCCGTGCAACGTCGTCACGCTCGCGCACGGGTAGCGCCGGAGCAGGGGAAGGTGGAGGTAGTCGCAGTGGAAGTGGATGACGTCGAAGCGGGAGACATCGGCAAAGACCAGTTCCATCAGCCGGATGTGGTGCGGCAACGTCTCGCGGCAGTCCGCATCACGCCACAGCGCCCGTGGGCAGGCGGCAACGAGCTTCGCGTTCGTTTTCGAATCGCCGCTGGCGAACAGGGTCACCTCGTGCCCGAGGTGCACCAGTTCTTCGGTCAGGTACGAAACGACACGCTCCGTACCGCCATACAGCGTCGGCGGCACGCTTTCATACAGCGGGGCGACTTGTGCGATTCTCATCGGAGATCCTCACTTCTTCTGGTTGTTGACCCGGACTTGCGGCAAACCGTTGCGACCCTTCTGGAAGTAACAGATCTCGACGAGCGTCGGCCACAGCTCGATCGAGCCTTTGATGACGCTGACGACGTCGTCCACGATGCGCAGGAGGTTCTGCTGGAAAAAGTCGGGCTCGAACCCGTAAAACGTTTTCTGCAGATTCGCCGCCAGCAGCCGCAGGCCCTCGGCGCGCTGCGGGCTAGTGGTTTCCTCAGCCGCCTCCATGGCGCGGCCGTACAGCCGGGCGGTCTTGTCGAGGATCTCCTCGGCGTCGCGGGCCGTTACCTCGCCCTCGTAGTCGAACGCGATGCTCAACTCGTCGAGGCGGGACAATGAAGCTTTGATCTTCCTCTTGAGCAAGTTGGACACTTCCTCGTTGAAGACTTCGCCGGCCGGCGGGTTGCGCATGTAGTTGCTGCGGGTGTGGTTCTGCGCGGCGTCGACGTGGGCGGCGGCGACGCCGTTCTGCTGCACCCACAGCCGGTAGATGTAGTCCTCGAAGCGCAGTCGCGTCGGAAAGAACGGCGGCAGCCCGAACGTGTTGTCGTAGCCCGCGACGCCGCAGTCCATGCGCCAGTTCTTTTTCGTCACCGCCGGCCGGAAGTTCACCAGCACGTACAGGTCGTTGAGGTCGTCGGCGTCCGCCTGTCGCTCGTCGCCGAGAAACATCTCGACGTAGTCCATCGCATCGATGTCGTTGGTGCCGGAGCGGAAGGTTTGCGCCATCTTCACCACCGCGTCCTCCGGCAACGACCCGCGCTGGAGCAACAGCGAGTTTTCGCGCGTGAGCCCCTTGCTGGCGTTGGTCTCGAGATCCATCGCAGTGTCGACCAACAATTCGCCGCGCTCGTAGTTGTCCGGAACTTGACTGGCGGGCTTGCCCAGTACGTCGAGGAAGGAAGTCAGAATGTCGAACGACTTGCGGCTGTACCCGTTTTCACCCAGCTTGTGCAGGCGGCCGCGGCACACCTCGTCCGAGTCCAGGGATTCCGGGCTGTGCTCCATCAGCGCGTACGGCCGCATGTCGTCGTCGGCGCTGACCATCAGGCCGCCGAGGGTGTACATGAGCGTGTAGTTGCGGTTGCCACCGTAGCTGGGCCGGAACAAGTTCTTGACCAGCCCTTCCAGTTTCTTGTCTCGCAAGCGCTGGTTGAGGTAGGCGAGGAACTGGTCCTTCTCGCGCGGGCCGACGTAGTAGAGATCGTTGTGCGTCTTGGTCTGCTCGAGCAGCGAGTAGTACTTCTCCTGATTGGCCGGGCTGGAATCGTCGAAGACGATCATCGGCACGGCATGGCCGTTGCGCCAGAAGTGCTCGTCGTAGTGCTCGACCGTCTCGCCCACTTCCCGCAGCCGGTACGTCGGGATGACGAAGAACAGTTCTTTGTCTTGCATGGATGCTTCCCCTGTATTGGTGTCGTGCGATTGAACGTCGGGCTGACGTGCTGAACGAGACGCAGCGCTACGCAGTCGCCAACCTCAAAGCCGGAACCCGAGGCGCACCGGCGGTTGCGGCTGCATAGACGGCCGTCCTGGCCACGACCACGCTCACTCAGCGCGCGTCGTTCGGATGAATTGGATCAGAGCAACGGACTTCTGAGACGTGATGCGCGAGCAAGAGCAGTGTTTCCGCTCCGTGAGCGCTGGCGATTGGCGAAGCCGCCGGCGCGAACGCACAAGGTGGCAGCGGCCTGCAAGTCCAACATGGCGTTGGCAATGAAGACCTGGTTGAAGGGATTTCTGACGATCTTTGCCGACTCGTCGTTTGCGCCGAACGGTCGGCGCGGACCAGCGATTGAAGATTCGCGGTCTAAGCATCTAGGGTGGGTGTCCATACCTATGTTCAGCAGCAGTTCGCGTACCAGCCGCACGCTCTCCTTGGTTTCAACGAACGCCTGCAGCGCATTTTGCGTATTGCACGGGTCCTTGCGTGCCACTCTTGCCTTTTGACGAAGTCAGTCCCGGCGACGGTAATTGCAGTTGGTGTTGAGAGTGGTCGACGCATGCTGATGACGTGTTACAGGAGCGACGCCTCGCTCGCCGTGTCGAAAGCATTCGCTTCCGCTCGCTGGGCAATCTGCAGGGCGGCGAGAAACTTGGGCACGAAGTCTGCGGTCTCAGCGTTGAGGTGTCGCTGCTCGGTCAATTCCCAGAACGTCGCGCCCTGGTGCGCAGCGAGCAGGCGGGCGATGGTGTGCTCGCCGGCGTTGTACGCGGCCAGCGCGAGATGCCAGTCGCCGAACAGATCGTGCAAATCCGCGAGGTACCTTGCGGCTGCTTGCGTTGATTTCAGTGGATCGCGCCGTTCGTCGCGGTAGCGATCGATGCGCAGGCCGTAGTGACGCCCGGTGCCCGCGAGCAGCTGCCACGAGCCAACCGCCCCGGCCCGTGACACCGCGTGGGGACGAAACCCGCTTTCGATCAGCGGCAGATACACGAGTTCCGGCGGCAGCCCGGCCTGGCGTAGAATTGCCGCCATGCGCGGCACGTAAATTCGACTGCGTACCAGCGCCGTTCGCAAGGAATTACATCCGCCGGATTCGAATCGCGTGACATGCTGCTGGATGCGGGGATGGGTGAAGCGAAACTCAGCGGCAACGACCTGCGCCGCGTGCGATCCGTGGCCACCGGCGACCATCGAATCCAGCTCGCCATCGACCGTCGGCCGGTCGATTTGTGGCGCGGTCCACACGCGCGGAACGAGTTGCGGCTTGGCCGCTGCGCATCCGGACAGGGTGGCCGTCGTTGTCACGGCCCCAACAACCGCTGCTACGCAGAGTGCGGGCAAGCCCTTTACGATCCGCATTCGGGGTTGAGAGTGAGCGATTTTGTCGAATTGCACCTCGCGCGTTTGACGCGGGAAGCGACGTCCAAATGGTCGCAGCCCGGTCCACACGAGGACCGAGGAGATGCTGATCATGACGATCCAGAGCAATGCGTTCATAGCAAACTGCCGAGGCAGATTTCGTGCGAGAGTCGCCAACCGCGACGGTTCGCGCTCTTCGCAGGTCTAGTCATCGCGGCCGGTCATGCCGGCGCACGTTCGAAGTGTGGTGTTAGCGGGGGCGTTTCACAGGTCGCGTATCGGCGCGACCTTGCTGGCATCGACGCTCAGATCGATCATTGATCCGAATGGCAAGCGCACGCGCACGTAGTAGCGCAGGCGCGGGGTTTCGGTGACGCCCAGGACAACTCCTCGCGACCGGGAAGCCACTCCGGGCGCACTCAGCTCCAATTCGCTCGTGTCGACCGACACGGCGTCTTCAGCTTTGAACATTGTCGAGACCTCCTAGGCCGCTCTCGATCGACGCGCGTGTGCCGATGGGCATGATCTTCCTGGCCAACCGGCCGCGGCGATGCTTCGGGAATTGCTTCCCGCACTCACTGGTCCAGATCCAGATGGCCAGAGCGTAGGCGCCGATCATCACGATCCACAGTAGAGCGGTCATGCCCGCTTCTGTCGCAGGCTCCATGCCAGGCGCTCCTGCCATGCGGTTCGGCGCAGGCTGGGCGATAGCGGGGTCCGAGGCGTTGAACTGCAATGGGCGTTGTCTGCAAATTGCAGTCAGTTGGTCGATCCGGTCCGGCGATCGCGTTCTCTCGCTCGTGGTGCGCGGCGTTCGCGGCTGGATCGCAGAGCGCAATGCGTTGCTGCACAATGCACGGTCCCGCCGTATTCGAACCAGCCGTGACGGGATTGGCGTCGTGTGATGCGACTTCATGCATGCTGCACTTGTTGTATGCAGGATGTATTGCAATGTGCAGGATAGACTAAAAAGATACATGACAATGCAAGCGCATGCTCAAAAGGACGGCGAGCGTGCCCGCATCACGAGCAGCAGCGCGATACGAGACCAAAACATACGCAATGCGTAGATACAGGAGTCTGATGTGAGCCGCGGGCGATCGTCGCGGCGCCGGAGCGCGCCTACGGAATACGCAGGGATGCGCCAGGGCGTGTGCCAGCAGGCTGCCCGCTCGCAGCGACCTTTGGTGGCATACCGGGTGCTGCTCCGGATCGCTAACGCTCGCAGGATGGCTGGGGAGGCACAGATACATATGGATCTCACGATTTGGTTGCCCGCGATGTTCTTGCTGGGGCTCGTTGCGATGATTGGTTGCTACGCCTTCATCGGGGCGTGCGAGAAGATCTGAGGAGGACCCGGACCATGATCTACGTGACGGCGGGGGTTTCGCTGTTCTTGTTTGTCTACTTGTTTGCGGCGCTGATTCGCCCGGAGTGGTTCTGAGCGCACGCTGCGACGTGTCGGCCGTACACAGCCGAGCACGCACAGAAAGAGGTTGAGATCATGTGGTTGCTGCCAATTTCGATTCTCGTAACGACGACCGCGCTGGCGATCCCGCTGAGCCGCTACCTGGCGTGGATCATGGATGGCAAGTATCGACCGCCGCGCTTCCTGCAGTGGTGCGAGGACCGCTTGAACAGCGGACCGCTCAACTGGAAGCAGTACACCGCGGCGTTGCTGATCTTCAACACGGTGCTGTTCGTCTTCGGATACGTCGTCATCGCGCTGCAGCCGTTGATGCCGCTGAACGGGCAGGGCAAGGGCATGCTGGCGCCGTCGCTGATTTTTCACACCGTGGTGTCGTTCATGACGAACACCGACGTGCAGCACTATTCCGGCGACCAGCACTTCTCCAACTTCACGCAGATTTTCTTCGCCATCGCCAATTTCTTCCTGTCGGCGTCGATCGGGTTCTGCTCGCTGACCGCGATCATTAGAGCACTCCGTGGCGACAAGACCGTCGGCAACTTCTTCGTCGATATGTGGCGGGTGGTCATGTACACGTTTTTGCCCGCTGCCTTCGTCGTGTCCTTCATCTTCCTGCAGCAGGGAAGCCCGATGACGTTCGAGAGCACGCATCAGGTGTCGACGCTCGAGGCGGGGGCCATGGGCACGACGGACTCCGGCGAGCCGAAGCAGCAGACGATCGTGGTTGGACCGCTCGCGGTCTTCATGCCGATGAAGCAGCTCGGCACCAACGGCGGCGGCTTTTACGGCATGAACAACACCCACCCATTCGAGAGCCCGACGGCCGTGACGAATTGGGTCTCCTGCATCGCGATGATGCTCTTCCCGTTCGCGCTGGTGCTGATGTACGGGCGCATGCTCAGTCGCATCCGGCACGCGTGGGCGATCTTCTGGGTCATGATGGCGATGATGATCGCCACCGTCGTCTGGACCATCTGTTTCGATACGCTGCAACCCAATCCCGGGCTCACTGCCCATCCGGTCGCGGAATCGTATCCAGTCCCGGACGCTGACGCAGCGGGCGGCCAACGCGCGGTAGAGCTGCCCGTTGTGGCCGGCCTGCCGGTGGACCAGCACCTCGGCAATCTCGAAGGAAAGGAACTTCGCTTTGGCACGTCCGCCGGCGCGACCTTCGCGGCGCTGACCGTGGACGTGACCGACGGAGCGGTAAACTGCGAGCATGACAGCCTGAACCCGCTGGCGGGGATCGGGCCGTACGTCGGCATGTGGATCAACTGCATCTTCGGCGGCAAAGGCGTCGGGATGATCAACATGTTGATCTTCTTGGTCGTGGGCGTTTTTATCGTCGGCCAGATGGTGGGGCGCACCCCCGAGTACCTGGGCCGAAAGATCGGCGCGCGTGAGATGAAGCTGGCCATGGTCGCGCTGCTGATCCACCCGATTATGATCCTCTGGCCGACCGGTCTGTTTGCGGCGACGGCGTGGGGGATGAAGGCTACGAGTAATCCCGGCGCGCACGGCTTCTCGCAGATCCTGTACCAATTTTCATCGTCGTCGGCGAACAACGGCTCGGCGTTTGACGGCTTGGGCACGTCGTATGGGTTCAATGGCAACTCGAGCCCCGCACCGATGGCGATACCATGGGACATCGCGAGCGGCCTGGTGATCATCATCAGTCGCTTTCTTCCGATCATCGCGCCGATCGCCATGGCAGCCAGCCTGGGGGCGAAGAAGGCTGCGCCGGCCGGACTCGGAACCCTGCGTGACGATACCGGCACGTTCGGCGGAGTGCTCTTCGCGGCCATCATCATCATCGCCGGGCTGCTGTTTCTGCCAGTAGCCGCACTGGCTCCGCTCGCCGAACACTTTGGACCGATACCGTTCGGCGGTTGACGGGCTGACTCGAATTCACGGCGATTGGAAGGACAGGGAGATCACACTATGCAAGCAGTTCGTTTGGCGCGTCCCACACGCGAAATTGAAGCGCCGCCGCGACCACCAAAGCCACCGCGCCGCGTTCGCCGCAGCGATTTGCTGGCGCCGGAACTGGTGCGCGATGCGCTCAAGCAGTCGTTCATCATGCTGCGGCCGGACGTTCAGTGGTCCAACCCGGTGATGTTCGTCGTCGAGGTCGGCGCCATCCTGACTCTGCTCTTCATCGTCCAGATGGCCCTCGGAAGCTCAGCCAGTCGGGTGCCGATGACCTATTTCATCGCGCTCGATGCCTGGCTATTCGTCACCGTGCTGTTTGCCAACTTCGCCACGGCGTTGGCCGAAGCACGCGGGAAGGCCCAGGCGGAGTCGTTGCGCCGCACCCGGCGCGACACGCCGGCCTACCGGCTGCGCGCCAACAACGCCGTCGAAGAGGTTTCTTCGATGGCGTTGCGACCCGGGGATCGAGTGGTGGTGGAAACCGGACAGATCATCCCCGGTGACGGCGAGGTCATCGAGGGCATCGCCTCGGTCGACGAGTCGGCGATTACCGGTGAGTCCGCGCCGGTGATTCGCGAGGCCGGCGGTGATCACTCCGGCGTCACTGGTGGCACCGTAGTGCTCTCGGACCGCATCGTCGTGAAGATTACGGCGGCGAGCGGCGAATCATTCCTCGATCGCATGATCTCGCTGGTCGAGGGTGCTATCCGCCAACGCACGCCGAACGAGATCGCATTGACGCTCGTGTTGTCGGCGTTCACGCTCATCTTCTTGATCGTGGTGGCACCGCTGTGGCCGATGGCGTGGAATGCCGAGCAGTACATGATGGGCTACATGGGCATCGATCACCCGCTGAAGAGCCTCGGTACGGACGTCCCGACTCTGGTGGCCCTGCTGGTGTGCTTGATTCCGACCACGATCGGCGCGTTGCTCGCGGCGATTGGTATCGCCGGCATGGACCGCGCGCTGCAGGCCAACATCATCGCGAAGAGCGGCAAGGCGGTAGAAACAGCCGGCGACATCGATGTGGTCTTGCTCGACAAGACCGGCACGATCACGGTGGGGAATCGGCACGCAACGAAGTTCCTGCCGGTCGGCGGCTACGCCGACAGCGAGCTGGCGCAGTTGGCGGCGCTGGCCTCGGCGGCTGACGAAACCCCTGAGGGGAAGTCGATCGTCAAACTGGCGCGCGAGTTCAATGGCTCGGTCGGAGCGCTGAGCGCACCGCGCGGAGCCCAGAGCATTGCGTTCAGCGCGCAGACCCGCATGAGCGGCATCGACTTGCCCGACGGACGATTGATCCGCAAGGGGGCGCCGGATGCACTGCTGCGCTTCGTGAAAGAACGCAAAGGGCAGATGACGCCGCAGTTGGAAGCCACAGTCGAGGCGATGGTGAAGGACGTCGCCTCCCAGGGCGCGACGCCGCTGCTCGTGGCCGAAGGCAATCAGATCGCCGGCGTGGTGGTGCTCGAAGACATCTTGAAGCCTGATATGCGCGACCGATTCGACCGGTTGCGCCGCATGGGCCTTCGCACCGTGATGATCACGGGTGACAATCCGCTCACCGCGGCAACCATCGCGGCGAAAGCCGGCGTCGACGATTTCGTCGCGGAAGCGACGCCGGAAGCCAAGCTCGCCTACATTTTGAAGGAGCAAGCCGACGGCAAGCTGGTCGCCATGATGGGCGACGGCACCAACGACGCGCCCGCGCTGGCGCAAGCCGACGTAGGTTTGGCGATGAACTCCGGCACCCAGGCCGCGAAAGAGGCCGGCAACATGGTTGACCTCGACAGCGATCCAACCAAGCTGCTCGAGGTGGTGGAAATCGGCAAGCAGCTGTTGATGACGCGCGGCTCGTTGACGACCTTCTCTATCGCCAACGACGTGGCGAAATATTTCGCCATCGTCCCGGCGCTCTTCGCCGGAACGCTCCCGTGGCTGAAGCACATGGACGTCATGCATCTGCACTCGCCGACGTCGGCGATTTTGTCGGCGGTGATTTTCAACGCCATCATCATCCCGCTACTCATCCCGATCGCGCTGCGCGGGGTTCAGTACGAGCCGCTGGGCGCCGACGCGCTCCTGCGTCGCAACATCATGATCTGGGGCGTCGGCGGTATCATCGTTCCGTTTATCGGTATCAAGTTGATCGACCTCGTCATGGTGGCCCTGCACCTGGCGGCGTGACGATCAGCGCACGAGGGAGAAGAACCATGCTACGACACGTAACCAAGAGTGTGCTCTTACTGGGATTCACCCTGGCGATCTGCTGCGTTGCCTATCCGCTGGTGGTGTGGGTTATCGCGCAGACCGTCTTTCCGGAGCAGGCCAACGGCAGCCTCGTCCGTGGACCGGACGGCACTGTGGTGGGTTCACGGCTGATCGCGCAACCTTTTACCAAGGACGAATACTTTCAGCCCCGTCCTTCGGCGGCGTCATACGATGCCTCGGCGTCAGCTTCGTCGGCGTTGGCGCCTTCCAACTACATGCTTCGCAGTCGTGTCGCCGGCATCCTCGGACCGATCGTGAAGTATCACGAGGGACCCAAGGCCGGGCAGCCGGTCGGTCCGGACATCGAAGCCTGGTTCCAGCAGGATCAGTTTCAGGGCAATCCGCACATCGTGGCGCAGTGGGCCGACGCCCACAACGCCGTGGCGCAAGGCTGGGTCAAGGCCGATCCGTCGCACGGCACGTACGTCGATGAATGGGCGAAGGCGCATCAGCCGGAGGTGGCCGATTGGGTCAAGACGAACCCCGACACGCCGCAACCGCAAGCGCCCGATCTCGCCGTGATCTTCTTCGAGAGCTTCTCGAAGGAGCATCCCGGGCAGTTCCCGGCCGCCGTGCAACGTCAGGCTGCGGACGGCAAGACCGAGACCGCCATCGAGCCGGTTAAAGAAGGCGCCGATATTCAGTCCAACTTCTTCGACATGTGGCGTCAGGAACATGCCGACGCCGAGTTGCAGGACGTGCCGGCCGACATGGTGACCGCTTCGGGCTCCGGTCTGGATCCTCACATCACGCTCGACAATGCGCTGTACCAGCTAGATCGAGTGGCCGCCGCGTGGGGGAAGGACGTCAACCGCGATCAGTGGGCGGTTCGCGGTGAAATCAAACGCATGCTCGAGCAAAGTGCTTCAGCGCCGTTCGGTGGCCTCATCGGCGAGCCGATGATCAACGTGCTCGAAGTCAATCTCCAGCTGCGACAACGCTACGGCGCGCCGGCGTGAGTCAGGCTCATCCACTTTCTGTACGGCGAGGCATTGCAAGGCGCACTGAACGACCCCCTTCGCTCGGGCGCTTTGCAATGTCCTTTGTCTCTCGGTCGAAGAACCAACGCGTTGGTACTGCTGTCCATGCTGGCATGCTCTGCGCTCGGAGGTCGCGCAATGCTCGCTCCGTCGCAGTCCACGCGCTTGCGTCAGCGGGAGGTTCGGGACGGGCAGTCCCCGAGCCTGCCGTCACAAGACATTCCCGGCGTCGTCGTCCTCCCACCACTGCTCTACGGCATTGCCTTCGTAGCCGGATCCTTTCTACATCGGCTTTTGCCCCAACCCATTCTTCCTCTGAGAGTAGCGCCATCGATTGGTGTTGTGCTGCTTCTGTTCGGTGCCGCGCTCGCGGTCTGGAGCCGGCGGACGATGGTAGATGCCGGCACCAGCACGAATCCTTCGCAGCCCGCGACCGCACTCGTCGTGAGCGGGCCGTTTCGGTTCTCTCGCAATCCGATGTACGCAGCGCGAACGCTGTTGTACGTGGGCTTGGCTTTGTTGGCGAACGCTCTGTGCGTCCTTGCCGCACTGGCTCCGGTGCTGCTGACGATGCACTACGGCGTCATCAAGCGTGAAGAGCGCTATCTGGAAGCCAAGTTCGGCAATGCGTATGAGGATTACCGGACGCGCGTGCGGCGGTGGATCTAGCGGCGTCCGGGATTCGCATTTTGCAGCTACGAGATATTGTCCGAACTAGGACACCCGGGAATTAGGGTCCGTCCGAATGGATGCCCTAACGCTATTCGGTGTCTTCGCGGTAACGATGATGCTGGTGTGCTATGCGCTGGAAAATCGGAGCGCGTGGTTCATCCTGGCGTTTGCCGTGTCGTGCGCACTGGGCTCAGCATACGGCTTTCTGCAGGGAGCTTGGCCATTTGGCATCGTCGAAGCAATCTGGTCTCTCGTGGCGCTTCGTCGCTGGCGAGGGGCGTTGCGATAACAGGACGCTGGCACTTCGCGAATGAAACACTCGGCGGTTCGCGGGGTGAGGCGATGGTTTCGCAGAGTCAGTAGTGCCACGTCCCATGCGCCAGCGGGCGGAGTTCAACTCCGTCCGCTGCAGCTGCCATGCGGTGGGTGGTCGTCCATGATCGCGATGAAGCGGTCATTGTGACGCTGCTCAATGAGGTGCGCGAGTTCGTGGACCATCACGCATTCCAAACTGCACCGGCTTCTTCGCCCGTTCGAAGTTCAGCGAAATGCGCGCGCCTTCGCGTTGGAGGTGCCCTTGATGCAGAACTTGTACGGCGGACATACTGCAATCTGCCGTGAAAGCCCATATCGTCCGATGGTGCGACTTCTGCTTCATGCCAGGGAGGGGAGACTGCCGCACCGAATTCGTGAATTCACCGACAAGCATGCCCGCGCTTCTCAACCACTGCGAGCGCGCGATGGTCACCTGATCTTGACCCGGTTTGGTGAACACCGAGATAAGGAGCCGCCGAGGCTCCGAATGGAGGTGTTTGATGGGAGCGGGAAAGAAGCGGCGGCGGCAGTTTGATCGCGCGTTTAAACTCGAGGCCGTGGAGTTGGCGGCCCGCGAGGGGCGGACGGTGGCCGAGGGTCGCAAGAGATCTGGGGGATCAACGAGAACGTGTTGCGGCGTTGGCGCAGCGAATTGAGCGCGGACGGTGGCGAGGCGTTTCGCGGGCACGGACAACGCACCACTGAGGCGGCGGAGCTGTGGCGCGTGCAGCGCGAGCTGCGCAAAGTGACCGAGGAGCGGGACATCTTAAAAGAAGCGCTGGCCTACTTTGCGGAGCACTCGAAATGAGATTCGCGTTCATTCGGGCGCACGCCGACGAGCAGTTGGGGACGCGGATTGCGGTCATCCACACGCAGAGCCGGCAGACCTACGGTGCGCCGCGCGTGCACATGGAACTGCGCGTGAGCCACGGAGTGCGCTGCGGCCGCAAGCGCGTGGCGCGTTTGATGCGCCACGCGGGGCTGGGCGGCACCCCACCGCGACGCTTTCGCGTCGTCACCACCGACTCGCGGCACCGCTACCCGATCGCCCCCAATCACGTGGCCCAGGACTTCGCCGTCGCGGCGCCCAATCGGGACGCTTCAGAAGAGCTTCGGCGTCGATCCCCTCCTAGACCGCAATGGCGAGAGGATGCGCTGGGAGCGCCGGATGCGGCCGAGACCAGCCGGCACCTCGTCGCGGCGTAGTCCCCAAAACTAAGGAACTTGCCACAGTTCCGGTCCGTCCGAAGCGTGAAGGCGGGCGGCATCCCTGTGGATGTTCGCGGGCCATCCTGCAGTCTTGTCCTTTGCCGACGCCCGGGACCACAAAACGTGTACACGATGGAAGCGTCGTCGCCCGCATCCGGCGCTGGGGGGGCGCCTCCACGTCCCAGATGCCTCCTCGGTCGAGGCTACCCGCCACGATCGTTGGTGTTCCTAGCGCTCCGAGAGCGAATTTTTGAACTTCCTATGGATCAAGCGGATGGCAGAAGCCGCGGCCCTTCTCGGCTTCCCGGTCGTGTCGCCTGCTTGACCGTCGTCGTCGCGTCCCCCTGCGCGGGTTGGTCACTGCGGCGCCGCGCGAGGTGCACAGGTCGCGATCGATGCCGGGGTGAGCCGCGGGCCAGTGCGAGGGGCGTGGGGGGGCAACTCTGGGGGCAACATGCTTGACGGGGCGACTGTGGCTGCCGAAGAATCAATAGGTTACCCCAAAAGTTCGATTCCCCCCGCCCCAACCCGGAGGCGCCCCCAAGCCGATTCTGCGTGGGACCGCCGCGCCGTTGACCATAACCCCCGGCACAGTCTATCCACCTTCCCCACATGAGTGCTGCAAATGCCCATGATGACGAAGGACCGACCGCGAGCTCGCGACACGTTCGGGCATTGCTCTCGGCCACGACCGAGACGCTGCGCCTGATCAGCGCGCACCCCGGCGATCTGAAGACCGTGTTCCACGGCATCCTCGCCAAGGCCGCCGAGCTGTGCGGCGGCGAGGCCGGCTCGATCACACTGAACGACGGCGGATCCATCCGCTATATGGCGTCACACGGCCCGGCCATGGAGCCCTACGTCGGCACGACGGCGCCGGCGGTCGCGGCCGACGCGAGCCTGTTCGCTCTCTCGCCCGCCGGCGCCTGGTACACCGACGACTTCGCCGCCACGACCAAGGGTACCGCCTACTTCGAGGAGGTCGCCACCGTTGCCCGCGTGCGCAGCTACGCAGCCGTCCCGCTCACCCATGACGGCGCCACCGTCGGGGCACTGCACATGTACCGCCACGAGGTGCGCCCGTTCACCGAGGACGAGCTCTCGGCGCTTGCCACCTTCGGCGAGCAGGCGTCGCTCGCCGTCGCCAACGCCCGCCTCTTCAAGGACCTCGGCGAGTCGCTCCGGTTGCAGACGGCGACGAGCGAGGTGCTGCAACTGATCAGCGCCCATCCAGGTGACCTGACGGCGGTGATGAATGGCCTCACGG
>DATKMS010000165.1:0-11490 GCA_035541735.1 Candidatus Margulisiibacteriota bacterium
GCGGAGCGCTTCAGTTCGCTGGTGGGGCAGCCACCCATGCAGTACCTGGCGATGTGGCGCATGCATATGGCGGCGCAGTACCTGCGAGAGGGGCGCGGCAGCCTGGCCCAGATTGGTGCGGCCATTGGTTACGACTCCGAATCGGCGTTCAGCCGTGCCTTCAAGCGCCAATTCGGCGTGGCACCTGGCGGCTGGCGTCAGCGATAGGACCGAGTGACGAAGTCGGCCCGGAAACAGACCTTCAATTCGTTGTCTCCGTTGCCATCTCCTTGGAGTGCGACCTGGATTAGCGCTCGCTCGGGGCGTGCGTCGATCCCTCCGGACCAGCTGTCGGCATCCCGAACCGATTGATCTGGGCCTTCGCCGCGGCTAGCGTTTCGCGGTCGAACGAGGCCAGACGCCGCACGAGCGCATCGACGAACGAGTCGAGGTCGTCATCGCCAGCGTGCGGTTCACCCAGCCCTCGAATCTTGGCGTCCGTTCCTTGTTGACGGTTCGTACGTTAACCATGTCTCCGATGAAGGCGACGTCTCTGCACGAGCGTCCTACGGCCCCAACTACGACAGGCTAGTCGCTTTAAAGAACAAGGTGGCGTCCTGAAGGTTCGCTTTCGTGGTGCCAATGAGCTGCGGCGCACCACGCCCCGCCTGGCCAATCGCGATAGCCGCAATTCCACGTGAATATCTAATCCAACATTCGAAGTGATAGGCTTATCCATGGTCTGTCTCCCATCCTCCGGACGCTGATGCTATGCGCGCCAGAACAGCAAGTCTGATGAGACTCGATCGATTTGCTCTTCTCGACCCGACACCGTTGATCGGAGTCCCAGCTCATGCGCACATTAACGCCTAACTTCCTGTTGTATGCTGCCGCCGTGGCCTTTCTCGAGCCGACGCTGGCATCGGCGAGCTACGCCATCTTCGTCGGCAGCGGGTTGACTGCCGATGGCAGTACCTTCCTCGGGGGAACCGGGGATGAGCCATCCAGCCACTGGCTCGAGATCGTGCCACGAGCGCAGCACCCAGCCGGCTCCACGATTCGCGTAGGGGTCACGAACGAGGCGAATTTTGCGGGCGAGCTCATCGAGATCCCGCAGGTGGCACTGACCGCCCGGTACATCACGATGAACTACAGCGAGTATGAGGGCTTTCCGGCGCCGCTCACCAACGGCGGTCTCAACGAGTACGGTGTGGCGGCCCGGGATGTCTGGTCGCCGTCGCGGGAGGAGCTGCAGAAAATTACCGCCCGCCCGCAGCACGGGCTCAATTACAGCGACCTGTCGCGCATCGTGATGGAGCGCGCCCACTCGGCGCGCGAGGCGGTGAAGATCACCGGTGAGTTGATCGACAAGTACGGCTACGCGACCTACGGCGGCAACTCGCACTTTTTTGCGGACGCTGCAGAAGGCTGGGTGCTGATCGACTTCGCCGGAAGTCAGGGTCTTTGGATCGCCGAGCGTATCGGGCCGAACGAGGTGCGGATGTCCTATCCCGGGTACATCATGAACATTCCGCTGGACTTCCAGAAGCATCCCGACCGCTATCGCGGCTCGGCGAACTTCATCTCTTTTGCCGTCTCACAGGGGTGGTTCGATCCGAAATCCGGCAAGCCGTTCAACGTCAATGCGGTCTACGGGAGCGACAAGGGGAAGTCCGCGGCGGTGAAGGTCATCGAGAGCCGGCTCCGAGAAAAGGCAGCGGTCGCAAAGATCACACTGCGCGACATGATGGATACGGTCCGCGATCCCCTGGTCTCCGGAGATCAGAACGGGTACGGGCAGATTGCCCATCTTCGACAGGGCATGCTGCATCCAGAGCTCAACGTGCTCTGGGTGGCAGCTACCGGCTCCATCACCAGCCCGTTCGTCCCGTACTGGATCGCGGTCGACACGGTACTTCCGGAGTACGGCCGTCATCGCTATTTGAGCCACCGGGAATCGGAAGGATTCGTGTCGCGCGACTGGCAGATCCAGGAGGCATCCCAATTCGCCTACGTCACCTTCAAGCGGCTCATGTACTACACGTGCGACAAGCCGGCCAAGTTCCTGCCGGAGGTGACCGAAGCTCTCGCTGCCTTCGAGAATCAAAGCATCGAGGAATCGCGCTCGATCGAGGCGACGGCGGCCAAGCTCCTCGAGGTGCGCGAGCCGGACATGGCTCGACGCATCCTTACGAGCTATAGCAGCCAGCGCGCCGGCGATGCATTGCGACTCGGCGAGTCGTTACTCGCGAGCATCGAGGCACGCTACCGTCTGCTCTATGGCTTTCGAGCGCCCCAAGGGCAACA
This sequence comes from Candidatus Margulisiibacteriota bacterium, assembly GCA_035541735.1. GTDB lineage: Bacteria > Desulfobacterota > Binatia > HRBIN30 > HRBIN30 > DATKMS01. The sequence continues at coordinate 2,287 of DATKMS010000165.1, forward strand.
GATGAGTATTTCGGATGATGATCGCGCGGCTCTCGTGGCATGCGGGAAGGTGTTGCCCTGGGAGTAAGCCGTAGCGGCAGTTGGATTCGTCTTCTGGGAGCGTATTTTCCTGAGCTATAACCGGCGGCAGAGCCGATTGCTTGAGTCCGCGTTCGTCTTGAACGGCCGCTTACCGGAAGACCGAGCCCACGTCGAGAATGACGGCTTCTGGGCCGCCTGCTGCCGGATTGACCTCCCGATTGCGGACATACAGCACGGAACCCGAGGGGCGTCGGCAAAGGTCGCTGACCGCAAGCAGCCGGACCAAATGGCGCCGGAAAGACGACATTCGCACGTCGATACCTCCCGAAGATGCGGGCATGATTCACTTCGTTAACGAAGAACGCCGCGCTCCCTTAGTTCTCCACCTCGAGCCTGTTGCCTTCTTCCGTGGTAATCGTATCCGGTGCCAGGCTGAGCAAGAAGAATCTGTTGCCTCCGTCAAGGACAACGACGTTGTTGGTTTTTGCACCGCTCGCATCGAAGAATGACCCGGTACAATCCGCATCCACCGTGTAGCTTCCACTCGGCGGGGAATCGATCCAGTCTTGGATTTCCCCGTTGGTGCTTCTGGTCGAGCGAATGCGGCCGCGGGTGCCATCGCCGTTAAAGACGTCGATGCCGATCTGGGCGATAGGGCCGGCCACGACATTGTTCACACCCGTCCTGCGGAAGGCATAGGTCCCTTTGAGGCTGGCAACGCTGCAGCCGCGATCGTGGGCATGAACGTTGATGGCGGCCGGCGTCGCATGGACCTTTCGAGCGAGATATAGAGGGGTGATCACGATTGCAGCGCTGAGCAGTGCTAGCGAAGTCGATTGTCTTAGCATTTGAAGCCTCCTGGTACTCCTGATCGTTTCAGCGATCAATATGCACTGATCACTCACCTAACATTGTGATCGCAGCCGGGGACCCGTCTCCCGAGCCCTTCGATAACCAGATACGAAGCAGGCCGTCGTAGTCCCAGCATGAGCTCGGGGTCACGAGCTCTAGCCCGCCGTACGTGCCATTCAAGTACGCGTAAGCGCCGCGGCAGCTCTCCAGCAGGAGCGTCACCTCATAGATATTGACGGGACCGGCAGAATGCGGAGCCAACGTGCCGTTGCCGACGCAACCGGATCCTGGGCTCTGAAAGAAAAGTCTCCCGCCGCCATCGATACTCACGATCACATCACTGCTGCTGGCGAACTCCCCGAGCACCTCCTTGTACTGCCCCGACGGTACCCGCCAGTGCCCGTCGCTCTCTCCCCAGCGCTCCAGACCCAGCGACCAGGTCTCCGTACCGCCCGACGTGACCACCTTGATCTCTCCCTGCAGGTACCCGGAGCCGCATCCCGGGTCAGAGGTCACATTGGCACTGAAGTCTGCCGGGGCGGACTGACCGCAAAACCGGTTGGCTGGGTCGATGGCGCATTCCTGGCCGGTGATGACGCCGTTGCCAGACCATTGGCCATCGCGCATCTGGATAGTGCCGACGAACTGCTCGGAACCTGCGGGCCGGGTCATCTGGAGTTCCCCGCCATTGTCATAGGGTCCCCCTACGTACAGTCGAATCGCACCGTCCTGGGTCACCACGGCATCGCCAAAGTAAGTCCTATCCGCGATCCCGACCGCGCCGACGTAGTGGCCGGTCCATACCTGCGCGGGCTTGGGTGTCCCGGCAGCACTACTGGGCGCCGCCCCGGGGGCACTGCTGGGCATCGCTCCGGCACTTTGCCCGCTTCCGTCGCCCCCGCAGGCGTTGAGAAGCCCTGCCAGCATCAGAGCGAATATCAGGCGTCGTGGGCGCATACCGGAACGAAGAGCTCCCTGGCGCTCCGGCAGAGGACTGAATGAGTTGCTCATCGGCTTACCCTCGCGAGCCGGCCCAACAAGGGCACGGCAGCTGCACAATCCGGCTGCGGGAGTGGCCCAGGCAAGCTGCAAAGTGCTGCAAGCGGCCATGCTGTGGCGCATGCTGTCTAGTGCCCTGTATTGCTGCGACGCAAGCAGATTTGATGCGTCGCTGGCCTTGAGGGGAGCGCACCTTTGGATGAATCCCCGATTGCCGCCGGCACGCCAGCGCGAGGATCGCCGGCCGATCGGCTCGATTCCTGGAAGAAGATTGCTTCCTACCTGAAGCGCGACGTCAGCACGGTGCAGCGGTGGGAGCGACGCGAGGCGATGCCCGTGCACCGCCACTTGCACGACAAGCGCGGATCGGTTTTTGCATTCCGTCCCGAACTCGACCTCTGGTGGGAAAGTCGCCGCGTGCGGTTAGCGGCGGACGGAGCGGCGGACGGAGGGGCGAAAAGTGACCCGGCTGCCAGGCCGAGGTGGCGCATGATCGCAGGGGTCGCGGCCGTGGCTGCCGTAATCGCGACGCTTGGAGCTGTGGCTTGGCTGGGCAGTCGGGTCGACTACTTCTGGCGAAGCCCCCTGGCCGACGCCCGCTTCATTCGACTCACAGATCTGAGAACAGCGCAGGCTGCCTCCATCTCCAGGGACGGGAAACTCGTCGCGGTTCTCGCGGATCGGGACGGGCCCATCGACATCTGGCTTGCCGACGTAGATGGCGGCAGCTACCGCAACCTAACGCACGGGGCTCTTAGCGAGCTGAACGTCGTCAACCCGGCGATCCGCGCGCTGAGCTTCTCGGCGGACGGGTCGTTTCTGACGGTGTGGACGCGTCGTTCAGACGGGTCGCAGACCGGCGACGTCAATGTTCTCGCCCTGCCGATCGGCGGCGGCGAGCTGCGTACGTACCTGCCGGGCAGCGGAGAATTCGCCTGGTCTCGCGATGGAAAGCGGCTCGTCTACCACACCACCGCTCCGGGAGATCCATTGTTTGTGCGCGATGTTGCCCCGGGCGGCGGTCGCGTGGACCACAGGATTTACGTGGCACCCGCTGGAGTGCATTGCCACTTTCCGCTCTGGTCTCCCGACGATGACTATATTTATTTCGTCCGAGGGGTGCCAGGAGATGGCTGGGACATCTGGCGAATCCAGCCCTCGGGTAGCGGACTCGAGCGCATCACCACGCAAAACACACGCATTGCCTACCCGGTGATGCTCGATCGGCGCACGATCTTGTACCTCGCGACAGACGAGGCCGGCGACGGGCCGTGGCTGTATGCAGTGGACGTCGAACGGCGCTCGCCACGTCGCATCAGCTCTGGCCTCGAGAGCTATACGTCGCTTGCCGCGAGCGCTGACGGCAAGCGCCTGATAGCGACGATCACGAACCTGCATGCGAGCCTGTGGCGCATCAGTGTTTCCAAGGATCGCAGTGTCGCTGCGCAGAGCACCCTGCCTGCAATCGTTGTTGGAGATGGCGTCAAACCGCGCCTGGGCGGCGACACCACCTTTTATATTGCCTCGCGAGCGGGACGGCAGGGAATCTGGAAGCTGACGCACGGCGACACGCGCGAGCTGTGGTTGAGTGCCCATGGCCTGATCACCAGCGGCCCTGCCGTTGCGCCCGATGGCAGACGCGTCGCTGTCACCGTGTCCGACGCGGGCCGGACGCGGCTCTATGTCATTGACAACGATACCGGCCATGCCGATGTAGTGACGAGTGAGCTCGTCTTGCGCGGCAATCTCGCCTGGACCCCGGACGGGCAAGCGCTGATAGCGGCCGTCGTGCGTGATGGTGAGCCGCGCCTGACGCGCATAGCTCTGAACGGCGACAGCCCGCTGCCGTTGGTCTCCGAGTATTCAGTCGATCCGGTATGGTCGCCGGATGGACGATTCCTCGTGTTTTCGGGGGCAGATGTCGGCACCAGTTTTCCGCTTCGGGCCGTTGCACCCGACGGTCGTCCCTTTCCGCTGCCGGGTCTGTTACTCGCGCGGGGCTCGCGCGTTGCATTTTTAGGTGATCCACAGACGCTGATTATCCTGCGCGGCCAACCCGGGCATCTGACCTTCCTGGCGTCCGACATCAGGAGCGGCGCTCAACGGATACTGATAGAGCTACCCGCAAATTTCGTGGCGCGCGATTTTGACGTCTCGGCCAGCGGTAACGAGATCGTGTTCGATCGTATCGAGGAAAATCCAGATGTCGCGCTGATAGAGCGAGGGTCGTGAGTCCGGGTGCAGCGTGAAGACGCCCCTGGCTGCACTCTGGTCGAAGGATCCTCGATACCGGCTGCGCCGGGTGTGTAGACCTTAGAGACCTGGCCGCATGCCGCATCAGAACGTCAGGCGAAATCCCATGAATAACGTCCGTCCCAGGACGTCGTACGCCGGGAAGGTATTGAGATTCCCCGCCGCGCCGGAGACTTCCAGAGGAACGAAGGGCGGATCCTTGTCGAACACGTTGTTAGCTCCGACACGAACCTGCGCGTGGCGGGTCACAGCCCAGACGGCCGACAGATCGAGGTAGCTGTAGTTCGGGATACGCGTCAGCACAGGGTCGTAGAAACCTTCCTCCTCATTCTGCAACAGCGGCTGCGGGGAGTTGTTGTCGAACTCGGTGCTGCCGATGAAGCGCCACTGCGCCGAGAGCAGCATGTTCCAGCGCGTTTCCCAGTTCACGCGCAGGATGTGACGCCACGTCGGATTCACCGAGCCGTTGAGACACGTAGCGCCAAACAGACCGGCGCAATCGTAACTGGGCGCGCTCCGGTAGGGTGTGGAGGCATGGTGCTGCAGCCAGCTGCCGGTCAGGCTCACAGAGACTTCGCCCCAGCGACCGGGCAGCGCTTGCCGGTAATTCAGCTGGACATCCGCCCCGGATACGAGCGCCGCGCCCGTGTTGACGGCGTTCGCCAGGATGTAACCCCCATCGGCGAGGCTGGCTCCGCTCAAGGCGCCGGCCGGAGTCCGCACGATCTGACTGCACAACACGGGATCCCCGGTAGTGAGACACTGCTGGAGCGTGACGGATTCCGGAACCGTGCCGATCTCGCCCTTGAGATGAATGTGGAAGTAATCGACGCTGCCGGTGAGGGTAGGAAGCCCCGTCGGTGTGAATGTGAGGCCGACTGACCACGTGTCTGCGGTCTCCGGGGCCAGCTGCGGGTTGCCGCCGGCCACCACACCACATCCGATGGCGCATTGCACGATCGTATTGGTGCCGCCGACTGCTGGACCCAGTCCGTTCCCGTACTGCGTGGCCGTGACGCCCGTGTGCATGCACTGGCTGAGGCTCGCCGCGGCGTGCGTCGCGCCGTGGTTCGTGGGCGCACAGGGGTCCGTATCGATGAACACCGACGGTGTGTAGGACAACGGCGTGTACAGTTCGATGAGGTTCGGGGCTCGTATCACGTGGTCATACGATGCGCGTAACCGCAGGTCCGTCACCGGTGCGAACTGCAGATCGAACTTATAGGTGTTGGCCGTCCCCGCGGTCGAGTAGACCGAGTAACGGTAACCGGCGTCGATCGTGAGGTCGTTGATCAGTGGCTGATCCTGCGCAACCGGGACGCGAACTTCGATGAACCCCTCGTTGACTGACACCCGCTGGTCGATGGCGACCGCCGCGACACCCCACCCGACCAGGTCACCGGAAAGCTCCACGGCGTCGGGCGCGAAGCTCAGCGTGTCGGTGCGATGCTCGAGCCCCGCGTTCACAGCTACGCCCTCATGCGTCCACGGGGCGCTCAGCCCGTAACGACCGAGTTGCCCGGTGACATCCGCCTCGACAATCTGTTCGGAATTGGCGCCGCCGTCGGTTCCAGTCGAGTACAGATAGGCCAGCTGTTGTTGAGTGACGGCCCCGCTCGCGAAGATGTTGTACGGCACGCAACTTCCGCGGCTGATACATACGGGGTGACCGGAGGGATCGCTCGTGACCTCGAGCGCATTGTTGATAGCGGCCCAATTCAGGAAGTTGCGCTCCTCTTGGTAGAGTGAGGTGTAGTAGTAGAGCCCGTAGGCGTCATAGCTCCAGGCACTGCCGAGCCTGCCGTCCATGCCGGCCACGACCCGATAGTTCCTGTGCTCGTAGCTCGAGTGCCGGCCGCCTCCCTCGACATTGCGGCGGCCGATATCCACGTCTGCGCTTGCGCTGCCCGGGTGGGCCTTGTCGTCCGCAATCTGTGCCGGAGTGCACAGGATATTCGCCTCCTGGGCACTCAGGAGCGGGTTGCTGCAGTTGACACGATAGGTACCATCGACCGTGAGGGGATTGTTGGTCAGAAAGAGCCCGTCGGGTGCGATCTGGGTGTCGCTCCGATCCTCCATGAAGCTGAACTCGAGATAGGGACGCGCAGCCCGGCCCACCTCGACATGGGCCAGCAGGCCCGCCTGGTAGCGGGTGTCCTGACGCTGCAACGTGTAATAAGGGGCCGGGTTGAAACGCGCCGGTGGCACGGAGCCGGCGGCCGGCCAGGGTACGAACTGGTTGCCGACCACGGAATAGGCATCGCCCAAGCCGGCGTCGGTGACGAACGCATTGGACTGGCCGCTTAGAAAGCACGTGACTCCCGTGTCTGTGGGCACCTGCGTCAACGAGTTCGTACTGTGGAACGGACAGTCAGCGTAGTCCCGGTCCGCCCCATACACGGGAGCCTGGCTCTGATAGATGAAGTACCCGGTTACGTGGCCGTCGCCATCATGAAAACCGCTGCCCGCGAGTACCGCCACGTCACGCCGCCGGCCATCGACCACCGTCCCGCTCGGCGGCGCAGAGCCCTCGGCCGCCTCGAGGCTCTGGAGGTAGGCGTCGTGCTGAGTGTGCACCGCGGATCCGTACTGGCCGTCGATCTGCACTCCCTGCAGGTCGTCTTTCAGGATGAAATTCACGACTCCCGCGATCGCGTCCGAGCCGTAGGTCGCCGAGGCACCGCCGGTGAGCACTTCCACGCGCTTGACCATTGCCAGAGGCACCTGGTCCAGGTCCGGTGCTGGAGTCGGATTGGCGGTGTTGGGGTCGCCGAGTCCCAGGCGTCTGCCATTGACGAGGACGACGGTGCGTTGCGGACCAAGACCGCGCAGGTCTGCCGTCGTGAAGCCCCCAGCGGTCGCTGCCGGATTCGAGTGGTTACCGAAATCAGCGGCCGAGCTGATGGTCATCTGGGGCAACGTGCCGAGGACGTCGACCGTATCGGTGTGACCGGATAGAAGTATCTCCTGCGCCGTGACGATCTGTATCGGGCTGGTGGCGGTAATGCTTGCAGGTACCGGGATGCGCGAGCCGGTCACCGTGACTTCGGGCGTGGTCGGCTGCGATTTCTCAACGCCAGGTGGTGGTGGCGCAGACGGTCCGGGCGCGGCGGCAACGATGCGCACACTATGGGGCGTAAGGAACTCGAATCGCAGTCCGGTGCCCTGCAACAGGCTCGTGAGCGCATCTTGCGCGCCCAGCCCCGCAGTCACGGCATGGGAGGTCTTCCCGCGCACGACCTCGGAGACGTACGCGACGTGCAGCCCGGTCTGGCGCGCAAACACCGTGAGCGCGTCAGCCAGCGGCTGGGCAGGAATGTCGCCACTCAGCGCTACGGGTTCAGCAGCCTGAGCGCGCGCGTCGGGGTTGTGGCAGAGCCCGGCCAGTGCGCAAACAGCGAGCGCACGGAAAAACATCGCGGCGGACACAGTCGCCGGATGATGCAAGCGAACCGCGATATGCGTAACCTTCGGCTGTCCTGAACGCGCTTCGATCCGAGTTTAGTGGAGTTGGCCGGACCCCGCAGCAAAGCCTATTTCTGCGAGACACGAATCCGCGTCGGGGTCACTTCGACCCGCACCCCCTCGAGGCTGCGCAGAAACGCGAGGAATTCCTCCGGATCGTCAGTCGAGAAGACCCCGCTGACTTCGAGTTCGGCCAGCCCGGGAGCTGTGATCTCGATCGGCTTTGTGACATAACGATTGAATTCGGCCGCAACACGGCCGAGCGGTTCATGGTCGAACGCAATCTGCCGGTGCAACCAGGCGGTGGCGCGCTCCGCGTCGACGGTTATGGGCCTGCCTGGCCACTCTCCCTCCGCCACACTGACCTGCTGGTTCGCAACGACCTCCACCGATCGCGCCGGATAGTCTGGCCTTGCGCCCGCGCCGTCTTTTCCAGTCTTCGTGGAGGGCTCGACCGCGACTCGCCCCTCGATCACCGTCACCAGCGCCGAGCCCGGTTGCAGCCGCACATCGAACTTGGTGCCGACATCGACGACCGCGGCCGGGCCCGCCAGCACCCTGAAGGCACGCTTCGGCTCATGGTTGACCTCGAAGTCGGCCTCGCCGGAACTGAGGACGATGAGCCGCTCGTGTGGAGCGTATCGGACAGTCACCGCACTGTCTGTGTTGAGATGCAGTAATGAGTTATCCGCCAGGCGGTAACTCCGCTGTTCTCCGTGCCGCGTCTGAAAGTGCTGCGCCGTGGTTTCGTCAGAAGCCGCAACCCGTTCCGTGGGCTTGAGATTCCAAAGCCAAAGTCCAAGCCCCGCCACACCGGCCGCAGTCGCCACGATCATCGCGCGTTGCCACCGCAGTAACGGACCGTCCCTGAGCGCGGCGAACGCCCGCGACCCCAGGGACTGCACCGGATGTTGCTCATCGGCCTGCGCGCGCGCGAGGAGAAGGTCTACCGAGCACTCAGGATCGGTGCCGACCGCGTGCAGGTCACGCGCAACTGCCGCCACCCCGAGGAACTCCTCGACGTGAAGCGGCGAGGCCCTGAGCCAGGCGACCAGAGCCGCGGATTGCTGGAGGCTGAGCGGTGCCTCGTCGTTGGCAACGAACCACTCGCTCGCCTTTTCGGCTACTCTGGCCCGGACTTGCTCGTCTTCGGAAGTCATGGGTTCAACGCCTCCGTGACATGCGGCGTCGACAATGGCTCAGCGCCTGCACGACGTACTTCCTTGCCATCTGCGGAGACACTCCCAGGCGGATCGCCACCTCGCGGTAGGACAGTCCATGCGTGAAGCGCAGGAGCACCGCGGCCTGACACTTCGGACCCAGCTGCCGCAGCACCGCGTGGAGTCGCGCGGCACGCTGTGCCGCATCGAGATCGCCATCGAACGTCGGCAGCATCTCGAGTTGCTCGTGCGTCGCAACCTCGTCGATGTCGATGCCGCTTGCCCGCCGGCGCTCGAGCACCGCATGCTCCTTTACGAGGTTGTTGGCGACCGTGTAGAGGTAGAGGACGGGACTTCGGATCGCCTCGTGGTCGCTCACCCGGAGCATGCGCAGGTAAACCTCCTGCGCGAGGTCCGGTGCATCAGCCTTGCTGCGGATACGGCGCCGGAAGAA
>DATKMS010000166.1:0-8419 GCA_035541735.1 Candidatus Margulisiibacteriota bacterium
TCTGGAAAATCGACGCTGCTGAAGATCATCGCCGGCCTGCTGGTCCCCGATGCCGGGTACGTGCGCGTCGAAGGCACGATGTGCGAGCTGCTCGAGCTGGGCCTCGGCTTCAGTCCCGAACTCACCGTGCACGAGAACGTCGCGTTGTACGCGGCCGTGCTCGGCTACCCGCGCCGCGATGTGGCGGCGCGCGTCGACAGCGCCATTCAGTTCGCCGAACTCGAACGCTTTCGCGACGCCAAGCTGAAGAACTTGTCCACCGGCATGGCGCTGCGCCTGGGGTTTGCCACTGCCCTGCAGGCGGACAGCGACATCATCCTCCTCGACGAGATCCTCGCCGTCGGCGACGAAGAGTTTCAGCGCAAGTGCTTGGACACCTTCGTCGACTTCAAGCGGCGGCGTAAGACGGTGGTGTTGGTGAGCCACGACCTCAACGAGGTGCGGCGCTTCTGCGACCACGTCGTCTTGTTCGACGCCGGCCGCATCGTCGCCAGCGGCAGCCCCGACGAAACGCTTGCGCGTTATCATGCCCTGGTCGAGGACCCCCTGGCAGCTGCGGTGGCAGGAGGACGATCGTAACAGTAATCGGTGATCAGTGAACCAATGATCAGCAATCAGTAAGTGGTAAATGTAATAATATTGTCGTAATCAGTGATCACTGATTACTGATTACGCTACTTGATCGGGCCTACGCACGGAACGCCGCTCCCTCGCCGACGACCCCGCGGCGATAGTCGCCCAAGCCGCGCAGCACCGCACGCAAGCGGGCCTGCCGTTGGCCGGCACCGCGGAGCGCGTACGCGATGCTGAGTGCCGCGACGGCGAGGGGCCGTGCCGCACGCCAGAATCTGCCGCCCTCGCCGTGGCGACGCATGAGCCGCAGGTGGTTGCGCGTCGTCAGGTACAGGCTGGCAGTCGACTGGCGCGGGCCGGTTGCGGCCACGCGGTTGTGAAAGACGCGCGCCCGCGGCGCCACCGCGACTCCCAAACCGGCGGCTCGTGCGCGCAGGCACAGGTCAACGTCCTCCAGGTAGGCGAAGAACTGCTCGTCGAAGCCGTGCAGGCGTTCGCACGCCGCGCGGCTCACGAGCATGGCGCACCCGGCCACAGCCCGCACGGCGGACAAATGGTCATACTGTCCGCTGTCGATCTCGTCGTGCCCCTTCATGTACAAGCGCCCGCTGCGCAAGTTGATGTCGAGAGCAATCGAATCGAGCCGCTGCGGGCTCTGCAGCTGCAGGATCTTGGCGCCCACGATGGCAGGGCCTGGGTGAGCCTCCATTGCGTAAACGAGCTCCGTCAGCGCACCGGGCTCCGGACGGGCGTCGCTGTTCAGGAACCACACGTGCCGTGCGCCGCGCTCGAGCGCCCGGCGCATTCCCATGTTGGCACCCGCGCTGAAGCCCACATTCATCGGCGTGCGCTGATACTCGGCGCTGGCGACCAACGTTGCGAGCTCGGGCGCGGAGAACTCGGCGCAGCCGTTGTCGATGAGTATGACGGAGACGTTCGGGTAGGTCAGCGCAGCCAGTGCGCGTAGGCAGGCGACCGTCTCCACGCGCCCATACCAGTTGAGGACGACAACCGCTATGGCCGGCAGGTTCTCACCAGTCGTCAAGTAATTTCCCCTTGCATGTCGCCGGCTGGAGACGGCGCTCCGTCCCTCAGATCTCGGCGCCATTCATCCGCAGGACTGCGAGCTTTGCGCGCAAGCGGACCTGTGGATCCATGTCGGTCTGTTCGGCACAGCGCAGGTTGCCCAGGGTGTGAGTGATGCGCAACAAGCCGAGTGCATCGGCCGCAAACATGCGAACCTGCGGCGCCGGGTCCGCCAACAGCGCGGCCAGTCGACTTGCGACATCGCCCGCGGTCTGCCGGGCCAGCGCTGTACCGATGCGCACGTACTCCCGCGCCTCTGGATCGGGCTCGCGTTGCGCCATCTGTTCGAGGGCTTCCGGGCTCGCGGTCGCACCGATCAAGCCCAGGCCCACAGCAGCCAGGCCCCGAACCTGCCCATTCGGGTCGCCGAGCAGCCGCCCGAGTTGATCACCTGCCCGCTTCTCACCAGCCAGCCCCAGCGCGAGTGCAACCGTAGCGCGCACCCTTGCGCTGGGGGCATGCAGGCGATTTGTCCAGTCTTCCAGTTGCTGCGGGTTATAGAGCTGCGCCAGTACGTATGGGAGCCGCTCATTCACCCGCGGCTCCACCTCGTCAGCAAGTCCGAGAACCGCCTCCACCGCGACCGGGTCGCGCAGCGCAGCGAGCGCTTCGATCCCCGCAAGGTGCAGGGCCGGATCATCGGTGCTCAAGAGCTGAAGGACGGGCTCTGCAGCGCCGGGGTCACCGATCTGCGCCAGCGCCGCCGCAGCGGCGGCACGGGTGCCGGCCCTGCCCGTGGCCACAAGCGGCACCAGGGCCGCCACGGCACGGCGGTCGCCGATGGTTCCTAGGGCAAGTGCCGCAGCGGCTACGACACCCGGATCGGCATCTCGCAGGAGGGGCAGCACGAGCGCGACCTCCTCCGGACGGCGGCGCTGGCCGACAGCACGGGCTGCGGCGGCACGCACGGACGCCTCCGGATCACCAAGACGCTGCTGGAGCGGTTCGAGGGGGGCGTCGGCACCAAGTGCCCCGAGGGCCCCACATGCCCCTGCCCGGACCGACCCAACGGGGTCGCGTGTTGCGACCGTCAGCGCTGGAATAGCAGCGGGATTGGAGAGCGTTGCCAATGAGCCGATGGCAGAGAGCCGGATGGCCAGGTTGGGATTCGATAGGAGATGGACGATCTCCGACGCAGATGTCCGGTCCCCCCAGCGGGCAACCAGTTCCCCGGCCTTGGCGGCGACGCTGGCATCCTCGGAGTCGAGCAGCGGCCGGACGCCAGAGACCAGAGCCGTTGAGTTGCCGCCGCAGGCGTCCGGATGTACGGATGACAGTGCGTCAAGGAGGTTGAGCTGTTGGGTTGCATCGCGTGCGGTTGCCAGACGCGAAAGGAGCGCCGCAGCATCGGCTTCGTTCTCCCGTACGGGCCGATGGCACGCGGCTACCGCCATCCCCAGGAAGACCAGCGCGGCGCACGGAACCTGTTTGAAGCGCACGGCGTCGATTCTAGTGACCGCCTGCGGGAGATGCAAAAACCCGCCTCCTCGCGGCGGCGGGTGTCTTCTCGGCTCGCAATTTCATTGAATATCGGCTCTTTACCGTGCTAGCTCTAAACACCCGGAAGTCATCGCTGATCAGTTGGAGCGGCAACGCTTGTCAGCCCCGTTGCATATCGTCTTGCTCAACTTTCGAGACGTCAGGCATCCCGAAGCCGGGGGCGCCGAGGTGTATCTACAGGAACTGTTCGAGCGCATCGCGGCCCGGGGGCATCGCGTCACTTTCATTTGTGCTGCGCATGGCGACGCTCCTGCAGAAGAAGACATCGGCGGCATCCGCATCGTGCGCGCCGGTAGACAGGGGACGATCAACGTCACTGCCGCCGTCGCGGCGCTGCGCTTGGCGCGTCGCGAACACGTCGACGTGTTCGTCGAAAGCCTGTGCAAACTCCCCTTCCTGATGCCCGCATTTACCCGGATACCTGTCGTGCCCGTCGTGCTCCACCTGTTCGGCCATACGGTCTTCTACCAGCTCAATCCGGCGCTGGCGTCGTACGTCTGGCTGTCCGAGAAACTCATCCCCCCGGTGTATCGCGGACTGCCGTTCGTCGCCCTGAGTGAGAGTACGGCAACGGATTTGCGTCGCCGCGGCGTGCGGGCCAGCCGCATGGACATCGTCCCCCCAGGGCTCGACCTGCGTCGCTATCGAGCGCGCACCGGTGCTGGCGGCGGCGACCCGCTGCTCGTCTATGTCGGGCGCCTGAAGCGCTACAAGGGTCTCGATACGGTCCTGCGCGCTCTGGTGTCCGTGCGCCAGCGTGTGCCCGGCGCCCGGATGGCGCTGGTCGGCAAGGGGGACGATGCGCTGCGCCTCGAGAAGCTGGCGCGACGCCTGGGGTTGGCGGACGCCGTGAGCTTCGAGGGCTTTGTCAGCGAGGCGGCAAAGATCGATTGGCTACAGCGCGCGCACGCGGTCGTCTATCCGAGCCCGCGGGAGGGCTGGGGCATCTCCACCATCGAGGCGGCCGCCTGCGGCACCCCCGTGTTGGCCAGCGACGCCGAAGGCTTGCGTGACGCGGTGCGTGACGGCAAAACCGGGTTTCTCATCCCCCATAGCTCCGTCGACGCCTGGGCGCAGCGCATGGTGCAGCTCCTTACCGACGAGGCATTGCGGCGACGGATGAGTACGGCGTCGCTGGAATGGGCACGCACGTTCGACTGGGATACGCAGGCGCACAAGATGCAAACGATCCTCGAAGAGGTGGCGGCAGCCAGCCAGAGGCAGGCGGCATGAACAGCGCGCTCGTCGTCGTCCCGACCTACAACGAGCGCAACAACCTGCCACGCCTGGCCGAGCGCATCCTGGCGCAGCAGCCGCAATTCGACATCCTCGTCGTTGACGACAATTCGCCGGATGGCACCGGGGCAGTCGCGGACGAGATCGCGCGTGCCCACCCTGCCCTGCACGTCCTGCACCGCCCGGCGAAGCAAGGCCTGGGACGCGCCTACCTGGCGGGTTTCAAGTGGGCGCTCGCAAGCGGCTACGAGTACATCTGCCAGATGGACGCCGATCACTCCCACAACCCAGACCAACTGAACAGCTTGCGCGATGCGGCCCGCGAGTACGACCTCGTTCTCGGCTCGCGCTATCTGGGCGGGATTCGCGTCCTCGACTGGGACATGACGCGCCTGCTGATCTCGAGCTTCGGCAACTGGTACGCGCGGGCGATTACCGGCCTCTCCTTTTCGGACCTGACCGGTGGCTTCAAGTGCTACCGGCGCGCCGTGCTCGAAACGATCGACCTCGATCACATCAACAGCATCGGCTACGCGTTTCAGATCGAGATGACGTGGTGGGCGATGCGGCGCGGCTTCCGCGTCGGCGAAGTGCCGATCATCTTCTACGGGCGCGACCATGGCGAGACGAAGTTCTCGCGGGCGATCTTGTGGGAGGCGGTATGGGCGGTGTGGAAGCTGCGGCTCGGGTTGGTGCGCAACGGGGCCAGGCAAGTCGTCGCGGCGCCCGCACCTTGAGAATGCCACTAGCTGACTCACCGCAGAGGACGCTGAAGAACGCCGGGGGGAAAGATTCTGTCGAGGGATCAAGAAGAGGCGGCGTGCGTTTCCATGGGTGAGTCGGTGTTCAGCATTCCTCCGCGTCCTCTGCGGTGAGAACCCCAACCGCATGAGCCGACGTACCACCGGTGGCGATGTCCTAGTTGCCGCCACAGTCTTCGCCCTCGCCTTCTTGTACTTCTACCTCTTCCACCAGCTCGGTTGGTTCCTGGAAGATGAGGGCGTCCTCTACTACCACTACCTGCGCGTCTATCAGGGAAACGTTCCCTACCGCGACTTCTTCACGGGGTACGGCCCGATCGGCTACTACCTGCATGCCTGGGCGTTCGCTCTGTTTGGCATCTCGATAAACGCGATCCGTGTCTTGACCGCGGTGGTCAACGCTGCGGCCGCCGCCGGGCTCTACCTGGTAGCGCGGCGGGTTACGTCACGCGGGTTTGCACTCGCGCCACCGGCGCTCTTCGCCGTCATGCAGCCCTGGGACATCGCCGTCATGGTCTTCCAGAACTCCCCTTATCCGTCCTGGTGGGCCATTGCTTTTGCCGTGTGGGGCACTTGGGCGATGCTCCGTTCTCTGGAGGCGTCGAGCCGTGGGCGCTGCTTAACCTGGTTGCTGCTCGCGGGGGTGTTCGGGGGTTGGGCGTTCTTCACCAAGCAGAATACCGGGACCTTCTACTTGTGGGCGGTGACGGGTTTTCTCGCCTCGTCTCCGCAGCAGCCTGCCGCGGGAGACGAGCCGGAGCCGTGGCGGTGCCGCTGCCTGCGCGTCGCTTACCTGGCGTTGATTCCCCTGGCGACGCTGTTGCTGGTGCGCAATTTCCTTGGCGGTGCAACCCTGCTGGCCTTCGTCCTCCCAGTGGCCGCTCTCGCCATTCTCGGCATGCGCCGATCGTTCGGCCGGCAAGCCTGGCAAAACCTCCTGTGGTCGTTTGCCAGCGTGGGCGCAGGGGCATTGTTCGCCACCGGACCGTGGCTTTTCTACTTCGGTCGGCAAATGGGTGTGGGTGCCTTTCTGGATGCCATCCTGTTCCTCGGGGCGGAGGTCGACCGGAACCTCTACGTCCCCTTCCCTTCGCCTACCCCGGCGACGCTCCTCCTCATGGCGTTGCTCTTCAGCTGGATGCTGCTGGCGGGCCAGCGCCGGCGCGCGCACCGCAGGGCGGCTGCGTTCACAAGCGTGCATCCGATCCTTTTCGCAGCCGCGAGCACGGCGGCGTGCATTGTGGTTGTGGGTGTATGGCAAGCGGCGGCGATCAGGCGCGTCCTGCGCTTCGAGTACAATCTCTGGCAGATTTACGCTTTCGTCAGCGAGAGCATCGACAATCTCACCGCGTATCTCTCGGTGCTCGCCCTCGTGGGCGGGGTCGCTGTCGTATGGCGGGAAACGCACACATCCGCCCGCCGCCCTGAGACACGAGCTTCAAGCTTCAAGCCTCACGCTTCAAGCCTGGCCGCGCTTGTCGGTACTCTGTGGATGGCGGCGTGCACTTTCGTGTCGTACTACCCACGCATGGACTACGCGCACTTGGTCGGCGCGGTGCCCCTGGTCTACGTCGTCGCCGCCGCGTTGCTACCCCGCGTGCGCCACTACGTCCATAGAGCCTTCATCAGCCGTACTGCCCCTGGGGCAATGGAAAGCAAGCTCCCCTCCCCCGTGCCACTTCCGGCACGGGGGAGGGTTAGGGAGGGGGTCGCACACTCGGCATTCAACCTTCTCTGCCTCGTCGTGGTGGGATTTGTCGTGGGCACGAAGTCGGCCCCAAAGGTCTACAGCCGCGTCATGGTTACGCGTGACGCACACGGCCTGGGCTTCACTCAGACGCCACACGAATCGTTGACCCTGGCGCGCGCGCACCTGTACTTTCCCATCTATCTGCCGCGGCAGCGGCTGCACATCGACGCCTTTCAGACGCTGGTAGAGTACCTGCAACAGACCACGGCCCCACACACGCCCATATTCGTCTTTCCGGCGTTGCCGATGGTGTACTTCCTGGCCGGGCGCGACAACCCAACCCGACACGACTATTTCCTCGGTGACAACGTGAGCTATGCCGAACAACTCGACGTCATACGCACGTTGGAAGACACGTCCGTCGCCACGGTCGTGGTGGATAACGATCCGACGAACTACTTTGTTGCCAAGAGCACCGATTTCACACAGCTCATATGGACCTACCTGCGGCAAAACTATTATCTCGAGCGCCGCTTCGGCTCGTACGATGTCCTGCGCCGCTACGGGTCGCATCAACCTTCCCCTGACCCCCTTGGTAAGGAGGGGGAACTGCGCCTGCCTTCCCCTCCTTACCAACGAGGGGTCGGAGGAGGTTGATTTGCCGGGTATGCGGCCGACGCACTATGCCCCGATCACGTCGCGCGACACCGGCCCAAGAACAGAGCGGAGGACCTGCGTCACCAGGAGGGCGCCAGCCAATCCGCAGACGAACGCCAGCGGTACGTCGAGCGCCGGCGGCAGCCGCAGGAGCGGCCGCAGCACGTCGAGCGCCGCATAGACGAAGAACAAGTGCAGAAGATAAATGGCGTACGTCCACTCACTGAGCCGTCTGACGAGCAGCGGCACATGCGCCATGCTGCGGCCTGCCAGGAAGAGCAGAACGATTGCCGCGAGGATCAGGATTTGGTCTGCAATCACGGTGACCAGCACGGAGAGTTCATAGGTCATGCGCAGCTTCAGCCCTGCAATCAGGACGACCCCGCAAGCCAGCAGGCCGAGACGTCGCGTGCGTGCCGAAAGCACGTCGAGGGCGTTCCTCTGCGAGCCACACAACCACCCGAGCACGAACCATGGACCCCACAGCAGCGGGTTGCGCAACAGCCAGAACGTCAGCGGCGCCCCGTGCGGTCGCGACAGCATGCCGTACAGCTCGTTGAGCAGCAGCAGTCCGAGAACCGTGCTGGGAGGAAGCCGGGACATGGGCCAGATCAGCGGAATCAAGGCGGCCAGAACGGCGACAAAGTAGTACGGTGAGAAGGCAGCGCCAAACAGCAGGTTCTGCAGTGCCGAGTCCGTCCCGGCGTGGCCTGGCTTCCAGGCGTCGTATGCCAGCGCAGCCACGGAGACACAAAAGTAGGGCGCCAGGATGCGGCGCAGCCGTCGCCCCACCGTTGCCAGCGAAATTGGCGCGGGCTGGTAATAGAGGAATCCCGACGCAAAGAAGAACGTCGGCACGGCAAAGCGCAACAACTGCCCTAGATGGCGCAGCGCCCTGGAGGTCTCGGGTGCCCAC
>DATKMS010000167.1:0-5794 GCA_035541735.1 Candidatus Margulisiibacteriota bacterium
GCCGGGTTGCGTCCGAGGCTGCGGCACAAGTCGTCGAAGGCGGCGGTGAACTGCTTCACCTCGGCGGGCTCTTTGCTCGGGATGCCGAAGTGCCACATCTGCGCGTACTTCGCGACGATCGGCAGGACGATCTTCTTGCCGCTCCCGCCGATCAGGATCGGCGGATGCGGCTTCTGCACGGGCTTCGGCTCCAGCACCGCATCCTTGAGTTGGAAATACTTCCCCGAATAGGTGACCCGCTCCTGAACGAAGAGCGCGTTGATCACCTCGACGTACTCGCCGAGGCGGCGGGCGCGGCCGGCTTTGGTGTGGAAGGGAATGCCATATGCCTTGTGCTCGCGTTCCATCCAGCCGGCACCCAACCCGAGAATCAAACGCCCGCCGCTGATCTGATCCACGGTGGCCGCCATCTTCGCGACGATGGCCGGGTGGCGATAGGTGCAGCTGTTGACGAGCAGCCCGACCCGCAGCCGGCGGGTGCGCGCAGCGAGCGCCGCCAACAGCGTCCAGGCTTCCTGATGGCGTTCTTGCTCCGGGGTTCCCGGCATAATGCCCATGAAGTGATCGAAGACGAACGCGGCGTCGAAGCCGGCGGCTTCGGCCGCTTCCCAGGCTGAAAGAATTTGCTCGAACGGCGCGCCTTGATTGACCGTGATGGCGAATTTCACGCGGCTTCCGGCCGCCGTGCCGGGCGTTGCCCCTGGCGGAGGAGTCGTGTCTGCCGCCAGGGCCGGACGAGCCAGCCCTGCGGCCGCCAGCGCGCCCAGTCCCTTCAACACGTGTCGTCGCGTCACCTTTTGCTCGTCAATCATGTCTGCCCCTTGGTCACGCCGCATCCCGTCAGCCACCGGCGGTGCGTACCACATCCTTGAGTCGATCGGCCACGCGCAAGGTGAGCGCCACCAGCGTGAGCGTCGGATTGGCAAAGCCGGAGGTGGAGAAGAGCGAGCTGCCCGCCAGAAACAAGTTGTCGACGCCGTGTACCTTGCCGTGGCGATCGGTCACGCCGTGGCGCGGATCATCCGCCATGCGCGTGGTGCCCATATCATGTCCCCCGCCGCCGGCATAGGTGAGCGGCTCGCCGTTGTTGATCTGCACGCGGCCGCGCCCGCTGGCGCCCAGCGCCTGCGCAAAGAATTGCAGACTGTCGCGCAGACTGCGCCGATCCTGCTCCTGAAACTGCAGATCCACCACCGTCTTGCGTTGGCCGAGGGCGTCACGCTCGGTGCCGAGGGAGACGCGGCTGTTCGGATTTGGGACGTGCTCGGCGAGCACGAAGATGCGATAGGCACGCGGGCCGGGTATGGCTGCAGCCGGCGACGAGCTGGCCCCGAGCAGGTCACGGATGGCTTCCGGCATCGCTTCCCGATCGGTGACGGGCCCTCCCGCTGCGTTGATCGAGCACGCCAGCAATTCGTGCGTGCGCTGGAAGGCGGGACGCGCCGCGAAGCCGAACATGTCGGCTTTGACACCCGGCAGACGGCTGCTGCGGCTGCGCTCGCACACATCCTCTTCCTGGAAGCGCTCGCTGCCCGTCGGCGGAGCGAGCACCAGCCAACACGGGGACGACGTCGAGGTGTGCTCCATCAGGTAGCGGCCGACCAGATCGTGCTGATTGCCGATGCCGCCGGCTACGACCGTATCGGACAGCAATAGGAGGCGCGCGTTCTCTATACCACCGGCACACAGCACGTAGATCTTCGCGGAGCAGGTAGACTCCCGTCCCGCCAGCGTGCGGACCTTCAGACCGAGCACGTGCGAGCCGTTCGCATCAGCGATCAGTTCCATGGCGTTGGCGTGGAGAAAGCAGTGGATGCGAGGATTCGCCCGGATCTCATCACGGTATTTCGCCCGCATCCGCGTCGGCGCACTCTGCAGCCACACCAGCGACTGGAAGTCGCGATGGTCAGCACCGAACACGGACGGCTTGTGCTCGATGTCGTCGGCGAGTTGTTCAAGCGACGCGCCGTGCAAGCGTGGCG
This sequence comes from Candidatus Margulisiibacteriota bacterium, assembly GCA_035541735.1. Taxonomy (GTDB): domain Bacteria; phylum Desulfobacterota; class Binatia; order HRBIN30; family HRBIN30; genus DATKMS01. The sequence continues at coordinate 1,983 of DATKMS010000167.1, forward strand.
GGATGTCGAGGATCGACAGCGCCTCGGGATAGTACGGATCGAGGTCGGCGCGCGTGATCGGCCATCCCGAGTTGCTCACCCACGAACGCGTGAGGAAGTCCGTCGCATCGAACGGCCGGCACCAGCCGCCCCAGTGGTTGGTGGAGCCACCGAAATAGCGCAGCCGCAGCCCGTCGAAGGGATACTGCGGCTCGCGGTTGACCACATCGGCGAGCTTCTGCGTCGCAGGCTCGAAGTCCATGCCGCCGCTTTCGAGCAGGGCCACGTCAATGCCGTGGCCGGCGAGCGTCCGGGCCAACGTGATCCCCGCGGCGCCCGCGCCGACCACGCACACGTCGGTGGCGATGCGTGCGCCGGGCTGCAGCGCATTGGCGTCGAGCAACATCAGGCGGCAGGTGTCGCGCACCCGAGACGGTGCAGGAAGACGCACGCGGCGGCTTCCGAGCGCGCCAGCATCCAGCCGTCTATCGACTGCGTCTGGCCGGCGTAAAAGTCCTGGCGCACGCGCGTCTCTTCCAGCAGCGCCGTGCACGCATCGTTGGGACCGCTAAGCCACCCGGCGTGGCGTCTTGATGTGTCACACGCAAGTGCGAAGAGTCGGTCGGCCGTGTCAGGGTCGGCAGCCTCGAGGCGCGCCCCGAAGGCCGCCAGGCGTGCCTGGGCCGGCGTGAGCGTGGGCCGCGCGGTCAAGATCGCCCTCGCCCCGCTGGCGCGACAGCTAGCGACCAAACACACCGCCGCTGCGTCCATCAGCAGACGCAGCAACGAGCGTCGGTTCATCGCGGTCCCTGTTTGCGCTGACATGGTTGCTCCACCCGTGGTCACAGCACCTCCTGGCGTTCGATGCGCTTGCTGGTCCTACTTCATGCCGCTTACCTGAAAGGGATCTCGTAAGTCCAGCGCGATCAGCCGAGTCTCGGGACATCTCCGAAAATTTCCCTCCTTACTTGAGGGACTGTCGATTTTCTCGTGAACAGCATCGCAACGGGCGTGCAGCTTGGACGCCGGGGAATGAATTCCCCGGCTGAATCTTTGAAAAGTCCCCTGAAGGGGACTCCAGCCCCTGTGTTTGCAGCCGGCTTCAGCCGACTTAGTCCGACTGAGCCGGGGAATGAATTCCCCGGTGACCGCGGCGGCACGCTCGCTGCGAGTGTATCGACACTCCCTTGAGGAGGGGGCGGGGGAGTCGATCTGAACCGTTCGTGTTGCGGCAAGGCGGAAGCTCCCGCGCCTCTGCCTCCTCACCTCTGCCGTCGGGAGACCTCAGCTTCACCAATCACGCGAACTTGGCTATAGTCACGTACGTGGAGACCTACCATGGGGGTCACGCAGCGGCAGCCGCAGGACGAGCATACGCGCATCAGCTATGAAGACTTCTTGGCGTGGTGCGATGAAGACACCTTGGCTGAGTGGGTGGACGGAACGGTGGTGATGGCCTCGCCCGCATCACGGCGCCATCAGGCTGTCAGCGACTTTCTCCTCCGAGTCCTCGGTGACTACGTCGAGCAGCGGGCACTGGGCCAAGTGATCAGCGCGCCGTTTCAAATGAAGACCGGTCCGGATCTGCCTGGGCGCGAGCCGGACGTGCTATTCGTGGCAAGCGAGCACCTGGGCCGGCTCAAAGACACCTATCTGGACGGACCCGCGGACTTGGTGGTGGAGGTCGTGTCACCCGAGAGCCGCCTGCGCGATCGCGGGGAGAAGCTCGCGGAGTACGAAAGCGGCGGGGTACGTGAGTACTGGGTGATCGACCCGGAGAGGGAGCAAGCGGATTTCTACGTTCTGGGAGCCGACGGCCGTTACGAGCGTCGGCGGGCGGACGTGCAAGGGGTCTATCGTTCTGACGTGGTGGCCGGCTTGTGGATCAAGGAGCAATGGTTCTGGCAGGATCCGCCGCCCAAGGCTCTCGGCGTGCTGCGCGAGCTGGGCGTGGTGTAAGGCGCCCGCGTCTCGGAGCTGTGAAATCCCCAAAGCCGCCGAATACCATGGGTCGTCGCCTCCTTGCGACTTTGCGTTCGAATATTTCGGGTGCGGCGTTGAGCGCACACTCACGCTGCATACCTGATGAGGATGATCTCCATTCTGCGACGCAGAAATGGAAGTGATTACTTCCAGAAGTCAAGCCGGGTACCTTGGCCGGAAATGGTAGATGCGTCCCTTCGACCCTTGCACGGATGAGCCAGGGGCTGCACCCCTGGCTGGTGGGTACCGCCCCTGCGGGGGCTCATGATGGAAGGGGCGCGCGCTAGTCGGTGTCCGGGGCACTGTTGCGTTCTCGGTCGAGTTGAGTACGCTCTCGCCGTATGAGTCATACAATTACGGTGCGTCTTACACGAGAGTTGGCGGCGTGGCTGGAGGACCAAGACCACTGGCGTGTCGCAGGGCAAGATCGTGCGCGACCAGTTGGAGCGCGCCAAGGCGACTAGCGCGCGCCCATCGTTCATGCGATTGGCCGGAAGGGCTCGCGGCCCGAAGGATCTCTCATCGCGCAAGGGGTTCTCATCGCCGTGAAGGGTCTAGCTATAGCTAGCCGATACCGGATTCCTCGTCGCCTTCGCGAACCGGTCTGACGCGCACCATGCGCGGGCCGTGGGCGTCGCGGAGCGCGTCACTGAGCCGCTGCTAACCTGCGAGGCCGTCTTGGCCGAAACGGCGTATCACCTGCGCAGCGCAAGCCTGGTCTTCGACATGGTGCAGGAAGGGCTGGTGGCCGTGGCGTTCGACGTGAACGACCACCTGTCGCAGCTCGCGACCCTCGCCCGGCGCTATGCGGACCGCCACCCAGACCTCGCCGACCTGTGCCTCATTCGCATGAGCGAGCTGCATCCGCGCCACTCAGTGATCACCGTCGACCGCGCCGACTTGAGAATCTACCGCCGCCATAGGCGCGAGGTGATCCCGCTGGTCTGCCTCCGAACGTCTGAGGAGATCGGGCTTTGCGGCGAAGGCGAGCGCAAACGGGGTTACCGTCTTCGGCGCAGCGTTGGGCGCCGCTCACGCGGCATACCGGATCACCTCCAGTTCCGCTGCCCCAGCGACGCCAGCAAGGATCTCGTCGACACGGCGCAATACCAGGTCCTCGAGGAGATACTCGGTGCAGTTCCCGCACTCGAGCACGGGAAGGTTCTTGAGAACGACGATCGTGTGGTCAGTCGTCTTGAAAGGCAGGTCGGTGACGACCCGGTTCATCTTGGCTCCGCACGTGGTGCACTTCATGACGGGGATCTCCTCGTTTTCAGATCATCCTCCCACTCGTCCGCGCTTGGCCGGTAGGCGGTGACGACTCTCACATTATCTTTGTCGACGTCCGTTGCAAACAGCACGTGAATCGCGTCGGTCCCCTGCCGTGCCAACACGAGGTAGCTCGGAAGGTACTTGTCGTCCGGGTACGACTCGACGAGTTCATAGGAGTCAACGGAATCGAGAATGGTCTGGCGCGGGACGAAACGGCCTTTGAGGCGCAGGTTCACGTGATACGTCCACAGGATTCGGCGACCACGAACACATCGCTGAATGAAGTGTACGGGGTCGTGGGGCAAGATCCTCTGTGGTGGCTCCACGTCCGACCATTACCGCTTCTCAGCAAAGGCGTCTATCAGTCGTTGACAGGTTGTCGATCGCTTCGCCCCGGCTTGCTGGCAATGTGGATCATGGCTGAGAAGGAGAGCCCCCCTTTGCGCCTCTGCGCCTTGGCGACTCCGCGTTGCGTTCCCTCCTTCGGGCCGGGCTTGATCCAATCCTTCGGGCATTCACGCGGCGCGCTGCGCCATCTCCGGCACCACCCGCGCGCGGCGCGACAGCAGCAGCGCCGC
>DATKMS010000168.1:0-11061 GCA_035541735.1 Candidatus Margulisiibacteriota bacterium
CGCCGCGTTGCATGACCCCCGGAGCGCCCCTAGAATCCGCCGCGCTTCCGATGTCCGAACCCTACTACCTGCCGATCGGCGACGAGATCGAGGTCTTCACCGCCGCCTACGCGAAGCGCCTCCCGGTCCTCCTGAAGGGCCCGACCGGCTGTGGCAAGACGCGCTTCGTGGAGTACATGGCGCATATCCTGCGTGGGCCGGAATCCGGAAACGGCGCCCCGCCGGGACAGGAGGTCATTCCGGGCAACCTCATCACGGTTGCCTGCCACGAGGATCTGACCGGCAGCGACCTCGTCGGCCGTTATCTCATCAAAGGCGACGAAACGGTGTGGATCGATGGTCCGCTCACGCAGGCGGTGAAAGGTGGCGCCATCTGCTACCTCGACGAGATCGTCGAAGCCCGCAAGGACACCATCGTCCTCATCCATCCGCTCACCGACCATCGGCGTATCCTGCCGATCGACAAGAAGGGCGAGATCATCGAAGCGCATCCCGACTTCCTCTTGGTGATCTCGTACAACCCCGGCTACCAGAGCGTGCTCAAGGATCTGAAGCATTCCACGCGACAACGCTTCGTGACCATCGACTTCGATTATCCACCGCGCGACAAGGAGGCGCAGATCATCGCGCACGAGAGCGGCGTCGACATGGAAACCGCGCTGGCGCTGGCGAAGCTCGGGGAGAAGGTGCGCCACCTCAAGGCCAGTGGCTTGGAAGAGGGCGTGAGCACGCGGCTCTTGATCTATGCGGGTCAACTCATGCAGCGCCAGGTGCCGCCCCGCCGCGCCTGCCGCGTGGCCGTCAGTACTTCGCTTACCGACGATGCCGAGTCGCAACGTGCCATTGATGCACTCGTTGGGGCAATCTTTGAATGAGATGCAAGCGATCAGCCGTCAGCTCTCAGCCAGCACGACCGGAGTAACTTTTGCTGATAGCTGACGGCTGATCGCTGATAGCTTCCTCAATGGCTGACCGTTCCCTGTGGTTCGAATCGCATCTGTTCGCCGACCGCGCCGGGCGGCGCGCCCGCGAAGCCTGCGACCGTCTTGGGCCACAGATTCACGAGCAGATCCTCGCTGCTGGCGACCGCTTCGCTGCGGTGTCGCCGGCCGTCGCCCAGCAGTTCTACCGCCACGCGGCGGCCGTCCGGCAAGCGCTCGGCCCCGACGCGTTCGAGCGCTGGCTGGTGTTCGGTCAGGATCTCCTCGGGCACGAGCCCTCGCATCGCGACGCCGCGTTGGCGTACTTCTCAGTATCGCCGAAGGCGGTAGCGACCGCTGGCATTCCCCGGTTGAGCGCCTGGTGCGCGACCGGCAAGCGCGTCGCGGCGCTGTCGCGCAAGCTGGGCGCCGCGTTCTTTCAGGGCACGGCGTCGCTCGTCGACGTGCTCGGGACCGACACCCTCGACGAATGGGCGCGCCAGGGCATGCGTCTGCACGGGGTGGCCGGCTGGCGCGGCGAATTCCTGGCGTACGCCTACTTCGCTGCGGCCGGCGAGGTATTGCGGGTGCTGCGTGCCGAGGACATCGCGGCCTGGGCCGACCTCGGGGTGGCGCTGCAGACAGTTCTACGAGAGACCCAATTCTTCGGCCAGCTGCCGCCCAGCTTCGCCGCTTTCAAGGCGCCCGAACGCGGCGCCTTCTTTGCCGCCGCGCTCGCAGTTGTGCGCGCCAACGCGGTGGCCGCCGCGGCCTTCTACACACAGCTCCCAGCGGCGGTGCATCGCCTGCCGGCGGGGATGCGCCTCAAGTTGTTGCACATCTTTGAGCAGGCCGGGGCAGCGGTTGCTGATGCGGTGGCGGAGATCGTCCCGGTTGTCGGCGCGCTGGTACGCGCCATTCCGAGTGCGCACCGCCTGGCAGCCCTCGATCTGGCCTTGTTGGTGGCGCAACAATTTCCCCGCGGCAGCGTCGCGTTGCTGCGCTCGCTGCCCCCGGCGTACGAGGATGCGCGGCACGGTGCAGTGGAGGCGTGGGTGCACCGCGGGCTCGAAATCGCCGCCGAGAACGCCGACGCCGGCGTGGCGTACTTTGCGCTCGAATCCCGTACCAGCGTCAAAGTGTTGCAGGCCTCCTCGACGGCCGCAGTGCTCAGCGACGTCCAGGGCCTGCTGCGCAAGTACATCCAGATGCTCAGCGGACGCGCCGCGTCCATTCGCGCCGCCGATGCCTTCGGCCTGCGCCCGCCGCTGGAGGAGTTTCCGCTCGAGGACGAGGTGGCGTTGCCACTCAAGGTCGATCTGTTCGGCACGCACGAGGACAATGTGCGACTGTACCGCTTCCTGGCCGCACAGCTCGCCGGGCGGCGCGAGTTTGCAACCTACGACGCCGACCTCCCTGCGACAGCCAACGGCAGCGTGATCGGCTTCTTGCGGGCCCCGGAGCATCCCGAGCTACTCGAAGAGTTGTTCTTGGTTACGGAAGGCTTTCGCGTGGCCGCGGCCTTGTCGCGCGCCTACCCGGGTCTGGCGACCGAGCAGCGTGAGCTGGCCGCCCGCGTTCTGTCGCGACAACTGCCGGAGCAGGTCCCGCCGCAAGCCACCTTGCTCGATCTGCTGTTGGCCTGGCTGCTGTCCGGGCGTGATGCGCACGGGCTGCCGGTGTGGCTCCGGCCGCTCGCCGTCCTGGTGGCACCCTGCGTGGCGCCGCTGGCGAATCGCGACGCGACGGTCAATGACTCGCTCGCCGTCGCACAACTGCTGGTCGGGCAACTGCTGGAGCCGGGGGAAACGCGCGGGCGCACCAGTGAGATGGTCTACGAAACGATCGCCGGGGAGATGATGTACGACCCATATAGCGACGATGATTCGCCAATGGTCCCGGGTGATGCGCCACAGATGCAAACACCGGCGGAGGCGCCGCCGCCGGGCACGTTGCCCGAGGACATGAAGTTCCAGCTCAACGAAGAGAGCGATGACACCGACGGGATGCCGGCGCCGCTGTCGGCGGAGGAACTGCAGCGGCTGATCGACGCCGGCGTCGACCTGCGCATGAAGCAAGGTTACAGCGAAGATCTCGAAGGGCTCGGTCTCTACATCACGGATCTCCTCGGCAAAGTGCCAGCGGAGCAGCTGGAAGAGTTGCGCCGCCTGCTCGACGAGGCAACGCCGGCTGATCGGCCGCCACCGCGGCGCTGGCTCGAGCAGCGTGGCGAAGGGGCGTCCTTCTATTACGACGAATGGGACTACCACATCAGTGACTACCGCCAGCGCTGGTGCCGCCTCCGCGAGATGGCCGTCGACGGCGACGCCGGCGAGTTCTTCAACCGCACGCTGCTCGACTACGCGCAGGTCATTCCGGAGGTACGCCGCCAGTTTCAGCGCATCCGGCCCGAGATGTATCGCCTCGTGCGCGGTCTGGAGCACGGCGAGGACTTCGACCTGAACGCGGTGGTCAGCGCGCGCGTCGACCGGCGCGCGCGCCGGCCGCCGTCGCCGAAGCTCTACGTGGCGCGGACACGCGAAGAACGCGACGTGGCGACGCTCTTCCTGATCGACATGAGCGCTTCCACCGACGAGCCGTTGCAGAAAGCGCCGCTACCGGCGTATGCGGAAGACGACCTCGCGGCATTCGGCCCACGCCCGCGCAGGCCGGCCGTCTCGGCGCGCCGCATCATCGATGTTACCAAGGAGGCGTTGGTGATCATGGCCGAGGCGTTGGAGGAGATCGGCGACGCCTACGCCATCTATGGCTTCTCCGGCCACGGGCGCACCAACGTCGAGTTCTATCTGGTGAAGTCGTTCAACGAGTCGCTGTCGGCGGCGGTGAAGGGACGCATCGGTGCGCTCGAACCCAAGCGCAGCACGCGCATGGGCACGGCGCTGCGCCACGCTACCGAGAAGCTTGCCAGCGTCAGCTGCCGTTCGCGCCACATCATCCTGCTCAGCGACGGCTTCCCGCAGGACTTCGACTACGGCCAGGACCGGCGCAGCAACGTCTACGGCCTGCGCGACACGACAGCGGCGCTGCGCGAGTGCGAAGCCGCCGGGATCACTCCATTCTGCATCACCGTCGACAAAGCCGGCCACGACTACCTGCGCGAGATGTGCGACGGCGCGCGCTACATGGTGATTGAGGACATCGCGGCGTTACCTCGCGAGTTGCCGAAGATCTACCAGCGTGTCGTCACGGTTTAGAGAGGAATGGGTGTCAGACAATTGCCTAGGGGTGGTGACAGTGTCGCGCCACCCGGTGTCTACGATACGGCAGTGGCCAGCTCGCGGGCGTGCGTGATCTCCCGCCGTGTCACGGGTCGGACTTGCGACGCCTCCACGGTAACAACGGCCGCGGTGTGACCGTCCAGCGCGAGGAACTCGACTTCGTACGCCTGCCCATCCTTGTAGACGTGCACAACGGTTCCGACGTCGCCCGGTTCGAGCCCTTGGGACGGGACTGAGGTCGTAAGCACTACTCGCTCGTGTTCCCGAATCATCTGCGCCTCTCATTCCCCACGCGGATACGCCGTGACCAACCGCGGTGCGTCAAGCCCTCGGTCTACAATCCACACGGTTCGTACACGTGGCATCTTCCCACTTGGCGTCTCTATGACACCCTCAAGAATATACTTCTGCCCATGCGAGGATTCTACAGCTTCGGCAACATCGGCAGTTTCGGCCTGTTTCCGAAAAGCTGCGGCCAACACTTCCCAGTCATCGCGGCTGAACCTTGGATCTGAAAAAATGCTGCCTTGCCGCCGTTGTCAGGATGCGCCGGGTTCAAGAGGTACTCGGTGATCTTCTCCCGTTCGACTACCGCAAGCACGATGTTGGGCAGCTTCACGTATGCGACTCCTACTTCATAAGGGCGGACGCACAGATAGCACAGTTTTGTCTCGCTCGACGAAGCAGCCAGCATCATCGGTTCTGCATCACCGTCGACAAGCCGGCCATGCGACGGCGCGCGCTACATGGTCATCGAGGACATCGCCGCCCTGCCGCGCGAGCTGCCGAAGATCTACCAGCGCGTGGTGACGGTGTAGGCATTCTGTCGTTGGCGTCCTTGGCTCCCCTCGACTCCGAGTTGGGCTACGGCGCCACGCACGGGGCGCCCGCGCAGACGTCAACCACGGCACCACCTTTTGCCTTCAAGAAGTCCGACTTCTGCTGTCGTCCGAGTGTCGAGTTGCGCGGGTCGGAGTGCGGATCGCGCCCGCTCGACGGTGCCGTGTTCGTGGTCGGCGCAGGCGGCGAACCGCTGTCCCAGATGATCAGTGCTGAGCCATCGAACGGATCGCTCGGAATGGCCGGGATGCCGTAGTACGGCGTCACATCGGGATTGCGCCCGGAAGCGATCGCCGGCTGATGGATCGACGCGCCGATCGTCCGCGCCTCGATCTCCGTCGCGACGTTCGCCACCTGGTGGTCGCCGAACGCCTCGTGCAGCAGGACCGTGTGCTTTGGCGTCTTGGGCAGCGGATTGGTCGTGATGTGCTGCGCATAGCCGTTCGGGTCTGAGCGGTCCCAGAGCATCTGGATGAGTGCCAGGAGCAGCGGCCGCGTCAACTCGTCGGGATACGCCGGATACAAGAATGACGAATAGAGCGCGAAGTCCGTGCTGCGCGTCAGCAGCAGAGAGTAGTTCATACCCGGGACGCCGAGCACGCCCCGCTTGATGTCTTGCGCAATCGCCATCACCGTGCCGCCGAAGATGCCGCCTTGGCTGTTGCCGTCGTAGAAGACAGCGCTGGTGTCGATCACGGGATTGCCGGAGGCATCTTGGAACGCCGGATCCGAGACGAAACCCTTCTTGTGGATCATCAGCCGTGCCAGGAAGAGCTGGTCCAGCATCGCCTGTTGCAGGCGATCGGTGAGGCTCGCAAACTTCCCGAGTTCCTGGAGGATCGAAATGGCGTTCGGGATGTCGTCATCCGACATGCCGATCCACTTGGTGGCGCAGAAGACGAAGTTGTGCTCGTTGGCCATCGCCTTGACGTTGCCGGCGTTGACCTCGTCGTTCGAGCCGAGCAGACCGTGCCCGTAGAGCGATGGCCGTGCGGGGACCGCGGGGCCGGCGGCGCTCGGCAGGGCGGCGCGCGGGATGATGCAGATGAAGGAGGCGGGCTGCGGCGTGTCCTGATGGACGGGCAGACCCTTTGAATCGAGGATCATGCGCGCGCCGGGATCCGTCGAGTCGACGTAGCGCTCGACGTTGTAGGTCCCGGTCACCCGGCGGAAGATGTTGCTGTCCACGTCATCCTCGACCTGCGTCACGGTGAAGGACGGGGCGTTCGCACCGAGCCGCTTGAAACCGTCGTCGCGCGCGAAGAGCAGGCGCTGGGAGAGGTTGCGTTCGCTGGCCACCGTGAAATCCCAAGCCAAATAGAGATCGCTGCGATCGATGCCCGCCGCGGCCAGCGTCGTGAAGATGTCCTCCATGTGCGCGCGGCGGCTCTCCTTGACCGCATCGCCCGTCGGCGTCTTGTCGCGATAGGCGAGGAAGTCCGCATTCGGCGCAATGAGCGCGCCGCCGGCGTCTTTCATGCGCCGCAGGGCAACGATGTAGCGCGTTGCCTCGGTCAGGGCGACGGCGGGGCGGATGATCAGCGAGCGCGTTGCGGCGCTGCTGGCGTTGGAGTCGATCTCGGCCCACATGATGTGGTGCTGGCCCGTCTTCGCGTTCACCAGGACGATCGGGGCATCGGCGTCGAGCGAGCGCGCGATGTCGGTGACCGGCGCTGCGCCGGTCATGCCGAGGTCGACGCCCGGCACGTAGAGCAGAATGCTGGCGCCGGGGCTGAAGCCGTCGTTGAGGTTGTAGTCGTCGACGGCGATGGGCGTGTTCGACGCGTTGCGCGGCATACCGTCGAGCGCGAAGCGCACGCGCCGCTTGGTGTCGGCGGTCGAATCCACCACCGTGAAATAGTCGTTGGGGAAGGGATACATGCAGCGACTCGGGTCGAGGAAGTCACACATGTTGTCCTTCAAGGCCGGCACGCACAGCTCGGACGGCGCCAGCGCGTCGAGCACCCAGCCGCCGAAGTTGGTGCTGTTCACCGACACCTGTGGCTTCGAGAACTTGGGGGCGCCTTTGGGCAGCGCCGCCTGGTAACACACGAGGTGCCCGGCGTGAGTTTCTGCTCCGGGCGTCTCCCCGTTCTTGTCGACCGGTGTGCAGACGTGCTGCACCTTCTTCAGGTCGAACGTCTGCCCGCTCACGAAGTCGTCGGTCACGGTCGGCGACGGCGGCGGCACGAACTTCGCCGTGCCTTTGGCCGTCGTCGCCTTGTAACACATGAATCGATCCGCGCTTCCGCTGCTCGCCAACGGCGTTGCGCCGCCGGAGCCGGATACCTGCGCCGAGACGTCGAGCAAGGTGTCGGGCGCCACGAACGTCAACTGCAGGCGACCGAACTGGTCATCGGTCAGGTGGTCGCTCTTTACGAACTTGGGTGCGCCGCTCTGGGCCTTGATCTGCACGCCGAGTTGGTGGACGAGCGGGTTGTGCGGAGCAGTGCCGGTGGTGTCCGCCGGGTTGCAGATGGTGACGATCTTCGACACGCCATACGTCTGTGGGCCGCCGAGCTGGTCCTGCAACGACGCGGTCGTTGCTGCAAACGCCGGCTGCCCCTTCGAGAGCTTCGCCTTGTAGCACATGTAAGCGTCGCCGGGGCCGGCGGCAGCGAGCCCTCGCGTGGGTAGCTGCGTCGCACTCAGCATTACGGCCCAACCAACCAGCATCGTTCGAGCGCGCGTCATAGGATGGCTCCCTTCCGCAACCTTGGAATGCTTGGAGATCGCATGCCCCCCGGGGGGCATGACAGCCTTCGGTACCAGTAGACCAATGCGAACTCTTTCTGCAAGCACCAATTTGTACAGAGGTGCGCGTCGCGATTGAACGAGCGCCAGTGGCGGCAGTATGATCCGCACCGGCGGCAGCAGCCGCAGGCGGAGGGCACATGGCGAAGTTCGATCGCGACGAATTGGAACACGCGTTCCGGCACTACTGGCGCACCGGCGCCGTGGGGGAAGACTGGGACAAGTGGGCCGACTTGTTCACAGCGGATGCCGACTACGTCGAGCATGTGCTGGGAAACATGAAAGGTCGCGAGGCGATTCGCGCCTGGATCAAGCCGATCATGGTCGAGTACTGCGAGCTGTACACGGCGTACGAGTGGCACGTCGTGGATGAGGCGACGGGTCGAGTTGTGGTCTACATGCAGAACCGCCGCGACCATCCGAGCGGCCGGGGAACGATCGACTTCCCCGGCATCACGATCCTACAGTACGCGGGCAACAACCAGTGGAGCCGCGAGGAAGACTACTGGGCCGTGCCTCGGGCGTATGCGACGGTCGAAGAGTACGCCAACGCCTGTAAGCAGTTCGATCCCGAACACAAGCGGAAGCGCACGCGCCTCGACTGGGGCCACGGTCCGGCGTGGACACGCGGCGGCAGGTCGTATGCGGAGCGGCCGCCCGCACCCTAGGTGACGTTCGGCTGTAGTGGGGGAAGGGGGAGGGGCTGTGGGACCCCTCCCCCAGGTGTGGAGGAGGGCCATCGAGGTACAGCGGGCTGTCTGCCGCTGGTCTCTTGTGGCTCTATACGGTCAAGGTAGCAGTTGGCCATTACCGCATCGTGACGCGGCGATGAATTCCCCAAGAATGCAGTGGGGAGGCTTGCCTTCGAGGCCGTTGTTACGCGAAGACTAGGCGCGAATTGCGAGGCGAAGGGTGCAACGTTTCGGTCGTGGTCGGATAGTCGTGACGGTGTGCCTGCTGCTCACCGCCAGTGCCTGTGCGCCACCGGCGCGGCGTGATGATGCGGCTCAGGGAACAGCGGGCCCGCGCATCACGCACGGCGTTGCCGCAGGTGAGGTGACGGCAACCAGCGCCGTGATCTGGTCGCGCTGCGACCGCGCAGCGGAGCTGCACGTCGCGATCGACGGCGTGAACGATGCAGAGCGCACGGCGACAGCGCGTGCTGCAAACGACTTCACCGCGAAAGTGACGGTCGACGGGCTCGAGCCCGCGACCACCTACCAATACCGTGTCTGGTGCGTCGGTCGCGATGACGCGGCGGTGGTCGGACAGGCGGTGGGCGGTACCTTCCGCACCGCACCGCGCGCCGACAGCCCGCAAGCCGTGCGCTTCGTGTGGGGCGGCGACGTCGGCGGCCAAAACGCCTGCCGCGACCGCAGCCAAGGGTATCCGATCTTTCACACGGTCCTCGACCAAGGTCCCGACTTCTTCATTGGCCTCGGCGACATGGTCTACGTTGACAGCCCGTGCCTGGCGATGGGGCGTTATGGCAATCAGCAGATTCCCGGTCCGCCCGACGTCTCGACCAGCCTGCCGGAGTTCTGGGCGTACTGGAAGTACAACCGTGACGATGCGACCACGCAGCAGGTGCTGGCCTCGATGCCCTACTACGCCGTGTGGGACGACCATGAAGTCATCAACGACTTCGGCCCGCAGCGCGATACCGGTCCGTCACCGCCGTATCCCCCCGGCCTCCACCTCCTGCCGCTCGGACGCGCGGCGTTCCTCGACTACAACCCGCTGCCCGCCACGGCCGCGCAGCTCTATCGCCGCGTTCGCTGGGGGCGGCACCTGGAGCTGTTCGTGCTCGACACGCGGTCATATCGTGATGCGAACGACCGCACGGACGATCCACGCCACCCGAAGGCAATGCTGGGCGGCGAGCAGCTGCGCTGGTTGAAAGAGGGCCTGCTGCACTCCGACGCGACGTGGAAGGTGATCGTGTCGAGCGTTCCGCTGTCGGTGCCGACCTGCGTGGCAGAGCGCGGCTGCGACGGCTGGGGCCGTTTCGATCGCCGCACGGGGTTCGCGTATGAGTTGCTGGACATCCTGCGCTTCATGCAAACGCATCACATCCGCAACCACATCTGGATCTCCACCGACATCCATTTCGTGGCGGCGCTGCGCTACGCGCCGTTTGCCGCCGACCCGAGTTTCCAGTTCTACGAGATCGACACCGGCCCGCTCAACGCCGGCGTCTTCCCGAAGCATGAGCTCGACACGACACTCCATCCGACGCTGCTGTTCCGCTATCCCGACGACGCCGATCCGGCGCGCGGCTACGCGGCGGCCAAGTCGTGGTTCAACTTCGGCGTCATGCAGGTGGACGAGCACGGCAGCGCGCGCCTCACGGTGATCAACACCAACGGAACGACGCTCTTCGAGCTGCCGCTGGAGCCGTGACGCGGTAAACCTGCACACCAAGGGATCATCCATATTTCGTGAACTGCGCTCGCCCGAGACCTGGAAGGGAAGCTCCCCTCTCCCTGGCCACTTCCGGCACGGGAGAGGAGCAGGGGTGAGGGCCGGCCTCGCGCCCACACCCCGAGCGTGGTAGCAGTGGTGCACCCTACCGCGGAGGTGCGTGATGGCTGACCGGTGGTTCTCCGATGATGAGCTGGCCGAGCTGTGTCGGCCGACGCTGGACCGCGTCGTCGAGGCGATCGATGCCGGCGACCTCGAGCGCGCGAAGGCGCTGTGCCAGGAGATGAAGCATGAGTGGCGCTTCCTGCACGACCTCATGGTCAATGCCATCGCCGGGCTGCTCACCTTCATCCACGCGCGCATGGGCGAGGACGCCGTCGCCGAGGCGCAGCAGCACAAGGCCGACAATGGGTTCTGGCGGCGCGCCGTCGCGCAGATCGCGTCACGCGATCGACGCGACATCGTGCTTGCCCTCGCCGCGACCTGGCGGGCGCACTCGTGCAGCGGTACCGGTCCTGCGCCTGGCGCATTCACGATCGAAGAGGACGACGAAAAGTTCATCTTCCGCATGAACCCGTGCGGCTCGGGCCAACGCCTGTGGCGCACCGGCGCGTACCGCGGGCCCGGTGCCTACACGTGCACGCGCGCGCCGCACGACTGGAGCTACGGGCGCCGCGACTTTCCGATCTACTGCACGCACTGCACGTTCACCAACGAGTCGCTGCCGCTGCGCTGGATCGGCGCGCCGCTCTACCCGTCAGAGCCCCCGGGCGACTACGATCGCGATCCGTGCACGTGGTACTGGTACAAGAACCCGGCCGACATCCCGGCTTCGTATTGGGAGCGGTACGGCGCGCGCAAGCCGCACACCGCCGCGCCATAGC
>DATKMS010000169.1:0-31473 GCA_035541735.1 Candidatus Margulisiibacteriota bacterium
TGCGTGTCCCCTACATTCCGCCGACGCTGGCGAACTGGCCGCAGCCGTACCGCGGCGTGGCCGGGCTGAAGGTACACGTCTTCAACACGGGGTACCTGCGCGTGCCCGAAGCGCTGGTGCTGCGCGGCGGCAGCCTGACGCGTAAACGCGACCTCGCCGTGCCGGCGGTGCTCATCGAGCACCCGCAGCAGGGGCTGGTGCTCTTCAACACCGGACTCAATCCGAAACCGAAGGACACATCCCCCGCTCCCGAGTGGCTGAACGCCTTCCTGGGCGCCGAGGTTCTGCCAGGAAAAGACGTCACCACTCAGCTGCGCGATGCTGGTTTCAACCCGCAGGCGGTGCGTTGGATCGTCCTTTCGAATCTGCGCTCCGACCACACCGGTGAGGTTGAATCGTTTCCGCAGGCGCGGGTGGTGGTAACCAAAGTTGAGCGCGAATACGCCCAACGTGGCAGCCGCGGCTACGACCCCAGCAGCTTCGGTGACGTGGCCAACTGGAAGTTCATCGACTTCGCCTCCACCACTGGCGTAGCCACCTTTCCAGTGCACGTCGACCTCTTCGGCGACGGCAGCTGTCTGCTCTTGGACGCCAGCGGCTCGACGCCCGGTGCGCTGGCGTTGCTCGTGCGGCTGCGAGAGCAGCCGCTGATGCTTGCAGATGGCTTTGCGAGTGTGGACGATCAGGTCCGTTACGCGGCTCAACCAGCCGCGGCGGCAGACCTCCACCAATGGTGGGAGCACATCTGGCGGCTGAAGCGCTTCAAGGACCTGGTGCCCGACCTTATCGTCCTACCGGGTCACGACCTGTCATCGATCGGCACGCTCCACTCTCGTGACATCGTCGTGCACCCGTTCGCTCCCCCGCGTGCCGACACGTCGGCGACACCAACAGCGGGCATGCTCGACCGTATCATGCCGCGGCCGATGTCGAGAGTGTCGATTTTCGTCGCCAAGTGTAGGGGCACAGCTCGCTCTGCCCCTACTCGAGGTCCATGCGGAATGCTTTGAACAAGATGTCGTTGGCCCGCTTACCAAGAGTCTCGGTCGCGGGCGGGGGCCTTATGGCTTCTTGTTCTTCATGCAGGGGCACCCACCCGCAGCTTCACCGGTGGGCGCCTTGTCGCTGGCTTTGGCAGCCTGTGCACACGCGCCGCTACCGCAGCAACTGCCGTCCGGCATGCAGCCACCGGTTGTCCCGACCGCCTTGTCGGCGTTGGCTGCCGGTGCGGCTGGTTGCGCTGCCTGGGGTTGCTGCGCTTGATCCTCGGCGCGGCTCACGCACACTTGAACCGCACTAATCAGGGCAACGATGCCCGCAACGATGAGTGCTCGTTTCATAAGTCCTCCAACACGACCAACGCAAGGACGGTACCCCCCAGCCTCCACCATTACAAGTAGGAAAGGCTGAGGAAACCAACAGCAGGGCCATAGAAGTGACGCCGGCCGCAGGCCCTGCTAGAGCCGCAGCGCACCGCTTTGTATCTGCTCGAACAAGGAAGCAGTAAGAGGCACGTAGCGGCGCTGGGCATCGTCACGGAAGAACAGCGGGTCCGTGCAAGTGCGTGGGTCGAAGCCTTGTCGCTGCAAATCAGTCTTGCGCTGCTTGAGAGTGCCCGTCACGTCCATGGCCGGCACAATGCGGACGAAGAGCGGCTGCGCATACGCGGGCAACTGCCGGGCACGCGCGTAGAAGGCCACCGGATCGAACTGCACGCCCGGCTCGAGCACGAGCGCCGCCATCCCGGCACGCCCGTCCGTGCCTGGAATCTGCACCCCGTACACGTTGGTCTCGCCGATCCCGGGCGCATCGTTGAGGATCTCCGCGACCTCCTGTGTGGCGACGTTCTCGCCCTTCCACCGGAAGGTGTCGCCGACGCGGTCGACGAAGTAGTAGTACCCGTCGCGGTCGCGCCGCAGGATGTCGCCCGTGCGGAAGTAGGCGTCGCCGCGCCGGAAGGCGTTGCGGATCACCTTGGCTTCGCTGGCGCGGGCATCGGTGTAGCCGTCGTACGGCATCGGTCCGCGCCGGCTGATGCGGCCGAGCAGCTCACCCGGCTCATCCACACCACAGGGAACGAGAAAGCCATCGACGCCACGCACGAGATCTCCCTTCGCAACGTCGTAGCGCGCCAGGCGGACCTGGCTGTGTTGAAACGGATGCGGCCGGCCCACCGAACCGGAGCGGCCGGCGCGGTTCATCAAGCTGACGTTGCCCTCTGTCGCGCCGTACATCTCGACGATGCGCGCGATACCGAAGCGCTGCTGGAAGCGCTCCCAGATGTCGGGACGCAGACCGGCACCGACCGCCAGGCGCAGCCGATGGTCGCGATCGCACGGGCTGGGCGGCTGCTGCAGGAGGTAGCGACACAGCTCGCCCACATAGACGAACGCCGTTGCGCCGTGGCGGCGCACGTCGTCGAGGAACGCGCTGGCGCTGAAGCGGCGGCGCGAGGCGAATGTCCCCCCGACACGCATGGCAACGCTGAACCCGACGAAGTTGCTCTCGCCGTGGTACAGCGGCAGCGGCGCGTACAGCACGTCATTGGCATCGACCCCGAGCAGGCTCGACAGGCCGATACCGGAGATGACGTAGCGGCCGTGGCGGATGATCGCAGCCTTGGGATAGCCGGTCGTCCCGGAGGTGTAGATGTAGAGGAACACATCGCGGCAACGCACATCCGGCAGCGTCGGCTCGCTGCGATCGGCCGCGGCCAATGCCGCGTCGAGCGGCTCGACGTGCGGGGGCAGCTCGGCCGCCGCGCCCTGCCCCCACACCGTCAAGCCGGCGCACTCCGGCAGCGCCACAACGCGCGGCAGACACGCAGCGTCGACGAACACGTGGCGCGCCTTGGACGCCAGCAGAACGTGGCTCAAGGACGCACCGCTCAGGTGCGTATTGACGAGCGCACCGATGGCCCCCACCTTGGCGACTGCGGCCTGCGCCGCCAGCAGCGTCGGGCTGTTCTCCATCATCAATGCCACCGGTTCCCGCCCCACCCCGGCATGCTTGAACACCGCAGCGAAGGCGTTGGCCATGGCATTGAACTCCCCGTAGGTCACCGTCTCGTGTTCAAAGCGCAGCAACGTGCGGTCAGGAATGCGCTGCGCCTGCTCGCGCACCAGGACACCGAAGGTCTCGCGGCTGTCGTCGGCCGCCCGCCGCACCGCGCCGGCCATACCGATCAACACCGGTAGCTCGCGCAGGTCATCCCACAATAAACGGAGATTCATCGCCGACGCAGATAGCGAGGCGCACGGCACGAACGCAAGGGGGCAGCACCACCAGTCCCCGCAGCGCGGTCGTCGAGGATGCGAACGGCTGTGCCGTGAATGGCATGGACAATTGTCAACGACGATGCGTAAATGGTGGGTGTTACAGAACGTGTCGGGAGTCTTTGATCGAATGAAGTGTCTTCGTCGTGCGGCGCGCCCTGGCGCGGGGTTGGTCGTTGTTTGCGTTGTGACCCTGCTGTGGCAGGCATGCGGTGGCGGTGGAAGCGGTGGCGGGAGCAACGGCAGCGATAACGGCGGCGGCACCGGCAACACTCCTGGAACGCAGACGACCAGGACACGCACGCCGACGCGCACGCCAACCGGTCCAGCCGGGAGCCCAGCGCCGACGCAGCCGGCGCAAACCGGGACGCCGACCCCGGTTCCACAGGGCACACCGACCCTGAGTCCCGACGCCATCTTCGTGTTCGCCGGAGAAAGCATCGCCGATGCGGCGCGCAGCGCCCCCGATGGGGGCACCGTCGTCGTCGCCCCCGGCACCTACAGCGCCGTGCTCCTGGACCCCGGAGACTTGCAGGGATCCCTGACATTGCTGGCCGACGTCACGGGCCAGCTGACCGACAGCCCGCAGGCGCCCGTGACAATCGTGGCGCAAAGCACCGATGAGGCGGCGTTCGAGGCCTTCAGTCAAACCGGCTTGACCATCGACGGCTTCACCTTACGGGGCGGGACCGACGCGGGCATCCTGTTTGGCGACAGCTCCAGCATCACGGTGCGCAACTGTACCGTCTCGAACAGCGGCGGGGACGGCGTGCACTTCGAGCGCTCGGACAGTGTGCTGATCTTCAACAACCTGATCACCGGCAACAAGAGCGGGGGATTGACGGCTTTCGGCACAACCAACCTGGAGGCTATCAACAATACGATCTACAACAACGCCGACGACGGAGTCTTCTTGAGCCTCGACGAAAACCAAAACCCGTCGACCAACGCCTTTCTCAGGAACAATATCCTGAACAAGAACAAGCCCAAGGGTATCGCCGTCGATGCCGGGCCGCCTACCTCCCTCGACGGTCTCGACAGCGACTTCAATCTGAACACCGACGGTTACGACGGCACGGACGCAAGCGCCGACGATATCTCTGCCGACCCGTTGTTCATTTTCCCGGCAGGCGGGGATTTCCACGTTGCAGCCGCCAGCCGCGCCGTGGATCGCGGGTCCAGCGACATTGACGGTGATCTCGTCAGCGCCCTACAGGACCGCACCACCCAGGCAGACAACAGCCTCGACACGTTGCCACTCGACATCGGCTATCACTACCCGGCACCGATTCCGACGCCGACGCGAACGCCACGGGCGACATCGACGAACACCCCGCGCGGAACAGCGACGCACACCAGCGGCACCGCGACCGCAACCCGCACCGCGACGCAGACCACGAGAACGCCGACACCGACGGCACCGCCAGTGGGAAAGCCGACACGGACACCCAAGCCGACGAGAACACCCAAGTAGGGACGGTTACTATAAGCAAGCGCCGCGCGGACCGCGCGGTACCACAGCGGCACCGGCGGTGCGGTGTGCGGTGGAAAGAGCCGGCGGCGCCGCTGCGGTGTCCGCTGGCGCCGCCACTCAAATGAATCGACAGGACGCTGAGACGCGCCTCAGATGGGAATCGACGGATCGAGTTTGGGGGGTGCCTCAGGCTCCTCTACCCCTTCTTCCACCTTCTTTGCCTCGCGGCGCTCCATCTTCTTCCGCAGCTTCTCTTCTTGCTTGAGCTTACGAGCCATCTCTTTGCGGCGCTTCTGATCGCGCTTGAACGTTTTCCCACCAGCCATGACCGGTTGCTCCTTTCCGTTGCTCGAGCGGGGTACCTGCTCGTCGCGCCAGGCAACGATCGCGTTACGCTGCACCCTACCAAAGTCGCTCTGAGCTGGCAATTGCTCGTGCATGCTCATGCACGCGCCGAGGTGTCGCCGCGCGTGGTGAAGTTGTTCTCCCAGCGCCGCCCGCCTATAAAGATGGGGCGTTCGCCCTGTGATCAGGAGGCTGTATGACCACCGACGAGAAGCTCAGACTGGCGGTGAGCGTCGCGCGTGCCGCGGCCCACTCCGGCGAGTACCGGCGGCTCGACAAGCTCATCGAGATCGTCTTCCGCAAGCTCAACGAGCTGGCGCCGCCAGAGACTAGCGAGCATGACCGCGAGTTCAAGCTGTAGCGCAGCCTGATGACCATCCGTTACAGTCCGATCTGGTTGGTTTGGCTATTGGCGGCGCTGAGTGGCATCAGCCGCGCCGCCTCACCCGACGGCGCCATCTCCGCAAGTGTCGCGCCGCTCTTCGTCGGTGAGGAGAAAATCATCGAAGGCAAGGTGACCGCCGCGGCGCGCGACGCCAACGTCGTCCACCTCCGCTTCGGCACCGCCCCGCAGGCGCTCACCGTGTCGCTGGTGATTGGTCTGCTGAGCGACTTTCCGCGCGATCCGGAACGCTACTACCTCGGCCAAGCGGTGCGCGTCGCCGGCACGATCCGCAGCTTCAAAGGCCGCCCCGAAGTCGTCATCCACGACCCAGCGGACATCAAGCTTGTCGCCACGACGGTGCAGCCTGGGAGCGAGCGTGCAGCGGCAACCGCGCCCAGCACCGAGGATGCGGCCGCCCTGCGCGAGCAGGTCAAGACGCTCAACGAGCGCGTGCGTGTGCTCGAGGATGAGGTGCAGCAACTGCGGGGCAGTCCGAAGTAGGCCCGCGCCGCCGGCCGTGCTTACTCCCTGTCCTTCCGTTTCTTCGGGCGCTCGACTTGCCTGAGAACCCGCTTGCGCAAGCGGATCGACTGCGGCGTCACTTCCACCAACTCATCGTCGGCAATCCACTCGATCCCATCTTCGAGGCCCATCTCGCGGTGCGGCGTCAGGCGGATGGCCTCGTCATGCCCCGCGGCGCGGATGTTCGTCAGCTTCTTCTCGCGACAGATGTTGACGTCGAGGTCCGACTCCCGCGAGTACTCGCCGACGATCATGCCTTCGTAGACCCGCGTGCCGGCGGGGATGAAGATGACGCCACGCTCCTGCAGGTGGAAGATGGCGTACGGCGTGGCGGGTCCCTCGCGGTCGGCGACCATGGCACCGTTGGTGCGCGCCTGGATCGCACCCTGCCACGGCGCGTAGCCGTTGAAGAGGGCGTTGATGATGCCGGTGCCGCGCGTGTCGGTGAGGAAGTGCGAACGGAAGCCGATCAGGCCACGCGACGGGATGGCGAATTCGAGACGCACCCGGCCCGAACCGGGATGGTTCATCTTCGTCATCTTGCCGCGCCGCACGGCCAGCAACTGCGTGACGACGCCGATGTACTCTTCCGGAATATCGATCAGCAGCAACTCCATCGGCTCCTGCTCGACGCCGTCGATCTGCTTGGTGATGATCGTCGGCTTCGACACCTGCAGCTCGTAGCCCTCGCGCCGCATGGTCTCGATAAGGATGGCCAGCTGCAGCTCACCGCGGCCCATGACCCGCAGCGCGTCGGGCGACTCGGTGTCCTCGATGCGCAGGCTGACGTTCTTGCGCTGTTCGGCGAACAGCCGCTCGCGCACCTTCCGTGAGGTGACGTACTCGCCTTCGCGTCCCGCCCACGGCGAGTTGTTCACGCTGAAAATCATGGCGATCGTCGGCTCGTCGACGCGGATCGCGGGGAGCGGCCGCGGCTCCAGCCGATCGGCGATGGTCTCGCCGATGTGGATGTCCTCGATCCCTGCGACCGCGACGATATCGCCGGCACGCGCCGACTCCAGTTCGCGCCGCTTGAGACCGAGCCAGCCGTAGATCTGCGTCACCTTGCATTCGATCTGCGCACCGTTCTCGCGACACAGTGTGTACAGCCCGCCGCTGCGTAGCTCGCCGCTGACGATACGGCCGATCGCCAGCCGGCCGACGTAGTCGTTGTAGTCGAGGTTGTTGACCTGGAACTGGGTGGTGGCCTCGGGGGCGAAGCGCGGCGCGGGAAGCGCCGAGACGATCAACTCGAAGAGCGGGCGGAGATCGTCGCTGTCATCATCGAGTGCCCGCTTGGCGATGCCGGCACGGGCGTTGGTGTAGACCACGGGAAAGTCGAGCTGCGCCTCGGTGGCGTCCAGGTCGATGAATAGATCGTAGATCTCGTCCAACACCTCGCTGACGCGGGCGTCGGGACGGTCGATCTTGTTGATGCACACCACCGGCGGCAGCCCCGCCTCGAGCGCCTTCTTGAGAACGAAGCGCGTCTGCGGCAGCGGGCCTTCCGATGCGTCGACCAGCAGCATCACGCCATCGACCATCGCCAGCGTGCGCTCGACCTCGCCGCCAAAGTCGGCATGGCCGGGCGTATCGACGATGTTGATCTGCACCCCCTGGTACGTCACCGCCGTGTTCTTGGCGAGAATGGTGATGCCGCGCTCGCGTTCGAGGGCAAACGAGTCCATGACGCGTTCGACGACCTGCTCATTGCTGCGAAAGATGCCGCTCTGGTGAAGCATGGCATCGAGCAAGGTGGTTTTGCCGTGATCGACGTGGGCGATGATGGCAATGTTGCGAATATCGTCGCGGCTGGCGCGCGGCTGCATATGTTCTCCGATGAAGGGTATTCGGCCGACGGGTTGCGGCCCAGGTTGGTTGTGGCCTTGCTTTCCGGTGAGCGAGGACTATAGCATCCGCCCGACTTCCGGCAATGGCGCGACGCCCTGGCACCGTCGGGCTGGCCGGGCGACATCGCGGGGGAACATGACGGGGCCAACGCAGTCGGACATTCGCAATCTGGCACGGTTTCGATACGCGCTGCGCAGGTTTCTGTATTTCAGCGAGCAGGTGGCGCGACGCGCCGGCCTGACACCGCAGCAGCACCAGCTGCTGCTCGGTGTCGCTGCCTTCACGGACAAAGGGTCGGCAACGATTGGCGAGATCGCCGAGTTCCTGCAAGTACGCCATCATAGCGCTGTCGGACTGATCGACCGCGCCGTGAAGGCAGGGCTGGTGCGCCGCGAGGTCAACCCCGACGATCAACGCGAGGTGTTCGTCACACTAACGGCCGACGGCTCCCGCAAATTGCGCATGCTCACCGAATTGCACCACAAGGAGTTGTCCGGCCTGCGCCGCAGCCTCGATATCTTTCGGCTCGAGAAGGATAATGCGCTGATCGCCAAAACATCACAGCGTCGGGCGAAAGCACCGCGATCAGCACGCAGCTAATCGACGAACGCGTCGTACAGGCGCACCAGCATCGCGCCGGAGAGCGCATTCATGCGCTCGGGACGGTTCAGGGTAATCGTCAGCAGATGACGATCGCGTTCGACAATTGCATCAGGCATGCGAACCCTCGCGAGAGAGGAAACCGAAGTTCCATGCCCGCCCACGCATATGACGCAGCAGGGCGAGCGTCAACCGGGCTCGGCCAACTCGGTTGCAGCCCGCCGCGCGGGCGGGGTAGTAAGCCTGCATGCCGCCTTCGTTGCTCGCTGGCGTCCGCGTGCTCTCAATCGGCCACACCTTGCCGGCGATGTACTGCATCCCGGCGCTGCGCGATCTCGGCGCCGATGTCACCCTCGTCGAGGCACCCGACACGGCGCGCTATGAGTCCCTCGCGGGCCTGTTTCCGACCCGTTCGCTACTGGCGGGAACGGCGCGCTGCCAGATCAACCTCCGGGACACGCGCGGACGCGAGGCATACTTGCGGATGGCGCGGCAGGCCGACGTCATCCTGGAGGGATTCCGGCCGGGAACGAGCGTTCGGCTGGGCGTCGGCTACGACACGGTGAAGGCCGCGAATCCGGCGGTGATCTATGCTGCTATCTCGGGCTACGGCCAGATTGGCCCTGCACGTGACCGGGTCGGACACGATCTGAACTACCTGGCAGCGTCAGGCGTGTTGCACCTCACGGGAGATCCTAGCGGGCCGCCGGCTATTCCTGGGGTGCCGTTCGCGGACGGGTTGGCGGGCCTGAGCGCAGCGCTCAACGTGGTCGGCGCGTTGTGGCAACGCGTGCAAACGGGTGCAGGCTGTTACCTCGACATCGCCATCGCCGACGGTCCGGCATTCCTCATGGCGATGGAATACGACTACTTCTGGAACACCGGTCGCCAGCGGCAGCGCGGCGACACCCATCTCTCGGGCGGCTATCCGTGGTATCACGTCTTCGAAACTGCAGACGGGCGCTACCTCTCGGTCGCAGCGGTCGAGCCGCGGTTCTACGCGCGGCTCTGCGACCTGCTTGGGCGCCCCGATCTTGCGAGTCGCCAGTTCGTCGACGGCGCCGAGCGGCAAGCCCTCTTCGAGACCTTTGCGGTGCTCTTCAAGTCGAAGAGCTGCAACGCGTGGATGGATCAATTGGGTAGCGAGGATGTTTGCGTCGCGCCGGTGTTGACCCCCGGGGAAGCCGCGCAAGCGCTGAAGCAACGCAGCGGCCGGCTGTCAACGGATGCAAACCCGCTGGTGCCCTCGCCGGTTCGCCTGGAGGTCGCCGCGCTTGCGACGCCAAGGGGAACGGTCGCGGCGCTCGCCAGCTTCGGGTTCACGCCGGAAGAGATCCAGGCCCTCGAGGAACACGGCAGCATTGCCGGCTGAGCACATGCGCTGTGCCGAGCGCGGAGCGCGCTGGCTACTCATGCGGTTGCCGACGCGCGTCTTCGAGGTGCGCCTTGAGATGGGCGCGCGCCGCAGCGGCGTTGGCAGGATCCACCCAGTCCACCTCCGGTAGGCGGCTCAAGGCGTTGCGAACGTGCGGCAAGTCGACGCGGCCCGTGCGGTCGTGGTGTGGCAGGTGTCGTAGCTTCTTGCCGTCCGGCGTTGCTTCGACCGACGCGAACGCCGAGTCGGGCAGCGCCGCGACGTAGCTCCGCGTCCACTGTTCCGCGGCCGCTGGCGCGCACGCCGCGACGCCCGCGACGAGGACGACAGCGACGGCTGGAAGGACGCGACGCATCGGCCCGCGTGCTAGGCCCCGCGCCCGAGCTCTTGCGAGCGGCGCGTGGCGGCGATTACTGCGGCGGCGACGGCGTCTTTGAAGCCGCGGCGCTCCAGCTCCCCGAGACCGGCGAGCGTGGTACCAGCGGGTGAGGTGACCGCGGCGCGCAACGCTTCCGGCGTTTCGCCGGTTTCCTGCAGCATCGCCGCGGCACCCACCAACGTCTGCAGCGTGAGCTGGGTGGCGAGCGCCGCCGTCAGTCCCGCCGCCACACCCCCCGCAATCAAACCCTCGGCGAAACGATAGACGTACGCCGGGCCGCTTCCACTGAGACCGGTCACGGCGTCGAGCTGGCGCTCATCATGTACCGCAACCGCCGCGCCAACCGCCCGCAGCATTCGCAGGCCGAGCCGCTCATCGGCGGGTGTGGCGTGCCGCCCACGCACCAACACCGCCATGCCCTTGCCGAGCAGCGCGGGCGTGTTCGGCATCACACGCAGGACCCGGACGGCCTCACCGAGCCCGGCTTCGAGCCGTCGCGTGCTCACGCCGGCAGCAATCGAAACGAATAGCGTCTGCAGCGTGACGCTCGGCCGCATCGACGCGAGCACCGCGTCGATGATCTGCGGCTTCACGGCAATGACGATGACCTTCGCATCGCGCACCACGGCCGCGTTGTTGTTTGTCGTCATGACCTTGAAGCGGCGCCGCAGCGCCGACAGCTTCTGAGTATCCACATCGCTGACGCACATCTGCCCGGCGCGGTACAGCCCCGCCGCCAGGAATCCCTTGATCAAGGCGGTTGCCATATTGCCACCGCCGATGAAGCCCACCACCGGCGGCGTACGGCGGCTCGTGGGACGGCTCTTCTTCGCTGTCGTCATGCTGGTCCCCCTCGGTAGAAGTGCTGAGCGCTACGTTCTGAGTGCGGGGTCATTGACGCGCTTCCCGTTCGCCGAAGATCGCTCGGCCGATGCGCACCATCGTGGCCCCCTCCTCGATCGCAACCGTGAAGTCGTCGCTCATCCCCATCGACAACTCGCGCAGCGGCGCGTTCGCGCTCGCCCCGCTCTGCAGGCGGGCACGCAACTCCCGCAGCGTGCGGAAATGTGGCCGCACCGCCTGAGCGGAAGTAGCCACAGGTGGAACGGTCATCAGGCCTTCGATGAGCAACCCGGGCTGCGCGGCCAATGCCGTGAGCATCCTGGCAACCTCCGCCGGTGCGACGCCGCTCTTGGACGCTTCACCACCGGTGTTCACTTCGATCAACACCCGTACGGGTCGTCCTCGCTGCTCGCCGCGACGCGCCAGGGCGAGCCCCAGTGGCACGCCGTCGAGGGTGTGAATCACGTCGAACAACTCGACCGCGCGGCCCGCCTTGTTGCGCTGCAGGTGCCCGATCATGTGCCAGGTGACCGGCGCCGTGATGCGATGGATCTTGGGCGCGGCTTCCTGCACGTAGTTCTCCCCGATGTCGGTCGCGCCCGCAGCGATGGCCTGCGCAATCATCTCGATCGGCTTGGTTTTGGAAACGGCGATGATGCGCACGCTCTCCGGGTCACGGCCAGCGCGCAACGCCGCCGCGGCGGCCTGGTCGCACACCTGCTGCCAATTGGCTGCGACATCCGTCATGAGACCGCTGGCGCGGCCGCCAGGGACATCGGGGCATGCCGCCTCACCAGTTCGCGCACCTCGTCGACCGGTAGACCGACGACGTTCGTGTAGGAGCCATGTACCGCCCGCACGAAGCGCTGCGCCGCGCCTTGAACGGCGTACGCTCCGGCCTTGTCGTAGGGCTCTGTGCTGTCGAGGTACCGTTCAATCTCGTCGGCGGCCAGCGAACGGAACTCCACGCTACTGCGCACCACCAGATCCTCCACGTCGTGCCCGGGATCGATCAGCACCACGGCGGTAAGCACCTCATGCGTGCGTCCAGAGAGCGCTGCGAGCATGCGCCGCGCATCGGCGCGGTCGCGCGGTTTGCCAAGAATCACCCCATCGACGACGACAACCGTGTCCGCCGCCAACACCAACGCATCGGGGCAGCGACGTGCCACTGCAGCCGCCTTGTCGCGCGCCACGCGGCGCGCGAAGGCGTCCGGCAGTTCGCCGGGACACGGCGTTTCGGGCACGTCGCTGGTCACAACTTCGAAGGGCACGGCCAGTTGCGCCAGCAATTCGCGGCGGCGCGGCGACGCCGAGGCAAGGACCAAACGCACCTTCATGGAGTCGCTAGTTGGCCGATGCGTCCCGCGCTTGTCAACCGGGCGTGCCCGCCACGCGGTCGGTATGTCTGCCGCACCCACTGCGAATGTGCTAACTCGAAGGCATGCACCGTATGGCCACCTGGCTCGCTGTCGCTATGCTCGCGGCCGGCTGCCGCGGCGGATCGCTCCTCGAACACATCGTCACACCCGCGCCGCAGCTGGACACGCCTGCCGAGAAGCGAGCGGCATTCTCCCGCGCCCACGAGGCGTACCAGCGCGGCGATCTGGCCGACGCACTGCCAATCTTCGAGCAGTTGGTTGGGCCATATCCAGAGCTGGCCGACTATGACCTCTACTACGTCGGCGCCATCAACCAGCGCTTGGGCCACAGCAACCGTGCCGAGACCGCATTCAGCCGCTTGCTGCGCGACTACCCGGAGAGCGTCCAGGCGCCTGCCGCCGCCCTGGCGCTGGGCCAGTTGCTGATCTCCGCCGGCCGTGTTGATCAGGGCCGCTTGGCGTTGTGGACGGCACTGAAGGGGCCCGACGCGTCCGTGGTGAACGCGGCGCGCCTGGCGATGGCGGAAGCCGACGAACGCAGCGGCGACATCACGGGGGCCTACACGCAATACATGCAGGTCCGTCACGACGCCCCCACCTCGGCGGCAGCCCACACGGCGAAGCAGCACGTCCTGGAGTTGCGCACTGCCCATCCGGAGTTGGCACCGACAGGCCCCGCCCTCTTGGATGAGGCCCGCCTGTTCCTCGCAGAGAAGGATTACGCTGCAGCCAAGGCCGCTGCCCAGGAGCTGTCGCGGCCACCCGGCGCCGGCGTCGACCCTACCCAGGTCCTACGCGTCGTGGCCGATGCCCTGCTGGGGCTGGGTGAAACCGAACGGGCGCTGGCCGCGTTGCGCGAGTTGGCGCAGGGCTATCCGGACAGCGCTGCTGCACCCGAGGCGTGGTGCCGACGCGGCACGATCCTGTGGAATCGGGACCGCGACGCCGAGGCGTTGCAAGCCTTCGAGGAGTGCCGCCGCTATCCGCAAGACGAGCACGCCGTCGACGCGCTGTATGCCATCGGCCGGATTCATCAACAGGCCGGCCGCACGACGGCGGCGATCGCCGCGTACCGCGAACTCGCCGACCGCTACCCGTCCAGCAAGCTCGCCGGTGAAGCGCAGTGGCGCATCGGTTGGATTCAGTACCAGGCCGGCAGCTGGACGACGGCAGCAGCCACATTTGCGCAACTCAGTGACAAGGAGCAGCTGCGTGACGAAGCCGCGTACTGGCAGGGACGCGCGCTGGAGCGCGCTGGCCGGTCGGTGGCAGCACGGCAGCTGTATCACACCATCATCGAGCGCAGCCCGGGCGGCTACTACGCCATGTGGGCGCAACGCCGCTTGGGCGCAGCGGCAACCCCGCCGCTGCTCCACACCGCCCCGACACTGGCTCCACCCGCTCAGCCCGCAGCCGCGGCACCGCCGGTGGCCGATGCGTTCCATCTCGTCCGGGCAGACGAGCTGAAAGCCGCCGGGGTCAACACGCTCTCGCGCCAGGAACTGGCGGCAGTCGAGCGTGAATACGACCATGACGTCGCCGTGCAGCGCTATCTCGTGCGTGCCTATCAAACGGTGGATGCGTACGCCGCCGCGCTGCGCGTGGCGCGCCGCCTCGGCAGCCAGGCCGATCTCTCACCGGCGGAAGAGCAACAGCTGCGGTATCCACTGGCCTTCTGGGAACCGGTCCGGCGCGCCGCCGATGCGCAAGACCTCGATCCCCTGCTCGTCGTCGCCATCATCCGTCAGGAAAGCATGTTCGACCCGACGGCGCGCTCCCCAGCGGATGCACGCGGGCTGATGCAACTCCTGCCGAGCACAGCCGAGCGCATGGCCGCAACGACGGACCAGATCGATTTGAACGACCCTGCGGTCAACATCGACCTTGGTACTCGCTACCTGCGCACGCTGCTGACGCGCTTCGGCGGTGATCCGCTGAAAGCGATCGCCGCATACAACGGCGGCGAAAATGCCGTGGTGAAGTGGCAACGGCAGTTCGCCGACCTCGCCGACGACGAGTTCGTCGAGAGCATCACTTATCGCGAGACCCGCGATTACGTGAAGCGAGTCGTGTCGAACTACCGCGCCTACCAACAGCAATACAGCGTGGCCGCGAACTGAGGAAGAAGAGAACGCTCTCGTGACGGCTGGTTGATTGCGCATTTCGTCTAGTATAGGCAGCGCCCGATGATGCGCTGTCGGAACTGCGGTGCGAACAATCCGCAGGACAAGAAGTTCTGCGGAGACTGCGGGAGGGCTCTGAGCGAAGGCGGCGCGACGCTCGCAGCAGATCCCGCGGCTGGACCGGTGGCGGCCGCCCTCCAGAATGAACGCAAAACGGTGACCGCGTTGTTCGCCGACATCAAGGGATCGATGGAGCTGTTGGAGGACCTCGACCCCGATGACGCGCGCGCCATCATCGATCCATCGCTGAAGCTGATGATCGATGCCGTGCACCAATACGACGGTTACGTCGTACAATCGACGGGCGACGGCGTCTTCGCCATCTTCGGTGCTCCCGTGGCGCGCGAAGATCACCCGCAGCGCGCCCTGTACGCGGCACTGAAAATGCGAGACGACCTTCGGAGGTACTGCGAGAAGCTCGAGTTCGAGGGCCGTCAACGAATCACCGTTCGTATCGGAGTGAACACCGGCGAAGCGGTGGTACGCACGATCCACACCAGCAAGGAGCAGCCGGAGTATACTCCCATCGGCCATGCGACGAGCGTGGCAGCGCGGATGCAGAGTCTGGCGCCGCCCGGATCGATCGCCGTGACGGAAGAAACGGGGCGACTCGTCGAAGGCTACTTCGAGTTCAAAGACATCGGTCCCACGCGGGTCAAAGGTGTGAGTCACCCCGTCCGCGTCCTCGAGGTCCTCGGCCCGGGTAAACTGCGCACGCGTTTCGAAGCCGCCGCGCGTCGCGGGTTGGTCAGGTTCGTCGGACGCGTTCGAGAGATCGAGACCCTGCATCGTGCGCTCGACAGGTCGCTGCAAGGACGCGGTCAGGTGGTGGCGGTGGTCGCCGAGGCGGGCGCGGGCAAGTCGCGACTTTTCTTCGAGTTCCGCCGCAGCATCGATCCTCGATGCTTGGTGCTGGAGACGTTTTCGGTGTCCCACGCCACGGCCTCGGCCTACCTGCCGCTGGTTGAATTTCTGAAGGGCTATTTCCAGATCGGTGCCGAGGACGACGACGCAACGAGAAACGAAAAGATCAGGCAAACCGTTGCCCGGCTGGGATCAGATCTGAGCGACACCGTACCGTACATCGAGTCGGTGCTGGGAACCGCCGGTGCGCACGACCCGTTGCGCCAGATGGACCCTGCGGTCAAGCAGCAGCGCACCTTCGTCGCCATCCGGCGCCTGCTGGGACGTCAGAGCCGCCAACGTCCGTTGGTCGTGCTCTTCGAGGATCTGCACTGGCTCGACTCCAGTACGGAAGCTCTCCTCGACTCCCTGATCGAGGACGTCGCCGAGGCGCCGATCCTGCTGCTGGTCAACTACCGGCCGTCATACCATCCGACCTGGCTGGGTGCGGCCCATTGCACGGAGATCCGGTTGCAACCGTTGGCAGAGCAGAGTGCGAACGAAATGCTGTCCAGCCTGCTCGGTGATTCTCCCGAACTGTCCGCTCTCACCCGGCTGATCATCGACAAGGCGCAGGGGAATCCTTTCTTCATGCAGGAGATCGTACAGACGCTGCTCGATCGCGGCGTACTGACCCGCAACGGCACGGTCAGGCTGACCAAACCGATCGCGGAGATCGGCATTCCGACGACGGTGCAAGCCGTGCTCGCATCCCGCATCGACGGCCTCCCGCCAGCACACAAGGAACTCCTGCAGACCCTGGCTGTGATCGGCAAGGAATTTTCGCTGCGCATGGTGGAGCGGACGACCGCGCTCTCGCCAGCCGCCGTAGCCGGGATGCTGGAAGACCTCCGCGTGGGTGAGTTCATTCTCGAAGTCGGTGCACCGCCGAATCTGACCTACTCCTTCAAGCACGCGTTGACGCAGGAGGTGACCTACCGCTCGCTGCTGTCGGAGCGCCGCGCGCTGCTGCACGGGCGCGCGGGGGCGGCCCTCGAAGAACTCTTCGGCGCGCATCTCGAAGATCATCTCGCCGGCCTGGCACGGCACTTCAGCCTGAGCACCGATGCCGCAAAGGCCATCCACTATCTGCGGCTGGCCGGCGAACAGGCGAGCCGCCGCTCGGCGAATGCCGAAGCCCTGGCGCTCCTCGGCACGGCGTTGGACCGGCTCGCCAAGGAGCCCGACGGGCCGGATCGGGCGCGGCGCGAGCTGGAGATCATCGTCGTCATCAGCGCCGTGCTCATCGCCAGCAAAGGCTACGCCGCTCCCGAGTTGGAAGCCGAATTCGAGCGCATGTTCCGGCTGTGCGAACAGATCGAAGATCCGCTGCTGCTGTTCTTCGTCCGCGTCCAGGCCTGGGCCTTTGCGTCGGTCCGCGGCGAGCACGTCCCCAAGGCGTGCGAGCTGGCGCAGAGCGTGATGACGGCGGCGCAACAACTCGCACATCCGACCCTGCAGGTGTGGGCACACGTGGTGTGCGGCAACACCGACTACCACATGGGACGCATGTCGTCGGCGCGCGAGCACTTGGAGCAGGCGCTGGCCCTGTACGATCCGCATGCCGAGCAGGCGTCGGGCGCGTTCCAGGACCCGGGGGTGTTGGCGGGCGCCTACATGGCGCCGGTCCTCTGGTTCCTCGGGTATCCGGACCGCGCCCTGACGGCGGGACGTGCCGCGATTCAGGTCGCGCGCGACAAGAAGGATCCTTTCGGCGAGGCGCACGCCACCTTCTTTACCGCCTCCGTTCTCCACCTGCGCGGGGAAGTGGAAGCAACCCTGCGGCTCTGTGACGACACCATTGCGCTCTCCAGCGAACACGGCTTTCCCATCTGGCTCGGACAGGGACAGATGTGGCGCGGGTGGGCCCTCTGCGCTCTCGGCGACACGCAGCGCGGCATCGATCAACTCGCCACCGGGATCGCAACCTATGCCGGGACCGGCGCCCGCCTGGGCGTCACCTACTGGGCGGGATTGAGAGCCGAAACCTATCTCATGGCCGGCGAGGTCGAGCGGGCGCTCGCGGCAGCCAGCGAGGTGCCGGACCTGGTGGCGCGCGGCGGAGAAGGGATCTACGAGGCCGAACTCTATCGGCTCATCGGCGAAGCGACGCTACGGCGCGATCCCGCTGACCGCGCCGCCGCGTCCGCCGCCTTTCGCAAGGCGATACAGATCTCGCGTCTGCAGGGCACGAAGTCGTGGGAGCTGCGCGCCGTGACCAGCCTGGCGCAGGTGCTCGACTCCGAAGGCCGGCGCAGCGAGGCGCGCGCCATGCTGGAGGAAACCCTCGGTTGGTTTACAGAGGGATTCGCGACTGCCGACCTGAAGCGCGCGCAAGCCCTGCTCCGGGAACTTTCGTGACCGCAGCGGGCGGGACACAGGAGGGGAACACCATGTCGCCCAGTTCGAACCAGCCCACGCGGGTCGCGATCCTCGGTGGTGGGATCGGTGCCATCTCCGCCGCTTTCTGGCTGACGTCGACGCCGGAGTTGCGCCAGCGCTACAAGGTGACCGTCTACAACCACGGCTGGCGCCTGGGCGGCAAGGCCGCGAGCGGGCGTGCCGCAAAGGACGGGAACCGAATTCAAGAGCACGGGCTTCACATGATGATGGGATGGTACGAGACGGCCTTCAAGACCATTCGCGCCTGTTACGCCGAGTGGAACACGGAGCCGGACAATCCCTTCCAGACGTGGCGGGACGCCTTCACGCCTCTGCGCCAGATCACGCTCGCCCAACAGATCCCCGACGCGCCGACCGGGAAGTGGCAGATGTGGAACCTCTCGTTCCCGCAGCTTCCGGGGACACCCGGCGATCCGCCGGACGCGTTCCTCGACGACGTCGTGCACACCGTCCTCGGCTGGCTGCGTGCGCATCTGTGGAACGATCTCGGTCTACCGGCGCCCCTCATGGACGCTCTGCCGTTTCTCGACCGCTTGCATGCGCAGGCGCAGCGAGCGCCTTCCCAACCGGCAGCCGAGCGCGCGACCTTCTACGAGGGCCTCCTCGACTTGCTCGTCGAGTTTCAGAAACTGTTCCAGAAGTACGCCGAGCCTTTGCTCGAATGGCTCCCTTCTGAAGGCTACAAGATTTGCGCCTTCACGGACTATGCGCTGGCGCTGCTGATCGGTTTCGTCCGCGATGTCGTCCCAGACTGGAACCGCGGTATCGCGCAACTCAACGAAGTTGAATTCCGGGCGTGGCTCCTACGGAACGGTGCGAATCCCAAGTACACCGATTTCGCTCCTGTGCGCGTGCTCTACGATCTGGCCTTCGCCTACGAAAACGGCGACTCGTCCTCGATCGAGCACGGCAAGATCGCCGCGGGCGCAGGGCTGCGCACGCTGCTGATGATGACCTTCGGCTACAAGGATGCGCCGTTGTGGAAGATGAACGCAGGCATGGGCGATACGATCTTCACGCCGCTGTATCAGGTGCTGCGCCAGCGCGGCGTCGACGTCCACTTCTTCCATCGCGTAACCAATCTCGGACTGGCGGCCGACGGCCACACCATCGACACGATTTCGCTCTACCGGCAAGTCGACCTGGTGGACGGCTATGATCCGCTGGTGCCGATCACAACGAATGGGCGTGTGCTTCCCTGTTGGCCGTCGCATCCCAAATGGGAGGCGATTGTAGGTGGCGAGGGGATCGCGGCCGACGCCTGGGATCTCGAGTCGATGTGGTGCACCTACCGTCCCCAAGACAACCCGGATGTGACTCTGAAGCGGGGCGCGGACTTCGACCTCGTCGTCCTCGGCATCCCGCCTGCAGCGCTGAAGGACATCGGCGTCGAGCTGCTGACTCCTCGGTGTCCGTCGATCAAGGCCATGTACGACAACATGACCTGGGTGTCCACGCAGGCGTCGCAGCTCTGGCTCAAACCCGACCTCGCATGGTTGGGATGGCCGCTCGGACCGACGGTGTTGTCCGCCTACGCCGACCCCTTCCGCTCCTGGGGGGAAATGTCGCACCTGCTGCCGATGGAAACGTGGCGATGGCCCGCCGCAGTGCCGGGATCGTGCGAATACTTTTGCGGGACCAGAGTGATGCCCACGCCTCTTCCTCCTTACGGCGATCGCGATTTTCTCGAGCAGCAAACCGAACAGGTGCGCGCCGCTTTCGGCCAGTGGTTGCAGGCAAACGCGGCCACCCTGTGGCCGAAGGCGGCAGTGAACGGCGGCGGTTTCAACCGCGATCTCCTGGCCTCGGAGTTCTATCGGGTGAATCTCGATCCTTCGGAGATGTACGTCCAGACCTTTCCCGGCAGCGTCAAGTTCCGGCTCAGCCCCGGAGGCAGCGGCGTCGACAACCTCTTCCTGGCGGGCGACTGGACCAAGGGCAGCGTGAACGGCGGCTGCGCCGAGGGCGCTTTCGAGTCGGGTAAGATGGCGGCCGAAGCGATCTGCAAGCAGGCGCTCGATCTGCCGCTCGAGCGCCTGCCGAAGTTCATCTCCTATCGCGGCTGCGGTGAGGTCGACTTCGCGGCGCCGTTGATGGCAACCGACGACCTTCTCTACGCATTCGCGCTCGCGGTCGACCCACTCAGCGTGCAAGCGCTGGTCGATGCGACACTCGCGGCGCCGGTGAAAGGTGAGATCGAATACAAGGTGCTCGGAAATCACGTGATGCTGCTGTTCCAGCACTGTGGCCACTTCACGTCGCCCGCCGGGATCGGCTGGGCAGAAGATCGCGAAACGGCGATCATGGTTCCGCTGATCGCAAAACGGCCGGGGCCGTTCTCCATGCCGAAGCTCGTGCTGTGGATGCCCTATCTGATGATCGACGTCGGTCTCGGCATGATCACCGGTCGCGATGTCTGGGGATACAATAAATCGCTGGGTACGACGACGATGCCCGACGCGCCTACGGATCCTGCGGTGTTCAACTGCAAGACCCTCATCTTCGACACCTTTGCGCCAAACACGCAGGCGCGTGTTGACACGCTGATCGAGGTTGCGCGCAGCGACACCGCCGCGCTCGGAGCGCTGCAGACGAAGTGGAACGATGGACGCGGGCTGATCGACGAGATCAGCACCACCCTGGGGCCATGGAGCGTTGTCGGCGACGTGAAACTCGCGCTCAACCTCGTGGGCCTGATGATCGAACGCGACATCCCGGTCATCAACCTCAAGCAGATGCGCGACACACAGTACACGCACCGCGCTGTCTACCAGTCGCTCGTCGAGGCAATGCTGCAGGTCACAAAGTTCACTTCGGCCGGCCTGCTCGACGGCAAGTACACCGTGAAGATCAGGCAGTGCGACAGCCACCAGATCGCCAAAAACTTCGGCTTCCCGAACAGCGGTGTAGCGCCCGGTCAATTCCTCTCGTTGCAGTCCCCGTTCGCCTTCTGGGTCAAGCTCGACTTCAATGCTCCCATCGGCACAACGGTGTGGACGGCGAGGTGATCTGCATCTTCGAGGATGAGAACGACGTAAACCCGGCGCTTGCCGCTTTCGCCGATCTCACCCGCGGCGCAACCGCTCTCGGTAGACCCGGCTCAACGGCAGGACGTTGACTGCACCGGTGATCTCGTTGGTATCCACGTACACCTCGGTTTCGTACACGTCGGTCAGCGCCGCGTAGGTGATCACCTCTTCCGGACGTCCCAGACGAAACAGCCGGCCCGCCTTCAGCAGCGCGACACGGTCGCAGTACAGCGCCGCGAGGTTGAGGTCGTGGAGAACCGTGACGACGCTGCGGCCCTCGCGCTGCAGGTCCTGGAGCAGGTCATAGATCTCGACCGTGTGGCGGATGTCCAGAAACGCGCCGGGCTCGTCGAGGAGCATGATGCTTGCCTCTTGCGCCAGCGCGCGCGCCAGGACGACGCGCTGGCGCTCGCCGCCACTCAGCTCGTGGATCGAGCGGTGTGCCAGATCAAGGACACCGGTGCGCTCCATGGCTCGGCGGGCCACCTTGACGTCGCGATCACCTTCGAAGGCGAAGCCGCCGAGATGCGGTGAACGTCCCATCAGGACCACCTCGGTCACGGAGAACGGGAACTCGATCACCGTGTCTTGCGGAACAACGGCGATGGCCTTGCCGAGCTGGCGGCGGCTGTAGCTCGCCAGCGGTTGCCCGTGGACGTAGACGGCACCGCCTGCCGGTGCGAGCACACCGCTCAGCAGGCGCAACAGCGTCGACTTGCCCGAGCCGTTCGGTCCGAGGATGCCCAGCATCTCGCCGGCCGCGACAGAGAACGAGACGTCGTCAACCACCGCGTTTGCGCCATAGCTGAA
Organism: Candidatus Margulisiibacteriota bacterium; assembly: GCA_035541735.1. Taxonomy (GTDB): domain Bacteria; phylum Desulfobacterota; class Binatia; order HRBIN30; family HRBIN30; genus DATKMS01. Next base: position 21,760 of record DATKMS010000169.1, read on the forward strand.
GCGCAGGTTGCGTGCTGCGAGGGGATCAGACGCCAAACGCCTTCCTCCCTTCGCGCTTGAGCAGGTAGACGAAGAACGGACCGCCGCACAGTGCGGTCACGACGCCGACGGGAATCTCCACGACACCGAGTGCCGTGCGCGCCACGGTGTCGGCCCAGATCAGAAAGGTGGCGCCGCCGAGCAGCGATGCCGGCAGTAGCAGGCGATGATCGGCACCCAGGATCAGCCGCATGACGTGCGGCACGATGAGGCCGACGAAGCCAATCATGCCACTCACGGACACCACCGCTCCGACCAGCAGCGAGGCGCCGAAAAACGTCGCACGGCGCGTGCGGTCCACCGCCACGCCGAGCTGCAACGCACCCTCGTCGCCGAGGCTCAGCACGTTCAGCTGCCGCGTGTGCAACAACAGCCACACCGTTCCGGCGACTGTGTACAGCCCGATGGTCAGCACCAGCGCATAGCTTTGCGTTGCCAGGTTGCCCATCAGCCAGAACAGGATGCCCTGCGCCTGATAGAAGTCGGCGATGGCGTTCACACAGAGAATCAGCGCCCCGGCGAACGCGTTGTACACCACCCCGGCGAGCAGCAGCACATACGGCTGCAAGCGGCCGTGGACGAGTGCCAGCCGGTAGATGATCGCCATCGACAGCAGCGCCCCAAGCGCAGCCGCCAGCGGTAACAGCGACGTCTCGGTCAACACGGTGCGGCCGCCGAGAATCACCGCCACCACCGCACCGAGCGCCGCACCTCCGGAGACACCAATCAGATGCGGCTCCGCCAGCGGATTGCGCAGCAGCCCTTGCAAGGCCACGCCCGCAGTAGCCAGCGCTCCACCGACGACCGCCGCCAGCAACACCCGCGGCAGGCGCGTCTCGAAGAGAATGACGCGATCGGTGTTGCTCGCCATCCCCGGCTGCAAGGCGCGCGCGAGATCCACGTGCACGCTGCCGATCAGCGACGCGAGCACGATGGACCCGAGCAACATGCCCAGCAACACCGCGTTGACCGCGACGAAGCGCCTCGCCGTCAGATACGCTGGCGCCATGACCTTACGCTCCACGCGCGGCGACGGCGACGAAGGCGATCTCCGCCAACTCGATGGCCGCGCCGTACACGTCGCCGGTGAGGCCACCGAGCCGGCGCCGCATCCAGACACCAAATCCCAGTGCGGCTGCGAGCGCGACAGCCGTCGGCGTGAGCGCGCGCGCGCCGGCCGCAAACAACAGGAGCACCGAGAAGGCTGTCGCCCACACAACCTCCACCACCGAACTCCGCTCCTTGAAACGCCGGCCCAGTCCCTCGTCGCGCGCGTACGGGAACGCAACGATGAGCAGCACCGCGCTCCATCGCGCGATGGCGGGGAACAACACGATCGGCCACAGAGACCGGCGCTGCACAAGTGCGCCCACGGCGGACACTTTGGCGAGCATCGCTAGGAACAGTGCAAGAGCACCGTGCGCCCCGATGCGGCTGTCGCGCATGATCGCCAGCATCCGATCGCGATCGCCATGGCTGCCGCCGAGGGCGTCGAAGACGTCCGCCAGCCCGTCCAGGTGCAGGCCGCCGGTGAACGCCGCAAGCAGCGCGACGAGCCCGACCGCGGTGACCGATGGCGGCAGCGTCGGGGCCAACCACGCGACGCCTGCGAGCACCATCCCGAGCGCAAGCCCGACGACCGGAAAGCAGGCGAGCGCACGGCCGACATCTGTGTCCGCGACTTCTCCAAGCTGCACGGGCAGACGCGTCAGAAACGCGAAGGCGATGGCGAGCGGACGGAGGAGGCTCATGCGCCGCGCCGCATCCTATGCCCCGGCGTCGCTGACGCCGGCGTTTTCGAACGTCGCCATCTCGTGGAGCACGCGCAGCGCGGCGTCTACGAGCGACATCGCCAGCGCCACCCCGGTCCCCTCACCCAACCGCAGCTCGAGATCCAGCAGCGGACGGAGGCCGAGTAGCTCGAGGACAAGCCGATGGCCAATCTCGACGGATTGATGCGCCGCGATCAGGTAGTCGGCCGCGGCGGGCGCCAGGCGTACCGCGAGCAGCGCGGCGACGCCGGCGATGAAGCCGTCGACGACGACTGGAACTCGGCGTGAGGCGCCACCGAGCACAACCCCGGCCAGGCCGCCGATCTCGAACCCACCAACTTTGGCGAGCACGTCGAGCGCATCTGCGGGATCCGGGCGATTGACGGCAAGCGCCTGCCGCACCACGTCGATCTTCCGGCGCCAGCCGCTGTCGTCGATACCCGTCCCGCGTCCTGTGACCGCTTCCGGGGCGGCGCCGGCAAACGCGGCGGCGATGGCACTTGCCGCCGTCGTATTGGCGATCCCCATCTCCCCTGTGCCGAGCAGCGTGACACCGCCAGCGACCAACTCGTGCGCCAACTGAATCCCCGTCTCGACGGCTTCGATCGCTTGTGCCGGGCTCATTGCGGGGCCGAGGGTGAAGTTGCGCGTCCCCGGTCCGACGCGCCGTGCGCAGATGTCCAGCCCCGGCAGCGGCGCTGTCACACCCATGTCGACGACGACCACCTGCGCACCCGCCTGGCGCGCCAAGACGTTGATCGCCGCACCGCCGGCCGCAAAGTTCAGCAACATCTGACGGGTGACGGCCTGCGGGTACGCACTGACTCCCTCGTCCGCCACACCGTGATCGGCACCCATGACGACGATCGCCTTCACCGGTAACGCCGGGCTCGGCGTCCCGCGGATGGCGGCGACGCGGCACGCCAGATCTTCTATGCGGCCCAAGCTCCGCCGCGGCTTCGTCTTCGCGTCGAGCAAGCGCTGCGTGGCCGCGCTGATCGCTGGATCGACGCCGCCTATGGACGCAATCGTGTCCGCCAACAAGGTCATGACCGATCCTCCTGAGGCAGCAATGCAACGGGACCGGGCTGCAACCGGATGATGACGCCCAACGCCGCGAAGTAGATCTCGTCGGCGACCCTTGCCAGGCGTTGGTGCGCGTGCCCGACGACATCGCGGAACGTGCGCCCCAAGGCCGTCTCCGGATGCACGCCCATGCCCACCTCGTTGGTGACCATGACGACGTGAAAGGACAGCTCAGGCAGCAGCAGCGCCAGCTCCTCGACATCGGTTGCGATCCTCGACGCCTCGGCACCCCGCACCAGCAGGTTCGCGAGCCATACCGTGAGGCAGTCGACGACAACGACATCGATGTCCTCGAGACGGCGCAACGTTGTGGCCAGCTCGATCGGCGCTTCGAGCGTCGCGAACGTCGTGCCACGTTCGCGCTGATGCCGAGAGATGCGCTCGCGCATATCGTCGTCGAGTGCCTGCGCAGTAGCCACAAAAGCGCGACGGTCGCCGAGACGCCGCGCCAGCGACACGGCGAAGGCACTTTTGCCCGAGCGCACTCCGCCACCGATTAAAATGCGTTTGCCGTCAACCATGCTGACCGTCCACGAACCGTTCGGGATGGATGAAGCGCGCAAAGGCCTCGAAGGCCTCCGCGATGCGCGGCCCCGGCCGCAGCACTTGATACGCCTTGTAGCCGTACACGTGTCCGTCGTGCACGGCCGGGATCGTCGGGAACGCCTTCCAAAAGTCCATCGCCGGCGCAGCGCCGGTCTGCTCCTCGTTGCCCATGCTGGTGTCGATGATCACCTGCGGTGCCGCGGCAATGGCGAACTCGATGCTCAGACGCGGCCACGAGCCGCCCGCTCGTGCCGCCAGGTTGTCGCCGTGCGCCATGCGGATCAGCTCATCTTGGAACGTGCCGGTCCCCACGGCAACCAGCGGCGTCTGCCCGACGACCATGAGGACCTTGCGGACGGGGGCGTCGTCGAGACGCTCCTGCACCGCCGCAATGCGGGCATCGATGCGCGCCACCAACGCCCGCGCGGCCTCTTCGTGCCCGAGTTCCCGGCCAATGGTCAGCAGAGACTCCTTGATCTCGGCAACCGTGTTGGGGTCGACGAGCACGACCTGCAAGCCGAGGCGGCGCAGTGCCTGCACCGAGCCCTGGTTGCCCGGGGTCGGAACGGCAATGACGACGTCCGGCCGCTTGGCGACAATGGCCTCGACGTTTGGAGTAAGAAACGTTCCGACACGGTCGATCCGTTCCGCCTCCGGTGGATAGTCACAGTAGACGGAGACACCTACGAGGCGGTCGCCCAAACCGAGCGCGAAGACGGTCTCGGTCACCGACGGCGCCAGCGAGATGATGCGTTGAACTTCAGCAGCGGGAGCGAGCCGGCCGGGGAGTACGAGTAGGCTGACCGTTAGGTATTGCAGCGCGGGCTTTGCGCACCGCGTCAGCCGCGATAGTCGGGAAAGCTGGCGGGTAGAACCCGCACATCGTTTCATGTCCGGTTGTAACCCTCAGAACGTCAGACTCGTACCCATCACCCAATTGATCGGCGGCGACTGAAAGCCGAGGACCTCCTGGTAGTCCCGATCGAACATGTTGGCGATCCGCACGAAGACTGCCAGGCGGTTTGGCCACCGGGCGTGCAGTGGGAAGCTGTACGTCATGGTGGCGTTGGTCACCGTGTAGTTGGTGTTGTTCACGATCGCGAACGTCGTCGGATCGAAGTTGGCACGGTCGCCGACGAAGTTCACGTTGGTGGTGAGATCAAGCGCATCGTCGGTCTTTAGGAGGCCGGCGCGCTGATAGCGAACCACCGTGCCCATGCGATTGTGCGGGCGCCCCACCAGCGTGCCGGAGCCGCCGACGACGTTGAAGCCCAGGTAGGTGTACGTGCCGCGCAGCGTCAGGCGCGGCAGCGGTTCGACCGTGAGACCGGTTTCCACGCCTTGCACGTCGGCGCGGCCGGCGTTCTCCGCGCTGAGCAGACCCGTCGCTGGGTTGAGCGCTGCCTCGATCAGGTTCTTGGTCCGGCGGCTGAAATACGTGGCGTCGACGCCGACCCACTGGCCCCAGAGGCGCTGCTCCACGCCGCCGTCGTATTCGCTGCTGGTCTCGGCGTTCAAGCCGGGGTTGCCGAAGTTGGGGAAGAACAGCTCGTTGAACGTCGGCGCCTTGAAGCCCTCGGCATAGCTGCCCTTGATCCGCGTCGCCCAGCGGCCGGTGTGGTCCCAGTCTTGAAGATAGCCCACCGACCACGACGCACTCACCTCCTGGCCGAAGTCCTGGTCGCTGTCGACGCGGAAGCCGCCGGTGCCAATCAGGCGCTCATCGAACAGCAGTAGCTGTTGCTGCAGGTAACCGGAGTAAATGCTGCGGCTGACATTGAAGCGCTGCTGCTGCAGCGTCGACGTCGAAGTGGTCGGATCGAAGACGACGTTGATCGACTTCGGCCGCGCCTCCTGCTCCTGAAACTGGAACCCGGCGGTGGTGATGCCAACGGTGCCGGTGTAGTAGTTGGCCTGCGCCTCGCCGGTGGTGATCTGCGTCGGGATGCGCGAGTACGTTGAAAAGCCCCCACTGGTGAGGGCGTCGGGGTCGGTGAATGTCTCGCTGTCGTGCACGACGGAGCCTGCCACCCGGTACGTGAAGTTGTCGACCGGGCGGTGTTCCCATTCGCCCTTGAAGAGATACAGTTCGTCGCTGAAGCGCGCGTTCGGGTCCGCGGTGAACGGGGTGAGGAAGTTGAGGTTGTTGATCAGCCCTTCATTGGCATCGATATAGCGGAAGAACCCGCGCAACGTGCCGTGATCGAGCACGTCGGCATCGACGCGCAGGGTACTGGCGAGCGCGCTGTAGTCGTCATTGACCGGCTGGAAGCCGCCATCGCTCTGATACGAAAGCGAGCCACTGACGCCAATCATCTTTTCGGATCCGCCGAAGGTCAGGAGGTGACGCTGCGTGTCGCCATTGCCGCCCTCGTTCAACAGGGTGAACTTCGGTGGCCCCGCGCCGCGTGGGGAGATGACGTTGACGACGCCGCCGATTGCGGCAGAGCCGTAGAGCGTGCCGCCCGCACCGCGCAGCACCTCGATGCGATCGATGTTGTCGGTGTTCAGGATGCCGAAGTCGAAGTCGCCGAGGGTGGGACTGTTCACCGCGACCCCGTCGAGCAGCACCAGGGTTTGGTCGGCATTGGCGCCGCGGATGAACACGCTGGCATTGGCACCCGGCGAGCCCGCCTGCGAGACGTCGACACCGGGGACGTCGCGCAGCACGTCGATCACCGCTGGCGCGTCGCGGCTCTCGATCTCGTCGCCGGTGACTACCGAGATCGAGGTGGTAGCCTGCTCGATCGGTTGTTCGGTACGCGTCGCCGTCACGACGACCGTACCCAAAGGTTTTTCCTGTGACTCATCGGCGGCGCGCGCCACCCCGTGCCACAACAGGGCGGCAAGGGCACTACTCAACAGCGCTCTTCGCACCATGCATTCCCCTTCAGCGTGCATCGGTCAGTTCGAAGCGGTACTCGATGCGCCCATGCAGAGGGGCTGTAAGCCCGTGCGCGGCGGGCGGGCTGAACCGACTCTGCCGCGCCACGGCGACGGCCGCCGCGTCGAGCACTTCGTAGCCGGACGAGCGCCGCAGGCTCGCCGCATCCACGGTGCCGTCAGCAAGCACCAGCAATCCAACGTCGACCCGACCTTGCCAGCCGCGCGCACGCGCGATGAGCGGGTAGCGCGGCTCCGGGCAATAGACGCAGGCGGCGCGTTGATCGGTGCCGTCGCCGTTCCCTCCGCCCGCGCCCTGCCCGACTCCGCCACCCCCAGGCGCGCCGTTTACGCCGACGTCTGAAATACCGCCGTCGGCGACGCCAGAGGCTACGGCAGCGACGGCAGGGGGAGCGCTGTCATCGCGCCTCTCGGTAGCCGTTTGATGCTTCGTCGCGGCGATCCGTGCGTGCGGCAGGCGCCGCACCCGCGGTTGCAGTGGCGGCGGTGGTTGCGCAACCGTGGCAGCGTTGGGTGCGGCCTCCGCGGGCCCTGACGATACTGCGCCACCGGCGCGACCGCTCGAAATCAGCGACACGCGGATCAGTTCGCTCGGGCGCGTCGCGGACACGATCACGAGAGTTGCCGCGCCCAGCAACAACCCATGCAAGCCGATGGAGAGGCCCGTGCAGACCAGCCTGGACCAACCGCTCCGCTGTTGGAGGAAGAAATGATGATCTGTCGCGTCCCGTCGCCGCATAACCCCAAGCCTCGACCGCTCCGGCATCGAGGTGTTGACGGGACTGCTTGGAGATGATGTCCGGCCCGCCACCCCTCCGGAGCGTGATCGGCTTCTCGATCAGGCAGGTCTCCTGGCTCGGGGATCATCCTCGCGTCGCGCCTTCCCATCCGGAACCCTTTCCGGACAGTGGCGACTTGCGGCGCTCGTCCCCCCACACAGTTGCGGGGCAGCGGGGGCCTCTCACCCCCTTCCCTCTTGGCCCGTCGTGGGACCTGATCGCGGACAGGCTTGTACTCGTGGCGCACCGTCGTGTCAACAGAGCGGCTCGGTTGCTCTCGGCAGTGCGTGCCGGTAACAATACGCAATCCCAATGGGCGGCCGCCTCCTCAAGAATCTGATCCTGAGTGCCGTGGTGGCCGCGGTCTTTCTGTACCTGGCCTTTCGCAACGTACCGTTCGTAGAACTCGGCGCCGCGCTCGAGCGCTTTGATACACGCTGGCTCGTGCCAGCCCTGGCCATCAGTTTCTTGCTGATGGTCATGCGCGCGTGGCGCTGGCAACTCGAGCTGCGGCCGCTGGCGCACATCGGTCTGGGCCGACTCTGGGTGGTGTGCAGCGTGGCGTATATGGCAATCAACCTGCTGCCGGTGCGGCTGGGTGAAGTAGTCCGCCCGTGGCTGTTGTCACGGCGCTCGCGGGTGAGCATCTCGAACGTCGTCGGCAACCTGGTGGTGGAGAAGACGATGGATTCGATTGCCATCGTCTTTTACATCCTCGTCGGATTGCTGACCGCAGCCGATCTCCCCCCATGGGTACGACACGGCGCATGGTTTCCGGCGATTGCCGCAGTGCTGCTGGCGGCGCTGGTCGTGTTGCTGTGGCTCAAGGGTGAGCCGTTCGTCGACCGCTGGGTGGTGCGCTACCTCCCACACGGTTTCGGTGGCGGCCTCAAGCGCGTGACCGGCGCGATCATCGACGGCATGCGGGTCCTGCCCGACGGGCGGCTGTTGTTGAGCGTCTTCGTCGCCTCGATCGCGTTGTGGCTTCTGCCGATCTTGTCGAGCTGGGTGATCATCCGCGCGTTCAACTTCAATGTGCCGTTCAACGCGGCGCTCATCGTCTTCATCTTCATCGGCTTTGGGACGGCGCTGCCGAACGCGCCGGGCATGATCGGCACCTACCAATACGCCTGTGTCCTGGCGCTCGGTCTCTTCGGTGTCGCGCAGGCGGACGCGCTGGCGTACGGCTTGGTGCTCAATGCGCTGCAGTTGGTCTCGATCATCGCCCAGGGACTGGTCGCTTATCCGTTCGCCGGCATCAGCGTCGACGACTTTCGTCGCGTCCGCGGCGAGCTACAGGCAGAACTCTAGCGCTTACTCACGTCGGCGATCATCCCAACACGCGGTACCGGAGTGGTGCGCGCGCTCAGACGTGTAGCGATCGCGAGCCCCGAGTAGATCGGGACCAGACCGAACAGGAGGTGCAGTGTCGCATCCGACAGCGCGTGAAGCGCGGCCGAATCGTTGCAGACCAGCACACCGATCAGCACGTAGTTACACACCCCACCCACGTGGCCGATGCGGCTGCCGATGAGACCGCCGCGTCTTGTCGGGCGCGACCATGAGTCGGCGACGTAGAACGCAAACGATGTCGCGATGGCCACCGGCACCCACCACGGGGCGAGGCCGAGCCGTACGTAGGTCCACAGCGCCGCGACGACGAAGCCGACGTCGGCGAGGTGGTCAAACGTGCGGCCGGCGTTCGACGCGCTTCCCCACCGGCGCGCCACCCGGCCGTCGATGATGTCGGAGGTGGCGATGGCCGCGAAAGCGAGGACCGCAAGCCAACCGAGCAGCGGGCGCGCCGCAGCCGCACAGATCAACCCGACGAAGACCGGCGTCAGCACCACGCGCGCGGCCGTGAGTGTGTTCGCAGCATGCGGCCGAAAGCGCTGCAGCATGAGCCATTGTAGTCACCGGACGCACGCCAAGTCGACAGGCCCCCCACCGGCTGCAATCCGCTGCCGACGCAGGATGCGACGCGGCCTCAGTCGCCGGCCTTCAGGTCCGTGCGAATCGCAGCGGCCGTCGCCCGCAAGAGGTCGCTCTCTCCCTTGAGCCGCGTGCGCACCTCGGGTCCAAGCCGCCCCTGTGTACGTGCGGCATCGACTTCGCGCACCAGCGCTTCGTAGCGATCCAGCAGCGCCCCGAACTGGTGATAGGAGCGTCGCTGGCTGTAGCCGTTGAACTGCCGCAAGAACTGTCGTGCGCGCTGCGCTGGGTACACGTACTCGGCCATCCCCTCCGCGGTCGGCCCGCGTCCGCTCTCCACGACGCTGCACAGCTTGTCCGCGGTCTGCGTCAGCACATCGAGGTGGACCTCCATGATCGTGCCGTAGCTGCGCCACAAGCAGCCGGCGGCGCAGACGACCAGCAGAATGGCGAAGCGCCTGCACATGCGGCGCGCACCATAGCATCTCGACACCAAGAACCCAGCGCGCGAGGCCATACACCAAAGTTGAAGACGCAGAGACCGCGCCGCAAATGAATGCACCAGCGGTCTGCGGACCCTTGAACCGTTCGCCTCTCTGTGTCACGCCTGAGTCGCCTGGAGGATCGACGCAGGATGGACTTGGCACCGCTCTACA
>DATKMS010000170.1:0-31225 GCA_035541735.1 Candidatus Margulisiibacteriota bacterium
GCCCTGAGCCCCGTCGAAGGGGATGCCCGCTGGGCAAGGCGTTTCTTACGCAACTGGCATTCGGGTTACCCGCGATCATGACTCTCTTCCATGTCGAAGAGCATCGCAAAGAGGAGGAACTGGCAGCCCGTCGTGATCAACAGAGCTGCGAGGATGGCCTGCGGGCCAGACACACCGATCCCCGCAAGCTGGCGCCAGATCAGGTAGCAGCCGAACAGCACGCCGGAGGGGAGAAGCAGCATTCCGAGAAAGAAGAAAAACACCAGCGGGTGGAAATCCCACAGCACGTACTTCGTCCACAGCCGCCAGAAGAAACCGCGCGCGAGCATGGGCGACACGCGCAGCGCATAGCGCAGGCCCTTGATCTGAGACTGCCGCTCGCCGGGCGCGTAGATGGCACGCCGCGGCACATCCGTGACCCGCAGGCCATGCGCGTTGAGGCGAATCAAAAAGTCCATCGGGTAGCCGTAGCCGCGCCATGCCTTGTCCCAGTCCACCCGCTCGAGTGCGACGCGGTCGATGGCGGTAAAACCGTCGACGACATCGGCAACCTTGTAGTAACCGGACGCTACCTTCGTGAGCATCGTGATCAGCATGTTCCCGACCACTCGGGACAGCGGCATGCTGCGCGGAATCGTCGCCAGTGACGCTGCGCCCGCCATGAATCGGTTGCCCTTGGTGTAGTTGGCCTTCTCACTGATGATGGGATCGAGCAGATGGGCGATTTGTTCCAACGGCATCTGCTCGTCACCGCCGCACACCACGGCAATGTCGTACCCATCGGCGAGCACGCGTTTGTATCCCGTGATGATGCCAGCACCGGGCCCCAGGTTGGACTGGTGTTGCAGCAACTCGATGCGTGCGTCGCGTGCCATGCACTGGCGGACGACGGCGGACATGCCATCTGTGCTGGCGTCGTCGACGACGATGATGCCGTCGATCAGCGGTGGTACGCCGCTGAGCGTGCGACCAATCAGCCGTTCCTCGTTATATGCAGGAATGACAAGAGCGATGCGCTTGTCGCGGTACATGCAAGAAACCGTATCCCGAGGGCCAGTGAGCGTGGTGCAGATATCGTGCGAAGCGGTTCGCGGTCAAGCGATCAGCAAACAGCTTCGGTCCGCCGGCGCGGCCGGAACCTATGCCGCCTTCTCCAGTGCACGGCGCAGGGCGCTCGCGACTTCAACCAATTGCGCCTCGGTGATTTCGGGATAGAGCGGCAAGGAGAGCACTTCAGCGGCCGCCCGTTCGGCGTGTGGGAAGCTCCCCGGTCCGTATCCAAGGTGAGCATACGCGGGCTGCATGTGCAGCGCGACGGGATAGTGCACCCCGGCACCGATGCCCATGGCGTGCAATTGCGCCAAGACCCGGTCCCTTTCCGACAGACGCACAACGAAGAGGTGGTACGCGGCTTCCACATCGTTGGCGACTGCTTGCGGTACCGCAGGCAAGCCGGCCAGCAACTCGCGGTACCTGTCCGCGGCGCGTCGGCGCCGGGTGTTCCACTCGTCGAGATGGTGCAGTTTTACGCGCAGGACGGCGGCTTGCAGGGCGTCGAGGCGCTCGCCGTAGCCGATCACGGTGTGGCGGTATTTCCCCCCGGAGCGGCCATGATCACGGAGCCTCCGCACCCGCGCGGCGATGTCCGCGTCGTTGGTGGTGACGATGCCCGCATCACCGTACGCGCCCAGATTCTTGCCGGGATAAAAGCTGAAGCCGGCAGCCGCTCCCAACCCACCAATGCGCTGGCCGCGGTAGCGCGCCCCATGTGCTTGCGCAGCGTCTTCGATCAGCAGCAGGCGGTGACGCTCGGCAATGGTGTGCAGCGGGTCGACGTCGATGGGAATGCCGTAGAGGTGGACCCCGACAATTGCCCGGGTGCGTGTGCCGATCGCGGCTGCGACTGCGCTCGGATCTATGTTGCACGTTCGCGGATCAATGTCGGCGAAAACCGGATGCGCACCCGCATGCGCGATGGCCTCGACCGTCGCAGCAAACGTCAGCGGGGTGGTGATGACTTCGTCCCCAGGACCGATGCCGCAGCCGAGCAACGCCAGATGCAGGGCCGCCGTGCCCGACGCGACGCCGATGGCATGTCGGACATCACAGTACGCGGCAAAGGCGTTTTCGAATTGCTCGACTTCGTGCCCAAGAATGAACGCGCCGCTGTCCAGGACTCGCTGTATTGCCGTGTCGATCTCCGGTCGAATCGCCGCATACTGGGCGCTCAGATCAACCAGAGGAATCACTTCCCGACTCTCCTGCATTTGCACGCCGGTAGGCAGCGATCTCGCGAACCGAGCGAACGATCCGTGCCGGATTGCCCACCACCACGGCACCGGGTGGCACGTCCTTCACGACCACCGCGCCCGCTCCGACCAGGGCAGCGGCCCCGATGCGCACCGCCGCAAGCAGGGTGACGTTGGCGCCGATGATGGCACCGGTCTCCAGATGCGGCCCACGCATGGTTGCCTTGGCGGTGGCGGACCACGGGTAGCGTGTGTTTGTCAGGACTGCTCCCGGCCCGATGCGGCAGTGGCTCTCGACCACCGTGTACTCCGGCAGAAACGCTGCCGAATGAATGCGCACGTCGTCACCGATGACGACGTGGTGTTCGATGACCGAATGGCTGCCGATCCGCACGCGATGGCCGATCTCATTGCGCTCTCGGATCAGCACGCCGTGTCCGGATTCAAAATCGTCTCCGATGACGTTACCAGCGTAAATCACCGTGTGTGAGCGAATGACGGCGCCCCGGCCGATCTTGGTCTCAAGGTCACCGGGTTCCGCCCCGCGCGGCGGCACCCCAATCACGACGAACTCTCCGGTCGTCAAAGACGCCTCGTCGACGACAACCCCAGGGTGGCGAGTAAACGACGGAGGATACTGCATGGAGGAATGTGGTGAAATCACGGCTTTCTTTCAGATCTGCACCGCAGCGCCCCGACCATGGATCGACTGCTGCGCTGCAGCAAGCACCTTCACCACGGCGAGGCCATGTGCGCCGTCGGTGAGCGGCTGGCGGCCTTCGATGATGCAATCGATGAAATGCTGGCACTCCTGCCGCAGAGGCTCCACGAAGTCGAGTCGCGGGATGGTCACATCGCCGCTCCGCAAGCGCAGCTGAAACTCGGCAAAGTTGCGGAAGTCGCGCGGTGAGTCGGCGGTGGGAATGCGGTCGACGCCACGGTCATACAACGTGATGCGGCAATCGGCGCTGAGATCATCATAGACGGCCATCTTGCGGTTGCCCACCACCGTCAAGCGCCGCACCTTCTGTGGATCCAGCCAGCTGATGTGAATGTGCGCGCTGACGTTGCCCGGGAAGACCAGCGTCATGAACACCACGTCCTCGAGGTCGGGCTGCAAATACGCAAAGCCTCGCGCCGTCACCTCGATGGGTGTCTTGCCGAGTAGGTAGAGGAGGATCGAAACATCATGGGGCGCAAAGTTCCAGAGCGCGTTGACGTCGTTGCGCACGCGTCCGAGGTTGAGCCGCTGCGACGACGTGTAGAGCACCTCGCCCAGCTCGCCGTCATCAACGTAGCGCTTGAGCCGTTGCACTGCGCAGTTGAAAACGAAGGTATGCCCGACCATGAGCACACGGCCGCTCGCCTCGGCCAGTGCGACGAGGCGTTTCCCTTCTTCGATGGTGGTTGCCAGCGGCTTTTCCACCAGCACGTGCTTGCCGGCGCGCAACGCCTCCTCGGCAAGCCGTGCGTGCGACGCCGCGGGTGTCGCGATCACAATTGCATCAATGTCGTCTTGTGAGAGCAGCTCTCGGGAGTCGTGAAATACCGCTACGGGATGGGCGTTCTGCGCTACTTCCTGCAAGCGTGCGAGATCGAGATCCGCAACTGCGACCACTTGCGCGCGCCGCACCGCCATTATGTTGCGGACCAGGTTCGGGCCCCAATAGCCCATGCCGATTTGACCCACTCTGACAGTTGGTCCGCTCACCGCTGCTCCCCGCTAGCTGTGAAGTGGCCGGGTTCGGTGGCAACGGGTGCGCTCCAACCGCTGCGACCGACAGGTGTGGCGCTTCCAGGCACACTCCGTCAGTAGCATCCCCAATACCGCAGTGTCTAATGGAAAGTCCCGCCGTGGGGACCAACGACCACGCCGCGACCGGCGGAGGTCGCCGCTGGCGGCGAGTGGGCCCACGATCAGCTGCACATGGGTGCCGAAGCCGACACGGCGGCCGACACCGGCCTGCTGCCAGTCCGAACCCCTGATGTTCTACACCAGTTCAGCCGCACCTGCAGTGACCAGCGCCAGGATCGTCGAGCGGGCATGACGGCGGCGAGACAGGGCCCGCACTGTAACTGGTTCAGCGAGCCTCTCCCACAGCGCCCGCTCGTCGCAACTTGCCAAACGGAACAATCCGGGCAGTCCGGGTGCAAAGAGTACGGGGAGGGGCTGGTCAGAGAGTGCGGGGAGTGGCTGCGCTCGGACCAATGCGTCAAGGAGCAGGTACGGTTCGGCGAAGAAGAAGACCAAGCTGGCGCTCCTGCCGGTGCGGAGCGCAGCCTCAGGGCGATTGAGAGCGGAGAGATCGGGCGGCGTGAAGGTCAGGGCCGCGTCGCTGGCTCGATAGACGGCCTGTTCCATCCGGCACACAGTCAGCGCATGCGACGGCTCGGGCAGACGGCGCGCGATGAAATCGAGGAACGCATCCGCCTCGCTGGCAAAAAAGGAGTTGGTAGCCCCACCCGCATTCACCCATTCGCTGACCAGCCGCCGCCGCTCCGCAGGCGGCATTATCGACAAGGTGATGCCGGCACCCTTCGCGGCTCGGCCCTCGCACCAAGACCGCTGGATGCCCACCGTGAACCGGAATCCGCGGCTGTCCGCGATGGCTGCCAGCTGGGCGCGCTCGTCATCGGTCAGCGCGAGTCCCTCAAAAGGGTCGGACGTTCCGGTGGAGTCGTTCGAAACGGGCACCCGCACCAACCGGCCGAGTGCGGTCTGAAACGCGAGGAGTGACATGGGAGCTCAAGCCGTTCGCGACGGGGAGCGGCAGCGACAGTGTCGCCACATCCGGCGGGCCTGATCCACCTCCGCGGCGATTGCATCCGCGCCCAAGCGGAGCGCATTTTCTCCCAGCAGTTCGAAAACCACGCCGCAAACGTTCGGACCGCGCGGGAGGGTGTACTCCAAAAGCTCCCAGACTCGCTTTGGAACGCGGCCGTCATGGGCATCCATCCAGAAGCCTTCTCGCCATGCACCGCCCGCCACATGGATCTCCACTACACGATCGAGGTTCATCCGATCGATGGCTTCGAACGCATCGAATCCATGGTTCACGGAGTTACAGTAAAGGTTATGAAGATCGAGGAGCTGCAGACACCCTCCGGACGCGGTGATCCGCTTCATGAGCTCGAACTCATCACCGATAGCTGGATCGTACGGCAGTTTCGCGAGATAGTGGGCGGGGTTTTCGAGAAGAAAGGGAACCCCGTAGCGTCGGCGCAGCGCGGCGCTGCGATTCGCAACCAAGAGCACAACCTCTTCGGTTGCGGGCAAGGGCAGGGGAACGCCGATGTCCAATGACGTCCCGCCATCCCCCGGGATGGTCTGGAATCCGAGATGCTCGCTATGCCAGAGAAAGGGCCAGGTCATTTGGAACGAGTCGAGCATGTCAAGGTAGGCGCTGTTCCAGCTGTGAGCGGAGCCGATCGAGAGTTCCACTCCATGCACGACGATGGGCAAGGTGCCACACGTTTCCCTCGCACGCTCCACCTGCTCAGGGACCAACACCATGGACCGTGTGGTCCCCTCTCGCCGCTCCCGACAGAGCGCTTCTGGCGTGACCTCAACGAAGTCGAGAAGCCCGGGTTGGTAGAGCTCGGGTGGCAGCTCCGCGATGTAAGTGAAGCCGACGCCGAGCGGCCCGGGGAGCGCCGCTGTCTCGACCGGCGCTCCCCGAGATATCAGGCGATTGCGTCCCACCTCATCCCGCTTTAAGCCCTTGCTCGATCAAGGAAATAACGCCCTCCTTCGCTAGCTCGGGAGGTGGATCTCCCAGGAAATCCACCCGGAGGTATGCCGCGCGCCCGCACTTCCCACAACCTCCCCGCGCCAAGATTGTTGTGACGATTTTGTGGATGGCGTCCAGATTCTGGCCGCTGGGATTGAGAGCGACGGCGGCGAACTTTGCTGCGCCGGATTGGCTGGCCATAGCGTGCTCCTTTCTGCCGGCTCGTACCAAACCTCATCAGCATTGCCGGGTAATGCCGCTGGGTCGACGCGTTTGCTCCGCATCACGGTCACGGTCATCAGAAGTTCCTTGTTCAGGCCAGATCTCATATACAAAAATCACTCATGTTCCGATTTCGCTGTTCAAGGCCAGGACGGATCGCGGTCTCATGAACAGCGTCTCCGCCGACGACACGCCGGAGCAAGCCGCGGACTGTTCGGCTGAAGCAGATGCGGGCGGCGCTCGCGGCTCGCCGTCGTGGTGGGCATCGTCGAAGCCGGGGGCCTCTTCTTTGGCGTCGGCGCTGGTCGCCACGGTATGGACTGCGACAATTTCGCCAGTGCGGCTCGTTACTCCGCCGAAAGTCAACAGCCGTACCCGCGAAGAGATCGTCGGATTGCCCCAGCGTCTTCCCCACCTCGCCCCGGTGATCCGAAAGTCGTCACCACTGACTCGATTCATGGGCCGGCCCCGGTCCATATTCACGCGGAGCTCGAAGCCGCCACGCGCCAGTGTCCACAGGGTGTCTCCCGCTCACCAGCCACTTGAGAAGGGTTACCGGTGTAATCCCCGCGGCCGGCTTCGCCCGGATCAGCGCTGTTGCACCGCCGGTTGGCGGCACCACCGTCGCAGTCGGCAGTGTTGCGGATACCTTCCCGAGAATGTCCGTGTCGACGCCGACAAAGGATCCTGGTCCGTAGCCGCACAACCGAGGCGACGCCGATAGCTTCAAAGGCAAAGCGCGCTCGCCAAGGGTTGGACATCAGAGATCTCCTCAGGCATGACCGCATCGTTCGCGCAACCCGCGCACGGACTCTTCCATCAGAGGCGCGTACGTGCCAGCGTCTCGCGCGCGTCTCTTCGAGCGTCTTTCCGTGCGCTGCTGAAGTTCGAGCCGCGCACGACGAAGCACTTCACGCTACAGATGACGTCGGACAGCACCGGGATCGCACGTCGATCGAGACGGCACAACCAGTTGCCAGCGAACGCGATCGCCTTTACAACCAGGCAGGCGCATGCCCACCCTGCTCATCGTTGACGACGAGGCCGTTCTGGCGCGCACCCTCGTCAAGCTGTTCAGCCGGCTCGGCTTCGAAGCACATCATGCGGCGGCAATTGGCGAGGCCGACCGCATCGTGGCAGCGACGCCCGTTGATGTCGTGCTCCTCGACCTGCGGCTTCCGGACGGCAGCGGGCTCGACCTGCTCGATACGCTGCTGACGGCGGACGCGGACCTGCCGGTGATCATGATGACCGCGTACGGGTCCGTTGCCGACGCGGTACACGCCATGCAGCGCGGCGCACGCGACTACGTGCAGAAGCCGTTCGAGCTGGACGAGATCCGGCTCAAGGTCGAACACGCGTTGCGCGGCGCGCGGCAGCGGCGCGAGATCTCCTATTATCGCGAGCGCGGCGCGGCCGCCGGCGCCATTCTCGGCGCCTCGGCGGCCGCGGAGCGGTTGCGTATGCTGGTGACCCGTGTGGCACGCATGACCAGCGGTGCCGGGGCGCCGGCGCCCACGGTCTTGTTGCTCGGCGAGACCGGTAGCGGCAAAGGGCACGTGGCGCGCGCGCTGCATGCCGCCGGCGGCCGCCGTGACGGCCCCTTCATCGAGGTCAATTGCACGGCGCTTCCCGAGAACCTCGTCGAAGCGGAGCTGTTTGGGTACGAGAAGGGCGCGTTCACCGATGCGAAGACCGCGCGCGCCGGCCTGTTTCAAACGGCCGAGGGCGGCACGCTGTTCCTCGATGAGATCGGGCACGTGTCTGCCGCGCTGCAGGCCAAGTTTCTGAAAGTGATCGAAGAAAAAGTGGTTCGCCGCATCGGTGCCAGTGCGGCGCGCCGCATCGACGTGCAGGTGATCGCCGCGACGAATCGCGACCTGGAAGCCGCCGTGCGTCTCGGCGAGTTCCGCGAAGATCTCTATCAGCGACTCTCCGTCGCCGTGATCCGCATCCCGCCGATTCGCGAGCGCAACGGCGACGCCGTCCGACTGGCGCGGGCGCTACTGGAGGATGCGTGCCGCCGCTACGGCGTTTCGCCACGCACGCTGTCACCCGCAGCGGAGACGGCGATTGCCCAGTACAACTGGCCCGGCAATGTGCGCGAGCTGGCGAATGCCATGGAGCGCGCCGTGCTCTTCTCCGACAACGACTTGGTAAGTGCCGACGATCTCGGGATACCGACTGCGGCGCCTGCCACGGGTGGCGTGACCGTGAGCGCCTCTGGGGAGGTGCAGATCGATTTCCCCGACAACGGGCTGTCGTTGGAGGCGGTGGAGCGCACCCTCATCGTGCGTGCAATGGAAAAGGCGGCCGGCAACCAGAGCGCCGCGGCCCGCTTGCTCGGCATCTCGCGCGACACCCTGCGCTACCGACTGGAGAAGTTCGGACTGACGTAGCTACTCGGCCAGAGGCCGCGCTGCGCCGGCCCCGCCGTCTCGTGCCAACTCGACGAGACGCATCAGGTCCAGCGGCTTACGGAGCAGGCAGTCGACCTGGAGTCGCTGAGCCCATGCTTCGTTTTCCGGCGCCGTAGACGCGGTCATCACCACCGTCCGCTGCGGTCGGTGGCGCCCGGCGACCTGGTCCAGTACGCCCAACCCGCTCCCATCGGGAAGCGCGACATCGAGGAGTAGCGTGTCGAATCGGGTTTCCGTGAGGTGGCGGCGCGCGGTGGCGCAGTCTTCGGCAGTGGACACCTCGTAACCTTCGCGCAAGAACAATCGCGCCAGATGCTTACGCAGCACCGCATCGTCCTCAACGATCAAGATTCGCCCGCCCACGCAGAGCAATGGTGCAAGGCAGATGCCCGCGAAGGGTCGGTCAGCCCACGACCTCCGCGGCCGGGAGACCACGGGGGGCAGCATCCCTTACTGGGGCAAATGCCCCAACTGTCCCATGCTGCGGAGGGTGAGGGCACCCAGGGAGACTGGCGAGGGCACCCAGGGAGACTAATGACGGATCAACACCGTCGTGATTCGCTAGCGACGCGATCGGCACCGGCGCGGCCGTGTCCGGCCCTTGCTAGCAGTGTGTCGGACTTGGCAGCCCACAGCGACCAACGGGAGCGGGCCATAGAAATGACGCTGACCGCAGGTCCTAGAACAGAATCGGTGCATTGAGCTATGCAATCGGAAGCCGGCACATCGCGATGTGCGTACGCAGGTGTCTCATATGGGTCACGCTTTCGTTGGCGGTGATGTGTACCCTCCGACCAGGCCCGGCCGCCGCTATCCCGGTGTTCGCTCGCATCTATGACAAGCCGTGCGGGACCTGCCACACGGTGTTTCCCCAACTGAATCCGGAAGGCGAGAACTTTCGTGCTCACGGGCTGCACGGTTTGCCGCCGGCGATCAAACCGTTGAAGGTGGGCTCACTCCTCGAGGTTCCCGGAACGTTGCCCCTTGCGCTGTACCTGGATGTCGGTGAGGACGTCAGCAAGGTCGATGTTCCCGCGCAAGACGATGCGACGCACACCCACTTCAACCTCAACTTCCTCAGGGTTCTGGCCGGCGGCGAAATCGGGCAGCACCTCGCGTTCCTGATGGACTATGAATTGATCGAGACGGAAGCCGAGACGGGCGACATCACGGTCAACTCGGTGCCGTACCAAGCATACGCGGTCGCGCATGCCGAGCCGTGGGGCTGGCTCGGCAATCTCAAGGCGGGGTGGTACGAGCTGCCCTTGATTGTATCTCCAGATATCCATCGCGTGTCGGTTCGTCCCTACCTGATCGACCAACTCAGCGCCTGTGCGCTGTTGAATGTGGGCCCGCCTCACGGCCAGTGCGAGGACATTGCCGTTCCGGGCGAAACACAGATCGGCCTGGATCTCAGCGCGCTGCACGCCGCCAGCGGCTTCGGGTGGAACGCCGGCTTCACCAACGGCAGCAACAACCAACTCAACGACACGGCCAGCCCGGATTTCTACCTGCAGGCGAGTCAGACTCTCGGCCCGCATCGCGTCGGGCTCTTCTTTTTCTACAGCCCCGATCTGATCGGCAACGGCGTGGAGGACCGCGCCATCCGCGTGGGCCCCGCCGCGGACTTCTACAGCCGCCGGTTCCGGCTCCTCAGTCAATTCCTGGCGGAGTACGAATCGAATCCCACCGGTCATCTGCGGTCGCTCTGGTACTACGGAGGGTTCGTCGAGGCGAACTACCGTGTGACCACGGCGTTGCTGTCACTGCTGCGAGTTGACTCCGTGTGGATGCCGCGGTTCGATGACACCATGCAGGGGGGAGACACGCAGGTGCGGCGGCAGCCCTGGGAGATCACTGCCGGCATGCAGTGGCTGGTCCTGCAGAACGTGAAGGCCGTTGCTGAAGTCACCTATGGTGAGAGCCACGACTCGGTCAGCGACACCACCGTGAAGACCTGGGCCGGCACGTTGCGGCTGGTCACCGCCTTCTGGCCATTCGCGCCGCCCGGCCTGCACGAGTGGGAAGCGTGGGGGAATGGCCCATGAGGCACGCGGCTCAGGCTACGATCATCGGCGCGCTGCTCCTCGGCGCCGTCTGTGCGCGCGCTACGACCGTGGATGGAACGGCCACCATCCAGGGCCGGCCAGCTGCGGACGCCGTGGTGTACCTCGAAGGCGCAGCTCCTTCGGGCGCGCCGGCAGCACCGTCACACGTCGTGATGGACCAGAAGAACTTGGCATTCACGCCCCACGTCCTCGCGGTGGTACGCGGCACGATCGTCGAGTTTACGAACAGCGATGATGTCCAGCACAACGTGTTCAGCCCGTCGGCAATTGCCGGCAAGTTCAATCTCGGCACCTACGGACCCGGTGCGACGCGCTCGGTGACGCTGTCCCAGCCTGGCGACGTGCGCATCCTCTGCAACATCCACATGGAGATGGAGGCGCACATCCTGGTGGTGGACGGCCCATTCTTTTCGGCTGTCGCTGAGGACGGAAGCTACCACATCCGCGATGTGCCGGCGGGGACATACACGATGAAGGTCTGGCGCACGCGGTGGTTACCGTTCACCCAAACGCTGGAGCTGCCAGCCAGCGGGAACCTCACCGCCAACGTCGAGCTCCAGGAGTAGATCTTCCCGCCATGGCGTTTCCGGCTTCACCGCGCGGTTGGAGCATCCGCGTCAAAAGCATGTTGCTGGCGAGTGGGGTGCTCCTGGCGCTGTCCGCCGTGTACAGTGCCTTCACCGTGTACCTGCTGCGGCAAGAGACGCTGCAGGCGCACGATCGCCTGCAGCAAACTGCGCGCATTGTTGCGGCAGAGCTGGACGCGTACGTCGCGTCTGGAGCGCAGCGCCTGCAGACGGTGATCCGACTTCCAGGGTTGGAGTTCGGACTGCAAAGCATTCAAGAAGCACCGGGCGGCGGCTACATCCCGCCGTGGACCACCCTGCACTATCTCTTCTTCAAATCGCGGGTCTTCACCGGCGGCGTCTTCCTCCTCGACCGCGCGGGGAAGGTGCTATGGACCGAGCCGCCGGGGCTGCCATGGCAGCACCAGACCCTCAGCGATTTTGCGCCGGTCGCACAGATCCTGCAGACGCGGCGCAGCATGGTTTCCGGCCTCCTCCGCGGCGACCGGCTGATGGCACAGCCACACGTGGTCATCGCCGTACCGATCCAGACCGACGCTGGCGACCTGCAGGGCGTCCTGGGCGGCATCATCGATGTCACTGCGAAGGAGTTTGCTGATATTGTGGGGGCCGCATCGATGACGGTGGGGCAGTTCGTCGAGGTCACGGATCAGAACGGCGTCGTCTTGGCGGCGACCAATCCGGCGCGACTGTTCCAGCGCACTACGCCATTGTCGACGGGCGAGGAGACGCCGATGCTGGCGTCGGTGTCGCTGGGGCGCGCCCCGTGGCAGGTCATCGCTGGGCAGCCGCCGTCACTAGCCTTGGCCTCGGTCCGGCACTTTCAGCGTGCACTGTGGGCGATCGGCATCGCCCTGCTGCTGGTTGCCAGCGCCGTGGCCGTCCCACTGCTGAACGGTTTCGTGCGCTCCATCAAGCAGCTCACGGACGCCGCAGAAACCGTGGCGCGCGGGGATCTTTCCCAACCCGTGGTCGTCGGAACGCGTCGCGACGAGCTTGCCACGCTGGCGCGGGCATTCGAACAGATGCGGGTCGAGCTCGGCCACACCCAACGCGCCATCGAGCAGCGCCTCGAGGAACGCGAGAAGCTGATCGACCTGCTGACGCGCAGCAACGACGAGTTGCACGCCGCGCAGGCGCGCTTGCTCGAGGCGGAGCGCTTCGCCGCCATCGGCGAACTGGCGGCGGCGGTCGCGCACGGTATCCGCAACCCCGTCGCCGGCATCAAGGCAGCCGCCCAATTCGCCAGCCTGGAGCTGCCGAGCGACCACCCGCTGCGCGACAATATCGCCGACATTATCGGTGAAGCCGACAAGCTCGAGGCGCGCATCAAGACGCTGCTCAACTTTGCCAGACCGTTCGAACCGCGGCTCGCACCCTGCCGTATAGCCCCCGCAGTCGCTTACGCCGTGGCTGCCCTGCACAGTCGGATGGTGGCACAGGGGATTGAGCTGACCGTCGATTTGGATCCCGCCCTGCCCGAAGCTCAGCTCGATGAAGCGCAGATCGAGCAGGTGTTGTTGGCACTGTTCTCGAATGCTGTCGATGCCATGCCGTCGGGCGGCCACGTCACAGTGACCGGACGTGTGACCGCAGACGGCCAGCGCTTGCGCATCGAGGTGATCGACACGGGACCGGGTATCCCGCCCGAGCAGATCGGGCGCGTCTTCGAACTGTTCTTCACCACCAGGTCGAGCGGTACAGGCCTTGGCCTTGCGGTCGCGAGAAAGATCGTCGAACGGCATGGCGGTACGATTGCCGTGGAAAGCGCGAGCGGCAGAGGAGCACGGTTCATCGTCGAACTGCCCCTGCCTGCGCGCGCTTCCCATCTCGTTGACCACGCAGTGCGTGCTGCCCGCGGGGCGACACCGGCTCGATCCACTTGAGCTGCGGTGAGCCGGAAGATCTGACCGGCGCGCCTGCAGTAGATCATCCGGTTCCACGAATCACGCCCACCCGCACCGCCAGCATCCGTCCGGACCATTTTGTTTGGCGCTTTCGAATGTCGGGGTGCTTGTTGCTTCGCATTCGCACTTCCGCCGCAATTTCCGTTTGCCGCTGGCGAAACCAAGTGGCATCGTGCCATCACCGTGTTCGACCGCATCGTTCAGTTCTCCCTGCACAACCGCGCCGCCGTGCTCTTCTTCAGCCTCGTGGTCTGCGTCGCCGGCCTCTACTCCTTCCAGGCGCTCACCATCGAGGCGTTTCCCGATCCGACCGACACCCAAGTCAACGTCATCACCTTGTTTGCCGGCCAGCCCACCGAGGAAGTCGAGCGACAGATCGGCTTGCCGATTGAGCGCGCGCTGAACGGTACGCCCGGTCTGATGCGGCTGCGCAATCTGTCGCTGTTCGGGCTGTCGTACGTCACGCTCACCTTCGCGGACGGTGTCGACGCGTTGTTCGCCCGCGCCCAGGTGCTCGAACGGCTGCGCAACGCCGACCTGCCGGACGGCGTCACGCCGGCACTCGGGCCGCTGGCGACGCCGATCGGCGAGATCTACCGCTACACGCTCAGCGGCGCCGGTAACGACCCGATGCGGCTGCGTACTCTGCAGGACTGGGTGGTGGCGCCGCGGCTGATGCGGGTGCAAGGCGTCGCCGATGTCGTGAACTACGGCGGACTGGTACGCGAGATCCACGTCCAGCCTTCGCCTGCCAAGTTGGCCGCCTACGGGTTGACGCTCGAAGAGCTGGAGACCGCCTTGAAGAAGGCGTCGCAGAATGCCAGCGGCGGACTGCTCGAACGCGGTGCCGAGCAACTGGTGATTCGGAGCGAAGGGCTGTTTCGCCACCTCGATGACATTGCGGTCGTACCGGTCGCGAGTCGCGACGGCACGCCCGTGCTCGTGCGCGACGTCGCGGCAGTCAGCGACGGCTGGGCGCCACGCCAGGGCGTGGTCAGCCGTGGCGCCGACTACGACACGGTCGAAGGCATCGTGCTGATGCGCCGCGCCGAGAACCCGAGCATCGTGCTGGCGCACGTGCGCGAGGCCATCGACGAGTTGAACACGCACATCCTGCCGAGCGGTATCCGCGTCGTGCCGTTCTACGACCGCACCGACCTGGTCAATACCACCCTGTACACGGTCGGCCGCAATCTGGTCGAGGGCGCGGTGCTCGTCACCCTTGTCCTCTTTGTCTTTCTGCTCGACGTGCGCGCCGCGCTCATTGTCGGCGCGCTGATTCCGTTGTCGCTGCTGTCGGCGTTCATCTACTTGAAGGCGCGCGGCATGAGCGCCAACCTGTTGAGCATGGGCGCCGTCGACTTCGGTATCATCGTCGACGGCGGGGTGGTGATCATCGAGAGCATCGTGCGGCAGCTGTCGCACGACATGGGCATTCCGGTGTCGCCGCAACACATGCGCGACCGCATCCAGCGCGCCGTCAATCACGTCGTCCGCCCGACCATGTTTTCGTTGCTCATCATCATCGCGGCCTACCTGCCGATCTTCCTGCTGGAGCGCGTCGAGGGCCGCATCTTCGCGCCGATGGCCAACACCGTGGTCGCCGCACTGCTTGGGGCGCTGCTGTTCTCGCTGTCACTGGTGCCGGTGCTGGCAACCTTTGCCTACCGTGCCCCCATCCGGCACCGGGTGTCGCCGGTGCTGGCGTGGGCGCAGGCAGGCTACGAGCCGAGTCTGCTGTGGGCGCTGCGGCACACCGCCGTCGTCTTGGCCGGCAGCCTGCTCGCCTTGGGTGCGGCGGGTGTCGTGCTGACGCGACTCGGCTCCGAGTTCCTCCCCGAGTTGAACGAAGGGTCGCTCTACCTGACGTTCACCCTGCCGGCGAACGTCAGCTTGACCGAGGGCCGCCGCCTGGTGCCGCGGATCACCGACGTGCTGCGCCGCTACCCCGAGGTCGAAGGCATCCTCTCCCAGCTGGGCCGGCCGGAGGATGGCACCGACCCGACACTCACCAATAACCTGGAGTTCTTCGTGCGCCTGAAGCCACCCGACACGTGGCCGGCAGGGGTGCATTCGCTCCCCGACGTCGTGGAACGCCTGAGCAGGGGCATCGCCGACATTCCCGGCTTGGAAGTGAACTTCTCGCAACCGATCCGCGACAACGTCAACGAGAATATCTCGGGACAGTTCGGGCAAATCGCCGTCAAGCTCTACGGGGATGACCTGCACGTGATGCAGGAGCTCGCGGAGCGCGTGCGCGCCTCGATCGCGAAGGCGCCCGGCGCCGCCGACTTGGGGATCGTCAAGAGCAGCGAGATTCCGCAGCTGCAAGTCGAGCCGGACCGGGGCGCGCTGGGCCGCTATGGCCTCGACATGGAAGACTTCCAGCATGCCTTGCAAGGCGCACTGGGCGGACAGCCGGTCGGCGTGTTCTGGGATGGTGAGGCGCGACACAACATTGTCATGCGCTACCCAGCAGCCGCACGCGACGACGTCGAGAAGATCCGCAAACTGCGCGTTGCCGTGCAAGGCGGCATCACGGTCCCGCTCGAGACACTGGCAGCGGTATCTGTTGGCAGCGGCCGGGCCGCCATCAGCCGTGAGAACGGGCATCGATACATCGGCATCCGCATGAACGTGCGCGGGCGCGACATGGGATCTTTCGTCAATGAGGCACGTGCCGCGGTCGGTCGTGAGGTTCCGCTGCCGACCGGCATGACCATCGAGTGGGGTGGTGAGTTCGAGAGCAAGGAACGGGCAATGGCGCGGCTCACCCTGGTGGTGCCGGTGGCCCTGCTGCTCACGCTGGTGTTGCTGTTCAATGCCTTCGGCGCTTTCAGCCCGGCGGTGCTCGTGCTCCTGAACGTGCCGTTTGCCCTCGTGGGCGGGGTCGCCGGCCTGGGGTGGATGGGGATGCCGCTGTCCGTATCAGCCGCTGTCGGATTCATCGCCCTGATCGGCCAGGCGGCGCTCAACGGTGTCCTGGTGTTGTCAGCCATCCTCGAGCGCCGGCGCGTCGGGGACCCGCTCGATGTCGCCATCGTCAACGGCTGTCGCGAGCGCCTGCGCGCCGTGCTCATGACCGCCGCGCTCGCCGCCCTCGGACTGGTGCCGGCAGCCATGAGCCATGCCATCGGGAGCGAAGTGCAGCGACCAATCGCGGTGGTGATTGTTGGCGGGACGCTGAGCGCCTGTGCCCTTACGTTAATCGTACTGCCGGTGATGTATCGCGCCTGGGCGCAGACGTTCGAGCAGCGCATCGTCTCCGGGCGGCGGCCGCGGCGTGGCCGGCGTCGCCTGACGACGATTCGGCGCGCCGTTTGACGCATCCGTTGATGACCTGAACGCGCAGCAACGTTGAGACCGAATGCCACACCTGTGGCCGGATGCTCAACACCGAAGCAACGTCAGGCGATCGGCGGACCCCCGAAAAGTCTCAAACCCAATTGCCACAGCGGTGGCATCGATCTCGCTGAGGCTGCCAGCGTGATGGGCAAGCCGCTACTCGTGGAACGTGGAGCGCCGACCTGCAGGCAGACTGCCTCGTGGAGGCGGTCTGCGTTGGAGCTGGCTGAGGGGCGGTTGCGCCGCCTGGTGGCGGAGCGTCTCGGAGTAGACAACGGGCAACTCGGCATCCATTCACAGCTCGGAGAAGACCTCGGCGCCGATGAGGTCGACTTGCTCGAAATTGCCGTCGGGATGGAAGAGGAGTTTGGGCTGGTTTTGTCGGACGCGGCGCTGGCAAACCTCCGCACCTACGGTGATCTCTGGGCTTCACTTCAGCTGTTTTTGCAAAATCTAGGCGATGCCGACGCTGCCGAACTGCTGGCGTCAGGGATCGCGCGGGTGCGTGTCATCCGCAAACCGCCCGATGACCAGGGCAGCACGTTACGTGCAGCGCGCATCACCCCGCGGGTGATTGAAACCATTGTTGACGAGGTGCTGTGGACCCAGGGAGTGGTACGTCTCGAAGTTGCCTGTGCGCCGGACACCACTGACCGCCAACTGGCACGCATCGCCCAGCACCTGGCGCGGCTGCGCAACCACGGTGTCGAGGTCTGTGTGCAACGCATGGGCACGGCGCCATCGGTGGGGACCAGGGATCAGACGGCAGCGGACAGTTCGTCGCCATCCGTGGCACCCCATGCGCAAGACCGGACGGGATCGCCACCAAGCTCGAGCGGCACCGGATTTGCGGACCGGTCTGCGGGAATCCGCAGTAGTCAGGGACTTTAGTGATCGAGGACGAAATGGACGCCTTGGCAGTGCGTATCGAAAAAGGAGGATGACTTGATGAGGCAGACAGCGACCGCGTCATGGGTCGCGCCCTTATGGGAACCGGCGACCGTGCTGCCTTCGCAGGTAGGCGACAACCACGGCCGCGCGCACCGGCCCGAGCTGTACTTGGTGTCAGCGATCTTCGAGGACGCGCTGCATTCGGTCTTCCACAACGTGAGAGCCCGGCGCGGCCGCAAGCGCCGGGAGTTTCTCGATGCGTGCGACTGGTTTTGGAGTGAAGCCCACGAGTGGCCGTTCGCCTTCGTCAACGTGTGCGACCTTCTCGGGATCGAGGGGCGGACGGTACGCGATACGATTCGCGCGTACATCGTCGCCCAGCACGATGCCGCGGCCGGCGGTCACCCTGCTCGCCACTGGGGGCGGCGCATGCTTCGCAAGCGCTCGTCCGATGGCCAGCTGAGTCCCTGCGAGCGCCTCAAAATCACTGGCTGGGATGAGGTTTGAGCGTGAGGAGGTACCCATGCGTACCGTGCACACAATGCCGGCCGTCGACGCCGCGCTCCGCGAACTCTCTCCCCGGGCGGAACGGCTCTTGCGGATGCGATTTGGTATCGGCTCTCCGACACGTCGGTGCAGCGCCCTGATCTCCGGGCGGCGCCTGCGTCAGCTGGAGGCATCCGCCTTGCGTACGCTGCGGTTGAACGCGCTCGGTTCGCCACCAGGTGGATTGGCGTAGCCTAGTCGGGGCACCGCCTGCCGTGCCCCGGCGCCGTCTGTTTGACACCTTGTTCCGGGCTTCGGCGGCCTGATTGCCGCGTCCGAGGTTCCGTGGCATCGTGCGCGGGCGTATGAAGCCGAGCCGCGGTGTTGATCTCTTTCGAGTTGCAGGCATTCAGATCGCCATCGATTACTCGTGGCTGGCGATCTTCGTGCTGGTGCTGTGGAGTCTGGCCGTCGGCTATTTCCCTCACGAGTACCCCGGATTCGCCCGGGTCCACTACTGGGGCATCGGGGCGATGGCGACGCTGCTCTTCTTCGCATCGGTCTTGATCCACGAGTTGGCGCACTCGTTGGTGGCCAATCGTGTCGGACAGAACGTCCGCCGCATCACGCTCTTTCTCTTCGGCGGCATGGCGCATCTGTCGCGCGAGCCCAGCAATGCGCTGGCGGAGTTGAAGATCGCCAGTGTGGGTCCGCTCACCAGCTTTGCCCTCGGCGGCATCTTCTGGGCATTGATGGTAGGGGCGGAACGTATCGCCGCGGGTTCCCTGTGGGTGGCGATGTTCAAGTATCTGTCGTTCATCAACGTCGCGTTGGCCGTGTTCAACCTGCTGCCGGGGTTCCCGCTGGATGGCGGTCGCATCCTGCGCGGCTTCCTTTGGTATCGCTCGGGGAACCTACGCGCCGCGACGGCGCGGGCCGCCGACTGGGGCAGCGGCATTGCGTTGGGACTGATGGGCCTCGGTCTGCTGCAAATCTTCAGCGGCGCACTGGTTGGTGGCCTGTGGCTGATTTTCATTGGCATGTTTCTGCGGGGCGCGGCGCGCGCGAGCTACCACGGGGTGGTCATTGAGCATGTCCTTGGGTCTGCCCGAGTCAGTGATCTGATGGTGACCGATCCGATGACGATCGCCGACGACGTAACCGTCCGAGACGCCATCGAGGAACACTTCCTGCGACACGGCTTTGGCGGCTTTCCGGTGACGCGCAACGGCACGATCGAAGGCTTCGTCACCCTGGCGCAGATCAAACACTGCCCACCCGAGGAACGCGGACGGCGCACGGTCCGAGACGTCATGCGCGCCGCCGATGCGGCCGTGACCATCGCGGCGATGGCGCCGATATCCGACGCGCTACGCAGGATGGTTGAATCGGAGAGCGGCCGGCTGCTGGTGACCGAGGGGGGCCGCGTTGTCGGTCTCATCACCCGCACCGGTATCACGCGCTTCATCCAGCTGAAGACCGAATTGGAAGAAGAGGGCTGAAACCCGGTGGCCGCGAAACAATGCACAGAGCACAAAGAAAGCACGTGATGCCCCCGGCGCCTTCTTTGAGCTCTTCGCGCTCTTTGCGCTCGATCCCGTAGCGCTGCCCTATTGCCGACGCGTCTTGGACGTCGGCGTCACCGTGAGCGGATCCTCGGGCCAGGCGTGTTTCGGATAGCGGCCACGCAACTGCTTGCGCACCTCGGGGTAGGTCGTGCGCCAGAAGCTCTCCAAATCGTCGGTGATTTGCACGGGCCGCTGATTGGGGGCGAGCAGTTCGATGACCAGCGGCACCTGGCCGCGGGCGAGCCGTGGCGTGGCGGTGAGGCCGAACAGCTCCTGAATGCGTGCCGCCACGGCGGGTGGCTTGCCGTCCATATAGGTCAGGGTAGTCCAGCGACCCGACGGCAGGCGATACTGTGCTGGTGCTTCGCGATCCAGTGCGGCGCGCTGTGGGTGACTCAACAGCCCGCGCAAGACGCCCAGCAGGTCGGCGCTGCGGACCTCCGCGAAGCTGCGACACGCGACGCAGAGTGATCGAACCGCCTCCGTCAGCAGCGTGTCTGTACTCGCCGGCAGGCCAAGCTCGGGCATCCAGCGCTGCAGAAACCGCACGCGCGCCAACCAGGCGCGTTCGCTGTCGCCAATGCGTACCGCTTGCAGGGGATCGCGCTGCGCCACTTCCGCCAGCACCATGCCCGCACGCTGCCGGTCGACATCGAAGGACACGCTCTCCCACAATGCCAAATCCTCGAACAGCTCGCGCGTCCGTTCGACCACGCACTGGCGATCGCCATCGAAAACCAAGTCGCTGTGGCGTGTGACGCATCCTGGGAACATGGCTGCGAGCCACTCCGGGCGCACCGCGCTCGCCAGCCGAACGCGCGCCTCCGAGCGCTCGCGCGAGCGCTCGCGGCGCAGGCCGGCATCGACCTCAACGGCGACGAACAGCTCGGCGTCGCGCACGACGCTGCTGTCCATCAGCACGACGCCGGTACCACCCACCATGATTCCCCGGGGCGAGGCGGAGGCGCGGCGGCGCACGACACGATCCGGAAATCCGGCGAGGGTGCAGCGCAGCAGCAGTTCCTCATCGGACGCTGCAACGAGCCGATCGCGGCATCCAAGCGCACGCTGCAGCTGCCGGCGTGCGCGCTCCACCGCACGCACGCTGCGGAGATCGAGACCCAGCTCCCGGCAGGTGTTCGGGTCGAACTGCGCGTGCGCCGCCTCGGTGAAGAGCTGCGCGCGCAAGAGCAGGTCGGAGGACCCGCTCGCAGGCAGATCGCCATGCCGTGTGCGCTCCGCTCCGAATGCCCGCTGCTCCAGGCAGATGTCACGCTCGGACGCCAGTGCGGCGAGGAGTCCGCCGGCAGCGCCGCATCCGCTGCGTTCGGCTTCGACGAGAATGCGCGCCAAGCGCGGCGGCACCGACAGATCGAGCATACGGCGGCCGATGTCCGTCAGCACGCCGTCCGTCTCGATCGCGCCGAGCTGCCGCAACAGGTGCTCGGCCCGCTGCACCGCACCCGCACCGGGTGGTTCGAGCCAACCGAAGCCGCGCACATCGTGCAGACCCCAGGCGCGCAGTTCGAGCAACGTGCCGCTGAGATCCAGCCGCAGCACCTCGGGGACATCACGTTCGAGGCGGTGCTGATGGTCGGCATGCGTCCACAAGCGCAGACAACGGCCGGGCGCCGTCCGCCCGGCCCGGCCGGCGCGTTGGTCGGCGGCGGCGCGGCTGATCGGCGCGACACGCAGCGCGTTGATGCCGTGCTTGGCGTCGAAGCGCGCGATGCGGGCCAGTCCAGAGTCGATGACGACGGTGACGCCGTCGATGGTGAGCGCAGTTTCGGCAACGTTGGTCGACAAGACCACCTTGCGGCGCGCGCCACGACGGAGAGCGCGCTGTTGTGCGTCGAGCGGCAAATCGCCGTGCAGCGGGACGACGGCGAGATCGTGCTCGGCAGCGAGTCCGTCCAGGGCTGCAGTCGCTCGCCGAATTTCTTCGGCACCCGGCAGGAACACCAGGATGTCGCCGCGGTCGTTGCGCTGCGCCAGGGCGCGGCGGACCGCCGTCGCGACGCGTCCAGCGAGCGGACGGTCGTCGCTGACGGCCTCGTATTCCACTTGCACGGGGTAGGTCCGGCCCTCCGACGTCAGCACCGGGCTGTGATCCAGATACGCGGACAACCGTTCCGTCTCCAACGTCGCCGACATGACGACGAGCTTGAGGTCGGCGCGCACGGTCTCCTGCAACTCGCGCACCACCGCCAGCGCCACATCACCCTGGAGATGGCGTTCGTGAAACTCGTCGAGGACGACGATGCCGACCTGTTCGAGAAACGGGTCGCGCGTCAGCTGGCGGCCGAGCACACCTTCGGTCACGAACCACAGCCGTGTCCTCGCGTCGCCGCGCTGCTCGAAGCGCACCCGATAGCCGACCTCGCCGCCGACAACCACACCGCGTTCGTGTGCGACATACTCTGCTGCCGCGCGCGCCGCGATACGGCGCGGCTCCAGTACCACCACCTGCTGGTCTGCGGCGAGGCCCGCGTCGAGCAGCGCCGCGGGCACGCGTGTGGTCTTGCCCGCTCCCGGCGGCGCGCGCAGCACGAGGCGCGACGCCGTCTGCAGTATGGCCACGATTTCAGGCAGGAGCGGATCGATCGGCAAGGGCTGCACAGGGGCCAATCAAGCGACCCGCAGTGATCGAGTCAACGCGGGGAAGTCGCTACAGCGAGTGGCGATCTCCTCGCGAGACGCCCCTCGATACGCCGGCAACAGACGGCGGGTACTCCCAATGAATCGCCGTGCAGGCGGGACGCCCGCACCACAAGGCTACCGGGCAGCGGTTGTGGTGCAGCCGTCTCGGCTGCACGCAGACTGGTTCGTTGGCCCAACATACTCGCCCGGTGGGACTCGGACCGAGGTTCCTGGCAATCGGTCGCGCGGGACATCGCACATGCGGGCTGCGACTGCTGCCTGTTCCTCATCGCCGGTCGGTGTGTTACACAGGGACATCCCTTTGACGGAGGAGCTTCGATGGATCGCATGCTGCGCGTGGACATGTCGACGTTGACGATCAAGGAAGAGTCCTATCCAGCCGAATGGGCGGCGCTTGGAGGCCGCGCGTTGTCGGCGAAGATTCTGCTCAACGAAGTAGACCCGAAGTGCGATCCGCTCGGACCGGGCAACAAGGTGATCTTCGCACCCGGCTTCCTCTCCGGGTCGGTCGCGCCGACATCCGGCCGCATGAGTGTCGGCGCCAAGAGCCCGCTCACGGGTGGGATCAAGGAAGCCAACTCCGGCGGGCAGGCCGGGCAGAAACTGATGCGTCTCGGCTATCGCGCGCTGGTCGTGGAAGGCAAGGCCAAGGACCCGGCGAAGCGCTACATGGTGATCATCAACAAGAACGGCGCCGAGATCCGCGAGTGCGCGGAGCTGAAGGGCCTGCGCACGTATGCCGCCTCCGAAAAGCTGGGCCAGCAGTTCTCGCAGCGTGCCGCGTTCGTTCTGTGCGGCCCTGCGGGAGAGCTGGGGCTGTCAGGAGCCAGCGTGGCCTTCACTGACGAGGGCCACCGTCATCCGTCACGACACGCCGCGCGCGGCGGGCTCGGCGCCGCGATGGGCGCCAAGGGGCTGAAGGCGGTCGTTGTCGACGACGAGGGCACGCAAGCCCGGCAGCCGAAAGACAGCGCGACGATGAAGGCGCACGTGGCCAAGCAAAGCAAGGAGTACAAAGCTGGTGCAC
This sequence comes from Candidatus Margulisiibacteriota bacterium, assembly GCA_035541735.1. Taxonomy (GTDB): domain Bacteria; phylum Desulfobacterota; class Binatia; order HRBIN30; family HRBIN30; genus DATKMS01. The sequence continues at coordinate 23,164 of DATKMS010000170.1, forward strand.
AGCTGTTCCAGTTTGGCACCTCGACCACGGTGCCGCTCGCCAACATGATGAGCACCTTCCCGACCCGCAACCGGCGGGAGATGCAGTTCGAACATGCCGATGCGCTTGATGGCATGAAGATCGTCCAGGGCTTCGAGACGCGCGGCGGTGGCATGCATCACTGCATGACCGGGTGCATCGTGAGTTGCTCCAACATCGTCCACAACGCCGAGGGCAAGCACGTCACCTCCGCCCTTGAGTTCGAAACCCTGGCGCTGTGTGGCTCCAACTGCGGCATCGGCGACCTCGACAAGGTGGCGCAGATCGACCGGCTGTGCGACGAGCTGGGGCTGGACACGATCGAAACCGGCGGCGCCATGGCTCTGGCGATGGACTGCGGCGCCTTGGAGTTCGGCGACGCCGATGGTGCGATCGCGCTGCTCGACAAGGTCGACAAGGGCGACAAGCTAGCCGAGGCCATCGGGCGCGGCGTCGTCGCGGTCGGCAAGCATTTCAACGCCACGCGCATCCCCGCGATTCGCGGGCAAGGCGTTCCGGCCTGGGAACCGCGCACGCTCAACGCCAGCGGCATCACCTACGCAACCAGCGCGATGGGCGCCGATCACACCGCCGGCCTCGTCGTCATGCCGGTCGCGGACCAGGCAAAAGCGTCGCAGGAAGCGCAACTCATCAACGCCCTGTGCGACTCCAGCGGCTTCTGCCAGTTCCAGCAGCCCACCATTGATGACATCCGCGTCCTGTACAACGCGCTGTACGGCACGAACCTGACCTTCGAAGAGATGGCGGACATCGGCTGGCGCTGCATGCAAGACGAGTGGGAGTTCAACCGGCGCGCCGGCTTCGGGCCCGAAGACAACGATCTGCCCGAGTGGATGCGCACCGAGGCGGTACCGTCGAACGGGGCGGTGTTCGCCGTGCCGAAGGAAGAGATCATGCGCGTCTTCGAACGCATGCCGATCTCCGACGAGCTGCGCCAGATGCGCGCGGTCGGTTAGTCTTGGTCGGACGGAAGGATTTCACCGGAGCAGACAAGAATTTCGAAAGTTGACGAGGTGGTGCAAGGCCTCATTGAGAAGAAATCGCCGGGGGTTGCCCTTGGGTGTTCGGCAACCCGGATTTCTCCGTGTCTCGGTGTCTCGGTGGTGGGTCCCCTTCCGTCACATCGGGGTTAGGTCGCGATGCGCTTGCGTCAAGTCGCGCTCGTCGCCCGCGATCTCGAGCCGGTCGTCGCCGACCTGTGCGCGGTGCTCGGCATCGAGGTGGGCTTCCGTGACCCCGGGGTGCGCCAGTTCGGCCTGCACAACGCCGTCATGCCCATCGGCGATACGTTCCTCGAAGTCGTCTCGCCGGTGGAGCCGGACACCACGGCCGGCCGCTTTCTCGACCGGCGCGGTGGCGACGGGGGGTACATGGTCATCCTGCAATGTGACGATCTGGACGCCGACCGCCGCCGCGTATCCGACCTTGGTGTACGCATCGTGTGGAGCATCGATCTGCCGCAGATCCGTGGCACGCATCTCCACCCGCGTGACGTGGGCGGCGCCATCCTGTCGCTTGATGCGGCGGACCCGCCGTCGTCATGGCAGTGGGCGGGGCCCGAGTGGGAACGCGCCGTCCGCATGGATGTGGTCAGCGAAATCACCGGCGTCGAGCTGCAGGCCGACGATCCGCTCGCGCTTGGGCAGCGCTGGTCGCAGGTCCTCGGGCGGCCGCTGGCGCACACCGCAGCCGGCGTCATTCGCATCGTCCTCGATCAGGGTTGCATTCGGTTCGCAAAGGCCAGCGACGGTCGGGGTACCGGTGTTAGTGGTATCGATGTCGCCGTGACCAACCGCAAGCGTTTGTTGGCTGCTGCGGAAGCGCGAGGCGTGCCGGTGCATGGTGATCACGTGATACTCTGCGGTACCCGCATCCATCTGGTGTGACTCGAGATTGCACTGCGGCCGGCTACGCGCGACGAGCCCCGTGCCTCGAAAGGACCTGTTATGCCGACCACGCAATCGTCCATGGTTACTACCGACCCAGCCAACGCGAGCCCGCGGCTGTACGGCACGCCGCAGGAAGTGGCGCCGGACGTCTTCATGCATCCGGCGTTCGTCAACACCTATGCGCTGCGCACGCCGGTGGGGCTGCTGCTGGTGGATCCCGGGCTCGGCAACCTGGCCGACTCGGTCCATCAGGCCGTGCGGGGATGGAGCGATGCGCCGCTGCACACGGCGGTGTACACTCACGGCCACGCGGACCACGCGTTCGGTTTGCGTCCCTTCCTGAAGGCGGGCGAACGGCCGCAGATCGTCGCGCAGGAGAATTGCGTGCAGCGCTTCCACCGCTATCACCTCACCCACGGATGGAATGCGTGCATCAATCAGCGGCAGTTCAGTCTTCCGGAGCCGGCGTTCCCTGATCACTTCGACTGGCCAACGCTCACCTTCCGCACGTCGCTCAGTCAGCGGCTTGGCGACCTCGACGTCCACTACTTCGCCGCCAAGGGTGAGACCGACGACGCGTGCTACGTCTGGATTCCAGCGCACCGCTACCTGTTCGTCGGCGACCTGATCATCTGGCAAGCACCCAACTGCGGCAATCCGCAAAAGGTGCAGCGCTATCCGCTCGAGTGGGCCAATGCACTCGAGGAGATGGCCGGGTTCGACGCCGAGTGGCTGTTTCCCGGCCACGGCATCGTGGTGCACGGTGCCGACGGGGTGCGCATGGTGTTGACCGAGACGGCGCGCTACCTGCGTATCATCATCGATCAAGTGCTGGAGCGGATGAATGCCGGCCAGACCCCGGAGGACATCTTCCACGCCGTGGAGCCGGATCCCGAGCTCGCGAAACGACCCTTCCTGCACGCCCGCTACGATCACCCGAAGTTCATCGTCCGCAATCTGCTCAGGCTGTGGGGCGGCTGGTGGAATGGCAACGCCGCGGACCTGTTGCCGGCGACCTGGGCGGCGCAAGCAGCGGAGATTGCCGCGGTGGCAGGCGGTGTCGGCCAGATTGTTGAACGCGGCCGCGCCTTGCTTGATCAAGGCAACGCGGTCCTGGCAGCGCATCTCGCCGAGTGGGCGACGCGCGCCGCGCCTGGCGATCGCGCCGCGCAAACGTTGAAGCGCGACGTTTACGCGCAGCGCTTGCGGGAGGCTGAATCGCTCATGGCGCAGGGGATCTACCGTGCGGCGATGAACGACGCCCGCCAAGCGCTCGGTCAACCACCTGAGACGGGAAGTGGCTTGGGAATGGGACTCGAGCAACGCCGCTGAGCAACTTTGATGTTGTGTATTGCGCGCCGCTTCTCTAGTACCTGGCTGCAACATGCTGCGTCGTCTGTTGTTCCTGCGGCTCGCATGGGGAGCGTTGGTCGCCGTGCTGAGCGCCCGCAGCGCGTTGGCGCAGGCACCCGTCTGCATCGGTGACTGCGATACGTCCGGCACCGTCACCGTCGGCGAGCTGATCATCGGGGTCAACATCGCACTCGACAGCGTTCCCATCGGTGTCTGCCCTGCCTTCAACGTCAACGGCGACGGTACGGTCACCATCGATGTGCTGGTCACGGCGGTGAACAATGCACTCATCGGGTGCCCAGCACCCCCGACGCCGACCGCGACGCCGACGGTCCCCCCGACCGCCAGCGTGACCCCGACGCCGCCTCTACCGCCACCGTCCAGCACGCCCAGTGCGACGCCCGAAGCTGTGCCAACCGACACGGCGACCACGACGAGTACGCCGCCGGAAACGGCGACCGCAACAGCAAGCGTGACCGAAACCGCTCCAACAGCCACTCAAACGGCGATCAGCAGCACAACCCCGACGCCAACCCCCACCGACAGCCCGACTGCCAGCCCCACCCACACTCCTGCGCCAGCAACGCCGAGTCCCACCGCGACGGTCGCTTCAACGCAGACCGCTACGGCCACGACCACGCGCGCCGACACGCCCACACGGACGCCGACCGCGAGCCTGTCCGCCACCCCGACGCCGACATCAACTCGGACCGCCACAGCGTCTCGGCGTCCCACCGACACGCGCACGTTGACGCCAACGCGCACGCCGTCGATGACCATCACGCCAACGATCACGCGGACCTTCACCCGCACGCCAACGGCGAGTCGGACCCCAACTGCGACCGCCACACAGACCGCAACGAAAACCCTGACGTCGACGCCTACCGCGAGTGCAACCGTTACCGTTACCCAGTCGCCAACGGCGACGCGTACTGCGACGGCGACGCGTACCTTGACGCCAACGGTCACGCAGACGCGCACGGCGACGCTGACTCAGACCAAGACCACCACCCCAACCGTGACTCCGACAAACACGCCCACGCCAAGCCGCACTCGAACTCCAACACCCACACGCACGCCGACGCCGACCCCGACCGCGACGTCAACGGAGACGCCGACGCGGACGCCCACCACGACGCCAACGGACACACCCTCCTTCACGCCAACACGCACTGCCACGGTGACCCGGACGCCGACCCCGACGCGCACGCCCACACCCACTGCCACCTCCACCTTCACGGCGACCGCGACGCGCACCCCGACGGCCACCCGCACGCCAACGCTGACACCGACCACGACGCCCACGGCCACACCGTCGGCCTGTCCGTTCGACTTCACCGACTCGAGCAGCGGGGCGATGGGCGTCTGCTTGTACGTCGGCGGCTGGAGTCAGATCTGCGGGCACAATCACCTGGGTGCGTCGTGGCTGAGCGATGGCCAAAACGTCGTCGCCGCCGTCACTACCGACCCCGTGGCCTTCTTCCGCGGCACAGTGACGACCGGGACTACGGCAACCTTGACGGACTGGGCAACGCAGCTGGACTTCTCCGACGCGCAACCGTTGTCTGGCGCTCTGCAGTTGAGCGGCGATGGCCGGCTGCTCATCGCCCCCAGCGCGCCACCGTTCAGCATTGACGGATGCAATTTCGACCTGTACAGCGGCGCCTTCAACGGCGTGCAAGGGGCCGGCGGCGGCGCCGCGCATCCGTAGCTACCAGGAGGGGCAGGATGAACTATGTCAGACTGGGTCGGACCGCACTGCGGGTCAGCCGCTTGTGTCTGGGCACGATGAATTTCGGTCCCCTGACCAGCGAGGCCGACAGCCACGCCATCATGGACAAGGCACTCGATCTCGGCATCAACTTCTTCGACACCGCCAACGTGTATGGCTGGAAGACCGGCGAAGGTGTCACTGAGCAGATCGTCGGCCGCTGGCTAGCGGGTGCCGGCGGCCGTCGCCAGCGCATCGTGCTCGCCACCAAGGTGTTCGGTCGCATGGGCGATGGTCCCAACGAACGCGGCCTCTCCACGTACCACATCAAGCGCGCCTGTGAGGACAGCCTGCGGCGCTTGCAGACGGACCACATCGACCTCTACCAGATGCATCACATCGATCGTGATGCCCCCTGGGATGAACTCTGGCAGGCGATGGAGCAGTTGGTGCGCGAGGGCAAGATCCTCTACGTGGGCAGCAGCAACTTTGCGGCGTGGAACATCGCGCAGGCAAACTGCCTGGCCGCGCAACGCCACTTCCTGGGGCTGGTCAGCGAGCAGAGCCTCTATAACCTCAACGCACGCACGATCGAGCTGGAGGTCATTCCCGCGTGTCAGGCCTTTGGTCTCGGCCTCATTCCGTGGAGTCCGCTGGGCGGCGGCCTCCTCGGTGGCATCCTCCGCAAGATCGCGGAAGGGCGGCGCGCGTCCGAACGCATCCAGAAGGCGCTGGAGAAGCAACGTCCCAAGCTGGAGTCGTACGAAGCCTTGTGCCGCGAGCTTGGTGAACAACCAGCCGACGTCGCCGTGGCCTGGTTGCTGCACAATCCAGCGGTGACCGCGCCGATCATCGGCCCGCGAACGATGGCGCAGTTCACGGGAAGCCTTCGTGCGCTGGAGCTCAAGCTGAGCGCTGACGCGCTGGCCAAGCTGGATAAGATTTTTCCCGGCCCGGGCGGGCAGGCGCCCGAGGCGTATGCGTGGTAGGGCGCCGACCACCAACGCCGTGCTTTCCGGAGGGGTTGAACACCGTTCCGGCAGTTTCTAAAGATGGGCGGATGTGGCTGATGCAGGGGGTTTCAATGCGTGGGGAAGGTGCTCATTCGGGAAGGCCGGCTCCCAGCGCGCCATGGAGGGGCCTCGCGGTTTCAGTAAGCAAGGCGGTGCTAGCGGTGACGACGCTCGCCAGCTTGGCACTACGGCCAGTTGCGGCTGCGCAGATGTGCGTGGGCGACTGCGGCGCCGACAGTCAGGTCACCGTCGATGAGCTGATCACCATGGTGAACGTCGCGCTTGGCACCGATGTGGTCTCGTCCTGCATGGCAGGCGATGCAAACACTGATTCCACAATCGGCATCAATGAGATCGTCACCGGGGTCAACAATGCCCTGCACGGGTGCGCCGCCACTCCGACCCCAACGCCCACCGTCGGCTCACAGGCGTCGTATGTCGGGGACTACTATGGAACCGCCGGCAGCTATGGTGTCCGCTTCCACGTCGCTGCGGACGGATCGGCAGACGGCTTTCTCGACTTCCTCAGCGGCGGCGGCGCGGCGGCGGGCAACGGCGCGGCGGCGGATGTGGTTGCATCGTACGCGGCCAGCGGCCAGGCCGACCTGGCGACCGGCAGCTACCAGCTCAGCGGCGAGTTCTTCGGCAATCCATTCGACTTTTCGGGCCAGTTCCCAACCGCGCCGAGCGCGACCGGCACCCTCCATGTGGTCATCCCCGTGTTGGCGGTGGCCGCTGACGGTACGCTGTATGCCGGGACCGCCGCAACGCCCACGCCGACACCAACGATCGGGTGTGATTCGGCGCATCTACAGATGACGTTTTCGAACGTCTCCGGCAACTTCAATGGCAACGCCTCGCCCTACGTCGTGGCGTTGATGAACACGGCGATCGAGCAGCCGGCCCCGGACTACATCGCCGGGTTCCACGAGGTGTACAACAGTTTCTTCAACGGCACCGAGTGCGTGTTGCAAGGGCAGGGGGTGCGCAACCTCCAGATCTCCCTCTTCCAATCGCCTGGCGGGCTGGCCGCTGGCCGCCAATCCTTCCCTGTGGGCAGCACAGAGGGGCCGGCCGCGGACGTCCGCTACGGCCAGGCGACGGGTGGTGGCGACAGCGTGTGGTTTGCCAGCGCTGGCACGGTCTTCATCGACTCCGTCAACGGCAGTGTGGTGACTCTGCGCGTTGTCGGTGCCGCCATGACTGGAACAGCGGGCGCAGCCACCGGCAGTTTCACGCTCGATGTCAGCGGCCAGGTGAACAATTTCACCCGTCAATGATCGCCACCGCCACCGGCTCGTTTCGGGCGGCGGCGCCGGCTGGCGCGGGACGAATCGCCTCACCCACGATGGACGATCAGACCGTGGGTCGGGTCGTAGGGTGACACTGCAATCGTCACATGGTCGCCGGGAATCACCTTGATGTGGAAACGGCGCAACCGGCCGCTGATGCGCGCGACGAACTGCCGTCCGTTGTCTCCGGCGATGCGGAAGTGGCCGCCGGCCAACAGTTCCGTCACTCTGCCGGGAATCTGCAACAAGTCGTCCTTACTCATTCGTGCTCTCCTCCATGATGTCGTGGCCACCGGGCTGCAGCGCACAGTCGAAACACGTTGCGCCGGCGTCACCCCCACGATTGCAGCTCAGCCGGCCGAGGGGCTGCGTGCAGGAACTGCAGGGCGATTCCGCTACGCTGCGGAGCGTGATGACCCACTGCCTGCCGTGCAGGCCGAGGGTCAGTGTCGAACCGCGGCCGGCAAGCCGCTCGACGTGCTCACGTAGCATCTGGCGATCGTAGGGGCTCTGCGCCGGCACCACGAAAATGCCCGACCCGCGTTGAACGTGCGCAATGTTGGATGTTGCTGACAAAACTCTTTCCTCCTTACGTCGAGCCGCAATTGCCAGCACGACCGTCACCGCCGCCGCCGACCTCACCGAGGTGTCTGCAGACGATTTCGCCGGGCCCGGAGCTTCCCAGCACCCGGCAGCATGTTCAGGCACAGTGAGTATACCGCTCTTGAAAGGAGCGGCGAGGCATGAACGGGAAGCAGTGGAGCA
>DATKMS010000171.1:0-8495 GCA_035541735.1 Candidatus Margulisiibacteriota bacterium
GCGCCGTCGGCGTCAGTCACCGCGCCCCCGCAGCAATAGTGCGCCGCCGGCACCACGGGAATGGGCTGCGTGGTGATGTCGATGCCGAAGCTGCGGCAGCGCTCGTAGATGTAGGGGAAGCGTTGCCGGACGAAGTCGGCGCCCTTGTGAGTAATGTCGAGGTAGAGGTGCTCGTAGCCATGCACCTTCATTTCGTTGTCGATGGCTCGTGCCACGACGTCGCGCGGCGCCAGCTCGGCGGCGGTGTGGTAGCGCGGCATGAACGCCTCGCCGTCCGGCCGTCGCAGAATTGCGCCTTCGCCGCGCAAGGCCTCGCTAATCAGGAACGATTTGGCTTGCGGGTGGTACAGACAGGTGGGATGAAACTGGATGAACTCCATGTTGCCGATCGGCACTCCGGCGCGATACGCCATGGCGATGCCGTCGCCCGTCGCGATGTCGGGGTTGCTGGTGTAGAGATACACCTTGCCCGCACCGCCGGTTGCCAGTAGCGTCGTGCGGGCGCGGAAGCGCTTCACGACACCGGCTTCCAGATCGAGCGCATACGCGCCCCAGCACGACGGCTGCGAAATCGCCGCATCGAACTTGGCATCGACGAGCAGGTCGATGCTGAGGTGGCGCTCGCGCACGGTGATGTTCGACTGGCGGCGCACCGCCTCGGTCAGGGCGCGCATGATCTCGCGGCCGGTGGCGTCGGTGGCGTGCAGGATGCGCCGGTGGCTGTGGCCGCCCTCGCGGCCGAGGTCATACTCGGGTTCCTCGGTTCCGGGCCGCAATGAGAAGTTCGTCCCGAGCGCGATCAGCTCACGCACGCGCGCCGGCCCCTCGTGCACCACCAGGTCGACGATATCCCGGTGGCACAGATCGGCGCCGGCGGTCATGGTGTCCTGGCTGTGCTCTTCGAAGGAGTCCTCGTCACTCCACACCGAGGCGATCCCGCCTTGGGCGTATGCCGTAGCGCTCTCTGGCAATCGATCCTTCGTGAGCACTGTCACGCGGCCGACCTGCGCGGCCTTCAACGCGAACGTCAGGCCTGCCAGGCCACTGCCGATGACCAGAAAGTCGCTCTCCATACCCACCGGCTTTAGCATATGCCGTCCGCAGCTGTACGAACAGGGTGACAACGAAAAAAGCGATTGACGGAGGGGGGGAGAACGAACTACCCTCGCGACCGTAATGTGTCGCTGGCAGCGAATCGGTTGGCTCGGCAGCTTCTTGCTAACGGTCCTCGGGGCGTTGCCGGCGCACGCCGACATCTACATGTACCGCGACAAACGCGGCGTGCTCCACTTCTCCAACGCGCCGAGTGAGCCGGAATATCAGTACTATCTCCCCGACCTGACCAGCTGGCCCAAGTGGCGCGGTGGCCGGCTGGGACGTATCGACGGCGCGCGGCGCAAGGCGTTCGACAACATCATTCGTGATGCGTCACGGCGTTACCGCGTCGACATGCCCCTGGTGAAGGCGGTGATCCGCGCCGAGTCGGACTTCGTGCCGTATGCGGTCTCGCCCAAAGGAGCGCAGGGCCTGATGCAACTCATGCCGGCGACCGCTCGCCTGCGCAACGTCTGGCGCGCCTTTGAACCGCGACAGAACGTCGAGGGTGGTGTGAGCCACCTGCGCTATCTGCTGGACCGCTACAGTGGCAATGTCCGCTTGGCGCTGGCAGCCTACAACGCTGGTGAAAACGCCGTCGACAAGCACGGCGGCGTGCCGCCCTTCCCGGAAACCACCGAGTACGTGAGCCGCGTCATGCGGTTCCGCGATCTGTACCTGCGCGAGCAGTAACGAAACTCGCACATCCCGTTTTGCGGATCGCGTAGCGTCGGAAGGGAACTTCCTAAACGAGCAGCGATGCGCCATAAGCGGTATTGCGCGTTTCGATGTCCAACCTCCCCAACATTCTCACCGTCTTCCGGATCGTCCTGATCCCGGTCCTGGTGGTGTTGCTCACCGACCCCGAGCCAACGGCAAGTGTGCTCGCAGCGCTGACGTTCTTCCTCGCCTGTCTGTCCGACTTCTTCGACGGCTATCTGGCGCGGCGGTGGGGGATCAGCACCACCTTTGGCAAGCTCCTCGATCCGCTCGCCGACAAACTGATCGTGGCGGCAGCGTTGATCATGCTGTCGGGGATGGATCGTGATCCGACAGTGCCGGCATGGATGACGGCGGTGATCATCGGCCGCGAGATCGCGGTCACCGGCTTGCGTGCCGTAGCGCTCGGGCAAGGGTACGTCGTCGCCGCCGAGGAACTCGGCAAGTACAAGATGATCTTCCAGATGTTCGCGCTGCACGGGTTGCTGCTGCACTACGATTTTCTGGGCGTCGACTGGCACGTCGGTGGCATGTACTTTTTGTGGATCTCGCTGGTGATCAGTCTGTGGTCGGGCATTGACTACCATTTCAAGGTCATTCGCCATTTGCTGCGCGGCGCGACGCCGACGACGTCGTAAGGATGCTCCCCTCGCCAAACCGCCGCTGCGCCGCCGCTTGCGTTGGCCGTGGGGATTGTGCTTTTTCCAGGGATCGCGGTAGAGTCAGGCGCTCAGCAATCGCCGGCCTGATGAAGCGAAAGGAGTGGGGAACCCAATGAGGCTGCGGAACATATTGTCCAGCGTGGCGCTGGCAGCCGCCACGGTCGTTCTGGTGGGCACGGTGCGAATTGCCAGGGGGCAGCCAGCCGACGTGCCGCCGGACGCGCTCACCGACGCGCGCTTCTACACAGGATCTGTCGGCAACCAAGGCGTCTTTCCGGGTAAGCTCATCTGCTTGCGCTGTGACCTACGCCCGGGAGATGCCGCGAAGGCACAGTGCGCCAAGGATGGTCACCGCTTCGCCTTGGAGATCAGTGGAGACCCGACTATTCACCCGCTGATTCCGGGTGACGCCAACGCGCTGAAGCAGTTGAATGCTGCTCCACACGGAGCCGAGGTGTCGGTCAACGGCACGCTGTTTCCATCGCTCGGCGTGATCCTGGTGGGTGGCGTCACACCCAACAAGTGAACTACATCGCCAGAGAGAGATTCCGCGCCCATTTGCGCCACCGGCATTCCGTTATACGTAACCGTCGGCTACCGCTTCAGCCCGCTACATTTCATTCGACAGGCTCGAACACTACCGGAGGAATAGAATGGATTTCGGTTTCAGTGAAGAACAAGACATGATGCGCCAGAGCGCCCGCCAGTTCCTCGAAAGCGAGTGCGCCATGACCTACGTCCGCAAGATGATGGACGACGACATCGGTTACTCCGACGACCAGTGGAAGAAGATGGCAGAGCTGGGCTGGATGGGCCTCATCCTGCCAGAGCAGTACGGGGGCTCTGGACTCAACATGGTCGATCTCGTGGTGATCTTGGAGGAGATGGGTCGCGTGGTCATGCCCGGCCCATTCTACCCCACGGTGATTCTCGCGGGCATCGCCATCGACCTGGGCGGGACATCGAAGCAGAAGCAACGGTACCTTCCCGAGATCGCTGCGGGCAGGCTCAAAGCGGCGTTGGCGCAGGTCGAGGAGAGTGGCCGCTGGGACGCCGAGGGCATCACGCTGCCGGCGAAGAAGGATGGCGCTGGTTTCGTTCTGTCCGGAACGAAGCTCTTCGTCCAGGACGCCCACAATGCCGATCTGTTGATCGTCGCCGCGCGCACCGGTGGTAAGGGAGAAAAGGGGATCTCCCTGTTCCTCGTCGACGCCAAGCAACAGGGCGTGAAGACAACGCTGTTGAAGACGATGGATCAGACGCGCAAGCTCTGCGAGATCACTTTCGAAGACGTCAGGCTCGGGAAGGACGCAGTCCTCGGCGGCGTCGGCAAGGGCTGGCCACTCCTCGACCGCGTCGGCGACCGCGCCAAGGTGGCGATGTGTGCCGAGATGTGTGGCGGCGCGCAGAAGGTGCTCGAAATGAGCGTCGACTACGCCAAGGTGCGCGAGCAGTTCGGCCGGCCAATCGGCAGTTTCCAGGCGATCCAGCACAAGTGTGCCAACATGATGGTGCAGGTGGAAAGTGCGAAGTCGGCGACCTACTACGCCGCCTGGGCCGTGGCCAACGACGTCCCCGAAGCGCATCTCGCGGCCTGCATGGCCAAGGCGTATTGCTCCGATGCGTACCGCTTCGTCAGCGCCGAAGGCATCCAGATCCACGGCGGCATCGGCTTCACCTGGGAGCACGACATGCACCTCTACTTCAAGCGCGCCAAAGGCTCGGAGGTCACCTTCGGCGACGCCACCTGGAACCGCGAACTGGTCGCGCAGCTGGTTCTTGATCAGCCGCAACCGGAAGCGGCTTCGGCCTGACCATCAGCAGCAGAGGGGGAATCATGGCTGAGCGCAGAAAACTGTACTTTGAGGACGTCAACGAAGGCGATGCCGTTCCGCCGTTCGTCGTCGACAACCTGAGCCGCACCGACATTGTGCGCTACGCCGGTGCGTCGGGTGACTTCAACCCGATGCATCACGACCAGACGTTCGCCGAGAAGGCCGGGCTGCCGACGGTGTTTGCGCACGGCATGCTCAACGCCGGCTTCGTCAGCAAGTGCATCAGCGACTACGTCGGCCGCGAGAACCTGCGCAAGTTCAAGGTGCGCTTCGCCACGCGCGTGTGGCCGGGTGACACCATCACCTGCAAGGGCAGCATCACGAAGAAGTACGAGGAGGGCGGCAAACGTTTCATCGAAGGCGATCTGGTTGCGCTGAACCAGAAGGGCGAGACCGCAATCGCCGGAAGCTTCAAGGCCGAGCTGCCGGCGCGGGGGTGACGAGAGTGATCGCGTGATCAGTCACCGGTGATCAGCAGCTCATCTCCACTCGATCACTGCTCACTCGATCACTGGTCACTTCTTGCCACGGGCCTTGCGTGCTCGTACAGGCCGTAGCCGGTCGCACCGTTCCATTCGAAGCGCGCGACCCCAAAAGTGACGCGCAGATAGCCCGCGGCCCCGGCCGGGCGCAGGATGGCCATGCGCGACAGTGCCTGCCCGGTGATCGCTGGCGCATCATCGCACGTCAGTTCGAACCGTCGTGGCGTGTACGCATCGCCGTCCGTGGTCACCGCGATGCGCACTCCCCGCAACGTCTCGGGTGCATGCGGCGTAAAGTGCATGCCCGTGGCCTCGCCCCCTCCGTCAACAACCCGCGACCAAACGGCGTGCTCGTAACCGAAGGCGGCCGCCAGCATCGTCTGCTGGTGGCCGCCCGACGCCCGCCAACCGCCCGCATTCGCGAAGGCGCCGGCCTCCACTTCCTGGCGTTCACCACCCACTGCTATGAAGCCACGCAGCACACCGAACTGCGCCGTAGCCGCCGCTGTGGGTGTGCCCGTCGGCGCGAACTCCACCTGCACGTCTGCATCCACCAACTGCGATCGCACGAGCGCGGCCTCGAGATCGACGTAGAACGCCGCGTCATCCAACCGGAGCATTGGCCCGGAAAAATCGAGGCGCATAGCGTTGCCGCAACGGCTGACACGCAGCGGCCCAACCCCCTGCCCGTCTGCATGCACTTCCTCACCGGTAAACAGCGCAACGCGCTGGCCACCGAGGAACAACAGAACCCGGCCGCCCGTGACCCGCGGCCCCGCCGGTCCGATGCCGGCCACCATTCCCACATCAGCGCCCGCATCATAGAACTGCAGCGCCACCGCCTCAGCCCGGAGTTCTGGGTCCCGAGACTTGAGCTGGAGGACGGGCGCCGCGGATTGTGGCGCAGCTGCGCCTGCGAATGACTCTACCAGGGCCGCAACGAACTGCTCTCTCCAGGCGCCCGGCCAGCGCAGCGGGATTCCCAGTTCCAGCTGAATTGCGTTGATGCGGCCTTCGGCCACCCAGGTTGCGATGCGCTGTGCACACGGATGATCGATCTGTGCCGCCCGCGGCGTAAACAGCTGCAACAGGTTGTTCCGATGGCTGCCGGGATAGCGTTCGCCCAGGGCCGCCCGAATCCGTGCACGCCCGCAGGCCGCTCGGAATCTGTCGATGCGCTGGCGCCGGAACGGCTCGTTGACCGTGAGGTAGGCGCCGTCCGGCACGTGCAACCCGCTCGGCGTTTCAACGGCACCAATGCCGATATCACAGGTTGCTTGTCCGGTGTTCCAGCCGTGCACAAAGACCAGTTCAACACGGCCATGGCGGACAATGATGTGGGCAATCTCCTGCGTCAGCAGTGTCAGAAACCACGGCGCCTGCGTGCGCACGTGCGAGATGCGGTTCAGGTCAAGCACGTTGCGATCCATCCCGGTGTTGAGCACGCAGCCGGCGTCGAGCGCGCCGGCCAGCATGCGCGTGACCTCGGGCGTGTAGATGTCGTTCACGCGCAAGCGCGGCAACGGTGCTGTCGCGTCGACCTGCGCCCGCCGCCCGCCGTGCGGCGCTACGAAAAGAATCGGGGCTTCTCCCCTGGCCCACTCACAGCATGGGGGAATCAGTGCTGAGTCCGGCGTGCTGAGTGCTGAGCCCGATCCCTTCATTCCACGCAGTTGGCTGCAATCAGGGCAGCGGCACCACCGGCACTTGGCGACGCTTACCCGTTGAACGCCGCCACCAGACGGCGCCAGCGCTGTTTGTCGCCCGAGGCGAACGGAAAGTAGAAGGCGACACGGTCCAGATGACCGGCGTACTTGTGCTTCACCCTCTCTGCGATCTCTTCGTATGTACCCTTGAGGGCGTACACATCCAGCATCTCGTCAGTGATCTCCTCGGCCATGCCGGCCCAGTCACCGCGCTTTGACTTCTCCGTCAGGCGGCGCCCGGCCTCGCCCCAGCCGTGGGCTTCGAGCACACCGACGTAGGCAGGTGTCGACGCGTAGAACGAGATCTGCTGTCGTACCGGCCCCTTTGCCGCCTCGATCTGCTTCTCGTTCTCACCGGTGATGACGAACACCGTGCTCGACATGCTGATATCGGCGCGCGTGCGGCCACTCTTCTGCAAGCCCTGCTGGACGTTCGGGAACACGACCTCGTCGAGGTACTTCAGCGAATGGAACGGATGAATGTGGAAGCCGTCGCACAGCTCGCCGGCCAACCGGCACATGTATTCGTTCACGCCGGCGATGTAGATCGCCGGTCGCGGATGGTCGATGGGGCCGGGGTTGAAGAACGGGGTCATGAGCGTGAAGTTGTAGAACCTTCCGGCGAAACCCGGGCGCGTCCCGTTCTGCCAGCAGTCCCAGATGGCATAAATCATCTGGATCATTTCCCGTAGCTTCGGTCCCGGATGCTCCCACTTGACGCCGAAGCGCCGCTCGTTGTGTCCCTTGACCTGCGTGCCGAGCCCGAGAATGAAACGGCCACCCGACTGCGCCTGCAGGTCCCAGGCGATTTGCGCCAGCACCATCGGGCTGCGCGGGAACGCCACGGCGATCGACGTGCCCAGCTTGATGCGACTCGTGTGCTCGGCGGCGAGCACCAACGGGAGAAACGGATCGTGACTGGTCTCTGCTGTCCACAGCGCATCGAAGCCCATGTCCTCGGCGGCCTTCGCCGCGGCGGGCACGTCGTGCAACGAAGCGGGCATGAGTCCGGTATCGAGCTTCACGAAAACCTCCTTGCGGCACAACTGCGTGTGCGGCGCACGATATCCCAAACCCACTTCCCGCGCTACACGTTCGCAGCCACACGTTCGTAGGCGCTTGCAGACCCATCGGCCATACGAAATGGGCTCGATATCTTCTAATCCATTTCATTAGTACGCGCACTCCACACAACCATCGGTGCCCGGCCCGAGGGCGCGCCAGGCCAGGTCAGACGCGGCTTTCCGTGCACCCGTCCGTTGGCTGTGGGTTCACCCTCACGGAGCCACAGCCACGCCGTGCGCTTGCATGCGGTCACACCTCGCCGCGCGACGTTGAATTGAAAGTGCAATCGGCTATCGTGACGCTCGCCACCATGCAGCCGGCCCGCTTCCACTTCTGGTCGTCGATTGGCAAGAAACTCCTCACCGGCATCACCGGGGTTGGCCTCATGGTTTTTCTGGTCCTGCACCTGGTGGGCAACTTGAACCTGCTCATCGGCAAGGACGCGTTCAACGGCTACACGCACAAGCTCGAAAGCCTGGGCGAGCTGTTGGTGGTCGTCGAACTCGGGTTGCTGGCGGTGTTCGTGCTGCACATCGTTTCTGCCGTCAGCGTCTGGGTCAACAACCGCAGTGCGCGCGCCGTGCACAACAGCATCGTGCACACCAAGGGGGCGCCGAGTCGGCAGACGCTAGCGTCGCGCAGCATGATCGTCACTGGCGCCGTCCTGCTGGTTTTCACGGTGCTGCACGTGTTGCAGTTCCGCTTCGGTCCGTCGGTGCGTGAGGGCTACGTCACGACGCTGGGAAACGAACAAGTGCGTGACCTGTACCGGCTGGTCGTCGAGAAGTTCAAGCAGCTGCCGTTCGTCATCGCCTACATGGCGGCAATGGTGGTCGTGGGGGTGCACTTGCGCCATGGGTTCTGGAGCGCCTTCCAGTCACTCGGCGCGCTTAACCCGCGGCTGCGCTCGCTGGCGTTCTCCGCCGGGGT
>DATKMS010000172.1:0-3377 GCA_035541735.1 Candidatus Margulisiibacteriota bacterium
TCGGGTGGGTTGCCGTAGCAGCTGTTGATGTCCTGCCAGTTGTCGATCACCCAGACGTTCCCGGCCGGATCGATCGCGAGATCGGTCTGCATCTGTAGGCCACCGCCCACGTACCCGTCAGGCGGCGAGATCTGATCGCCGGTCTTCATGCCGGGTGGGCAGTTCTCGGTCTTGACACCGCACAGATGCCCGATTCGACCGACCGCGCCGGCGAAGTTCGAGACCCACACCGTGTCGTCGCCAGCTATGGTCGCGGCCCAGGGCCCGGGCAGGCTTCCGCCATAGAAAGGAGAGCCTGGATATTCCGTGCCGTCAGGACGGAAGAGCGTGACACTGCCACCATCCGCTCCGCCCTTCTGCTCGAACATGGAGTACGCGAGCGCTCGGTCGACGGGACCGCCGACCAGCATGACGATGCCGAGCTTCAACATCCTCTCCAAACCGTGAACGCCGCTGCCGAACCGGTTCGTCACCCAGACGTTTCCCTGGCTGTCGATGCCGAGTCCGCTGCCGCTGTAGCCGGACTTGAACTTCTCAACCTTGCTCGGATCGCTGGCAGGAAAGCGAACCACGTAGTCACCGGATCCGTTGGTCACCCAGATCCTGTCCTGCTGATCGATGCCCAGGTGGAATGGCATCTTGAACGACTTGCAGGGCTCGGCGCTGTCGCCCTCGCAGAGCAACTTGGCCTTGCTGATGTCGCCCTTCGGGAAGAAGACGAGTTGGCTCTTCTCGACGCCCAGCACCCAAACATCCCCGCTCGGGGTGACGATCACGCCTTGCATGAGGCCGAGCTCGCCGTCGAACGTGATGCCTTCCGGCGGAGTCAGTGGCTTACCGTTCTTGTCGAACACCGCGATCGACTTTCCGCCGTAGCTGGTGAGCCAGGCGTTGTCCTTGGCGTCGACGGCGCAGCCGAAAGTGCCGCCCTGCATACCACCGCCCGCGAAGCCCGTGGTCATCGGCGAGAGCGGGCGCCCGTTCGGCGCGAACTTGGTGGCGTTGCCCTGCCACAAGTCGTCCTGCCCCTGCCAACCGACCGTGAAGTTGTCGCCCACCCAGAGGTTGCCCTCGCTGTCGAACATGGCCTTGCCACCAGCACGGAAGCCGCCCCCAGTGACCTTTAACGGCAGCACCCAGGCGCTGGGCGAGAATTTGAGGTACGGCATGAACGGCACGGCGCGCATGGTCTTGCCCTTCGGGATCGCATAGAACTGAGCGAGCAGGGCGAAGAGTCGCTCGGGCTGATACCACGGGTAGCGGGCGATCGCCTCAGCCGCAGTCAGTGTGTCGGTCGGAGCCACTCCGGTCGGCGGCGTGGATGCGGCGAACAGGTTGCTGCACGCATTCGGCGGCACCCCCGTCACGCAGCCCGAAAGCACGTCCGCGAGGGTGGCGAAGTTCGCCATCGTCGGCGTCTGACTGCTGTTCAGCGGGTCCTGGATGGTGCCGCCGTAGCCGCCGGTTTCAAGATCGACGAAGTTGGGCACATTGCCCGCAGCGATGCGCAGGCCGAGCGCGTGTCCCTTGATGGCCGTGCCGTCGAGGAATTGCGCGTTGGTCCACACCGACGCCACCGTCGTGAACTCGTTGATCACGACCTTGGCGGGAGGCTTGTTCCCCAGCACCGCCAACAAGGCGATCGCCGGGTTGTCCCCGCCCCCCTTGTTGGCGGTGGCTTGCCCGCCTTTGGCGACCAGATAGAGGACGGCGTCCTTTCCAGGAGCCGCACCGGCGGACAACGTGAATCGGCCATCAGCACCGGTTTGCGCCTGCGCCAACTGCTTCGGGTCCCCAGCACTCGCAGCCCACAGCGTCACTGTCGACTTGGCGATCGGGGCACCGGCGCCAAGGACCTGACCCGTGGTGCCGTCGGCGCGAGCCGGCCTGGCCGACAAGAGGCCGGAAACGACAATCACCGCAGCAACCCATCGACCAGCTGCTCCAGAATTCC
Source organism: Candidatus Margulisiibacteriota bacterium (assembly GCA_035541735.1). GTDB lineage: Bacteria > Desulfobacterota > Binatia > HRBIN30 > HRBIN30 > DATKMS01. The sequence goes on from DATKMS010000172.1 coordinate 1,955, forward strand.
AGCGATTCATTTCTACATCCATTTCCCTTCTCCACTCTCCAACAGACACTGCTCACCTTGGAAACAGAACCTGCACCTGCGCCCGCAGCTGCCAGTCCGGGCCGAACTCCGGCGTCTCGGCGTTGTAGAACGCCTGCAGCTGCGTGTTCACCGGCAGACCCACCTTGCCGACGCGCCACAGCTTGCCGCCGCCGCCACCGACGGGCACGGTCCAGTGATTGTCGCCGCTCGCCGACCAGTTCGCGGTGATGATCGGCGAACTGGTGACATACCAGCCGTGCGTGATGTTGTAGTTCACAAACGGCTGCATGAGGAACGCATTGACGTGTTTGTCGCTCCAGCCGGCAAAGTCCCACTGCTGGTTGACGAGCGCGCCGGCCACCCACGGGCCATCCATGAACAGACCCACGGCCGCTGGTCCGGCGCTCCAGCGGCCGCTGCCGAGACGAGACACGGTCGCCGTCGGCAGCGTCAACGTCGGCCCAACACCCCAGATGAACTTCCCTGGCTTGGCGGGCGAGAGAAAGAAGGTCGGATTGATGTCGCCCATCCCAAAGGCTTCGGTGCGCGGCCCCGCTGAAAACAATTCCGGCTGGTTGACGATCGGTATGATGGTACGTGCGATCAGGTTCCAGTCATCGCTGATTGGAACAGGAATCACCGGCTGGACGTTGAGGACCCACTGCGTGGCGTCCTTGGTGCCGGTGTTGAAGTTGATGTCGTTCTGAAACGGGACGCTGATCAGGTTGGCCACCGGGTTCTGCGTTTGCTTGGCGAGCTTGGTGGCGCTGTCTTCGCCGCCGGCGGCGTCCTTGGCATCCTCTGCCTGTGCGGCGGTGACGAGCAGCAATGCGGCAGCCACTACGGCGAGCCTGTGGCGCCAAAGCGTAGAGGACCGATCTCTGACTGCCGTCAGGCCCGATCGAAGAGCGGCACCTGCCACTCCGCTCATGTCGACTCCAACTCTTCTCGCTTTCGACATCAACAGTCTTTTCAAGCCAGGGTCTCACCGCATTGCTCGATCATCTTCTCCATCGCAGCGAGCAGTTCCTCCCTCGACGCGAAGCGGGCGCGGCGGCCCGAGTTCGCATGCGACGCGCACGCTACAGCAATCGGGTGTTGAAGTCTTTAGAGTCTGTGGAAAATTTAGCGGAAGGATCAGCCGACGCGTGTCGGACACCGATCACGGCTTTCGCGCTCGAAATGAGCCGTTCAGGCAGCGGCTTTCACCACAGAGTTCTGCCGCAGGCGCTTCCACTCGCGTGGCGTCAGCTCCAAGACCAGCCGCGCCGGATGCGTCGAGACACGCTCGACGACATCGCGCAGATACACGAACGGATTGATCTGGAGGTGCTTGCACGTCTGCACCAACGAACACAGGATGGCGGTCCGGTGCGCCGCCGCTTCGCTGCCTGCGAAGAGA
>DATKMS010000173.1:0-14562 GCA_035541735.1 Candidatus Margulisiibacteriota bacterium
CTGCCGCCGCCGAAGGCCGCGTTCGGCCGGTGCACCCAGGCATCCGCCTGCGCCGGGGACTTGAAGAGGATCTGCAACGCTTTGTAGATGCCGAGGACGTAGCTCAAGCGGCGCACCGTGTCATACGGCACGCCAGACACCCGCCCGCGTTTCCATTTGTAGAAGGTGGAGCGGGCGGGGCGGCCGAGCAACACCTGCGCCTGCTCGTTGGAAAGATTCCACAGCGCCGCGATCTGGAAGAAGGCGCGCATTGCCGCCGCAATCTTCTCGGCCGAGAGCCGCACCGCGCCCGCAGGCGCCGGATCAGGCGTAACCGCATACGCGACCCCGGGCATAGTGTCGAGTCTATATGTGAACGAAGACTTGTCAATGGTTTGTATAGAGATCTGGGATCAAGCGCCGCCGGAGACGGACGAATCGGACTCTGGGAGGTAGCGGCGGGCCGTGTCAGTCGATGGCGGCCGTATGGTGCAGGCGCTCGAGGAGCGGGTCGAGCTTGGCGAGGTGCAGCGCCTTGTAGACCGCGGGTCCGGCGCCGTCACCCAACACGTCCCTCAGTTGCGTATGCGTAAGCCGATTCACTGCACGCGAGCACTGGGCCGGGCGTGCCGACCTGCACAACGTCTAGGGGCACCTGCATGGCGTGTAGGTGCGCCGGCGTTTGCGAACGCGTTCACGACCGATGCAGCGGCGACCAGCGTGGGCGGAGCATGGGAAACGCGTGCGGATCAGCGTCCGAGCCGCGCCGGAAATGGAATCCTCCAGCTGCTACGGCGTAGAACGCGGCGGATTCAAAATCCGCTAATGGATCAAGCCACAGTACCGCAACGGATTCTGAAATCTCCGGCATCTGACGCCGCAAAACGTGCCGGAAACCAGTTTGGCCGGTAAAATCGGACCGTGGGTGGCGCAGGATTCCTGAATCCTCCACGGTTTACGCCGTAGAACGCAGCGGATTTGCAATCCGCTGCATGGTCAGACCGTACGCAGTTGTAGGCATCCTCGAAAACGTCGAGGAGGCATGCTCCCAGGCAGCGGGATACGGCGTAAACGCGGGCGGGGAACATGACCTGACGTTCCCTGCCCGAATGGAGCACGAGTTTGGCGGTGGGCAGCCGCGAGTTCGTCGCACACGCGGAAGGTGATCTGGGCCAGCGTGCGTGCGGCCGCGAGGTCCAGCCGTTCGGCGGCGCATTCATTCCGCCTGAAGCGAGCAGCACCTACAGTCACGCTTTGGAAGCTGAAAACGGCGTACCCCCGTCGCACGGGTCAGATCGGCTTCCACGCGCTCGAATATTCAGTAGGTTCTTGTGGTCCGACCCGACATCAAGTGCATCCGGTTGACGATCCGGTGTATCGGTTTCGTGGCGCGCGGAACCCCCGTTCCGGCGGCGCTTCGAGTGACTTCACAACCGGTGGCCGTGCCGCCAGATCCGAGAGTGAAAGGTGCTAAACAACCGCCAGACGTGAAATGTCCCATTTCAAACTTCAAAATACCTGTCCTCAAGATAAGTCGTGCACATGAATTACTTACGATGCAGAAGAACTCGATCCCGGTGGCTACCAACAGAGACAACCGTGGCCGTCAGGACTCCCGTGCCGCTCGTGCCGCCAGCGCCGCGAACGCTTCACGGCTGAGGTGTGCCGCTGGTGTTAGTCGATCGTGGCCGCGTGCTGCAGGCGCTTGACGAGCGGGCCGAGCTTGGCGAGGTGCAGGGCCTTGTAGACCACGGGTCCGGCATGGTCGACGTAGAGCGCCTTGCCGGCGAGCTGAGCTTCATCGCCGGCTGCACGCAGCGACTGGAGGATCGCCGGAGTGATGCGCTCAACGCCTTCCAGATCGACGGTGACCGCACATACCGAAGGTTTCTGCAGCTCGGCCCTGAGGTGTTCGAGGAAGGCGTCGCACGCCCGCGGATCGAATTGCACGCGCGGGTTCTCTCCGTTCGAGTAGGTCATGTCACGCCCCCCGCCGCCCCGCATAGGCAGTCCGCAGGATCTCCTCCAGTTCCTTGATGAGCGGCATGCGCGGGTTCGAACGGATGCTGATGTCGTCGAACGCCGCGCGGATGATCTCGGGCATGGCGCGTTCGAAATCGTCCGCGGCGACGCCCAGCTCTCTGATCGACGCAGGCAGCTTGCAGGTCTCCAGCAACTCGAAGATCTTCGTAATCAGGATCTCGACCCTGTCCTCCACCGTCGTGCCACCCCAGTTCATGGCTTCGGCAAACTGTGCGTACTTGCGGTGCGCGATGTACGCCTTGACGTTGGGGAAGGGCATGAACTTGCTCGGCACCGCGGCGTTGTAACGCACGACGTACGGCAGCAGCACGGCGTTGGCGCGCCCGTGCGGAATCTTGAATGCCGAGCCGAGGCTGTGGGCCAGCGCGTGATTGACGCCGACGAAGGCGTTGGCGAAGGCCAGCCCCGCCATGCAGGCGGCGTTGTGCATCTTGGCGCGTGCTTCCATGTCGCTGCCGTCGCGCACGGCGCGCGGCAGATACTCGAACACCAGCCGCGCCGCCTGCAACGCCAGCGCGTCGGTGTACTCGGAGGCGAAGATCGACACCGCCGCCTCGAGCGCGTGTGTCAGCGCGTCGAGCCCGGTGTCGGCGGTGACACTCGGCGGCAGCCCACGCACGAGCTGCGGGTCGATGATGGCGATGTCCGGGATGAGGCTGTTGTCGTACAGCGGCACCTTGCGGCCGAGCTCGCTGTCGGTGATCACTGCGAATGGCGTCACCTCCGAGCCCGTCCCACTCGTGGTCGGGATGGCGACCAGCGTCAGCCGATTGCGCGGCTCGCGCGGATACTGGATCACCCGTTTGCGCGGATCGAGAAAGGTGGTTTCCAGGCTGCGGAAGTCCAAGTCGGGATGCGCGTAGAACAGGCGCATCGCCTTGGCCGCGTCCATGACCGATCCGCCGCCGACGGCGATGAGATGATCGGGATGATGGTGCTGGATGGCTTCGACGCCGCGCGCGATGACGTGGTAGGTAGGTTCGATCTCCACCTCATTGAACACGTGGCAGTGCACGTGATTCGGGAGATACGACCGCACCTGGTCGACCAGGCCGAGATCGTCGAGGTCCTGGCTGGTGACGATGAGGATGTTGCGTGTGTCGAGGCCGCGCAGGTTCTCCAGCGCATGCAGGTTGTAGTACATCTGACTGGGCACGCGCAGCCACTGATGCGCCGGTGTCCGCTTCGCCAACTGCTTCACGTTCATGTAGTTGCGCACGCCGACGTTCTCGATGGTGCTGTTGCCGCCGCCGGTGCCGCAACCGAAGGAAAACGTCGGTCGCAGGTCGTTGTAGACACCGCCGAGGGCGCCGACCGACGACGGGCAGTTGACGATGATGCGCCCGGCGTTGAGCGCCTCGCCGTAGCGGTCGATCACCGCTTCGTCTTCGCTGAAGATCGACGCGGTATGACCGACACCGCCGAAGTAGAGGACGTCCATCGCTGCGTTGATGGCCTCCTCTGCATCCTCCACCGGCAAGATCCCGAGTACGGGGAAGAGCTTCTCGCACGACAAGGGATGGTGGCGGCCGACGCCGCGCAGGGGTGCGAGCAACAGCTTGGTGCTTGGCGGCACCCGCATGCCGATGGCCTGGGCGATGGCGACGGCGCTTTGGCCGACGGCCGTCGGGCGCATGGTTCCGGTTGCCGCATCGACGACCGTCCGTTCGAGCAACGCCACGTCATCAGCACTGCACACATGTGCGCCGAGCTGTGCGAACAGCTCGAGGACGCGGGTGTAAACGGCGTGGTCGACGAGCACCGTCTGCTCCGACGCGCAGATCGTGCCGTTGTCGAAAGTCTTCGAGGTCAGGATGTCGACCACAGCCATATTCAGGTCGGCACTGCGGTGGATGTAACAGGGCACGTTGCCGGCACCGACGCCGAGCGCCGGCTTGCCCGAGCTGTACGCCGCCTTCACCACGCCCGGCCCGCCGGTCGCATCGATGAGCGCTACATCCGGGTGGCGCATGAGATACTGGGTGTCGCTGATGGCGATGTCGTCGACCCAGCCGATGCATCCTTCCGGCGCGCCCGCGGCGAGCGCCGCCGCGTACATCACGCGGGCCGCTTCATTGGAGCAGTGTTGCGCGTGCGGATGCGGGCAGAAGACCACCGTGTTGCGCGTTTTCGCCATCAACAGCGATTTGAAGAGCACCGTCGACGTCGGATTGGTGATCGGCGTGACGCCGAGGATGACGCCGATGGGTTCCGCAATCTCCTTCAGATTGCGTTCGGGATACTCGCGGATGATGCCGACCGTCTTCTCATCCTTGATCGAATGGTAGACGAACTCGGTGGCCACCATGTTCTTGACCACCTTGTCTTCCAGCACGCCGAGCTTCGTTTCGCTCACCGCCAGCGCCGCCAGCTGCTGCGCAGCTTCCAGCCCCTTGAGCACCATCGCCCGCACGCAGCGATCTACCTGCGCCTGCGAGAACTGGTAGAACGCCGCCGCCGCGAGCCGCGAGCGGCCGACCAACTCGTCCAGATAGCGCTGGCGGTCCGGCGTCAGCTCCTTGCGGCGCTCGCCCGCCACCCGTGTGGGTTCTGACAGCCTGGGCACCGTCTGGAGCATGGTTCGCCTCCCTTCGGACTCTACGCCGCTTCTCCATTCCGTCTGAGCAAGCGCGGTGCCAGTAGCGAAGCGGCCATGCGCGGCATCGATCTCGACGTCGCCTTCGCATTCTTGGAAAGCGGCCGCGGCGCGCAAGCAGGCGCTTGCGCGCCGCGGAGGGCTATATTAACAAGTGTTAGTTCACCTAACCAAGGAAGAGAGGTCGTACCCATGGCGCGTGAATACAGACTCATTTCGGCGGACTCGCACATCCTCGAGCCACCGCATCTGTGGACCGAGTACATGCCGAAGAAGTTCCACTCCAAGGCGCCGAAGGTGGTGCCGGACGGCGAGGGTGGGGAGGCCTGGCAGTTCGCCCCCGACGTCGCGCCGGCGCCAATCGGTATCTACGCTTCAGCTGGCCGCAAGCATGAAGACGTGCGCTGGACCGGCGTGACCTTCGCCGCGGCGAATCAGGGCAATTTCAAAGCGGGCCCGCGCCTCAAGGAGCAGGATGTCGATGGGGTCGATGCGGAGGTGCTCTTCGGCTCGGCACGGATGATGAGTCATTTCTTCTCCGATCCCGACCCCGAGTTTCAGCTCGCTGGCGTGCAGGCGTACAACAACTGGCTGGCGCAGGAGTTCGTGCAGGTGGCGGCCAGCCGTCTCATCGGTTTGGCGGCCATGCCGGCGCTTGGCGTCGATGCGTGTATCAAAGAGATGGAGCGCTGCCTCAAGATGGGCATGCGCGGCGTGTGGCTCAACACGATGCCGAGCGTCGGCCCGACCATCCGGCCGGAGGACGATCGGTTTTGGGACGCGGCCCAGGCCCTCGGTCTGCCGATTCACTTTCACGTCCGCGTCATGCGGCAGCTTCAAAAGCCCAAGCCGAAGGGCGTGCGCGGCGACGACCTGACGGGTCTGGCCACCGTCGGCGCTGCCAGCATGATCACCGACCTGCCGGAGATCATCAGCTCGGGCGTGCACGATCGCTTTCCCGATCTGATCTGGGTGGCGGTGGAGACCGGATGCGGTTGGATCCCCTACATCCTCGAGCAACTCGACGATCGCTGGTGGCGCAACCGCTGGTGGCTACCGGTGAAGCTCCGACACGAACCCAGCTTCTACTTCCACCGCAACTGGCGCGCCGCGTTCATGATCGACCGCTACGCGGTGATGAACCGCCATGTCATCGGCGTCGAGAACATGATGTGGTCGACCGACTACCCGCACCACGGCTGCGACTGGCCGGAGACGCGCCGGGTGGTCGACGATATGTTTCGCGACGTGCCGATTGGCGAGCGGCTGCAGATGTGTGCGCTGAACGCGGCGAAGCTCTACAAGCTCGTCTGAGGGTAACTGATCGGTCCTGGAATGAGGGACCGTGCCGCACGGCCCCTCACTTTCGGTGGAAGCAGCTCTACTGTGACGAAGTGCAAGTGCCCTTGCACGACTTCGCCTGCGTCTTGCAGTCGCCCACGTCGGATTGCAGTGTCGTCTGGCACGGCGTCTTGCACGTCTTGAACCCATCGCGAGCCGCCTTGGCGCAGGTCACGGGATCCGGGTCGCTGACGCAGCCTTGCAGTTTCGTCACCAGTTCGTCGCGGCACGTGGACTTGCAGGTGTAGGCGGTTTCGTAGGCGGACTGCCGGCAGTTGCGCGTCGTTTCACGGCAGCCAACGATGCAATCACCCTGCGTCGGCGTGCAGACCTTTATGCAGTCATTGGCCGCGTTGAAGCAGACCGTATGGTCCGCTTGTGCCTTATTCCTGCAGCCGTCGTGGCAAGTCTCCGCGCCAGCAAACGCGTTGCCGACACAGGCGGCGGGATCGTCTGCCGCCTTGCATCCCTGCAGCGTCGTCTTCATGTCCGTCCGGCAGCCTTGAGCGCAGCTCTTGCGAGCGGTTTCGACCGGATCGTTACATGCCTTGGCCGTCTGCCGACAGCCCTTTAGGCAGGCCCCAACGTCGCTGGCCTGTGCGAACACAGCCGTCGCGGCCAGGGCCGCGACCAATCCCACACCTGCGCTGAACGCGCACACGCGGACAAGAAGCGAGCGGTTTGCGTGCATGACCGGATCCTCCTTTGGTCTGCTGGGCTCGGCTCCCCTCGAAACCTGCCGTCAAGATAGGCCCGTGCTCCCCTGCGGTCAATACGATTTGTCCCTGACCTCGAATCGCAGCCCGTGTCGGCCGGGGTCCAGCAAGCTCGGGCTATCGCTGGCCCCATAACCCAGAGGGGGTATCGCCTCGCCCTCGGTCCCGTCCGGAACGGTGACGTCGATATCCACGCGGTCTGCCCGCCGCGTCCACTGTACCTTGATGTCGCCCTTTACGGTGGGAAAGAGCCCACGAGCGGATTGCAGATCACCCAGGAGGGGGCGCAGACGGAAGCGTGCGAAGCCGGGCGCAGTCGGGTACACGCCAAGGACTTCCGTCGAGAGTTGGTACACCGGCGTCGCCGAGAAGCCGTGGCACAGGCTGGCGGTCGGCTCGTAGCTCTCCCAGAGCGTGGTCGCGCCGCGCGCCAGCATGCGGCCGTAGCGTTCGCGCATCAGCGCCAGCACCAGATCGCAGCGCCCGGCGCGGCACAGCGCCCGGTAGACGAAATGGCTGAAGAACGTATTGGCCAGCACGACGTTGGTCTGCGGATCGAACGGCGCGCCGCTGGGAACGATCGGTGGGGCGGCGGTGAAGACCAGCCGCGCGGGATCGCTGATCCACTCGATCATCGATGCCCAGCGAGCACGCGGCGCAATGTCCCACAGAATCAGGGCGGCGTTGGCATGCTGTGAGACCCGGCGATCGCGCTTGCCGGTGGCGGGATCGACCACATCGACGTACACGCCACGCTCCGCATCCCAGTGGCGCACGTTCAGAGCTGCTGCCAAGCGCTCGGCGAGCGACACGTAGTGCCGAGCCGCACGCTCCGACTCCAGCGCCCGCGCCAGCGTTGCCGCGGCACGCAACGCACCGACCAGCACCGCATTCAGCGTCGCCGCCTCACCGTGCCGCCCGAGCGCCGCCCAATCGTGGAAGTGCCAGTACGGCAGCTCGGCCACCAGATCGTGCGGCCCGATCTGCCGCTCGAACCAAGCCAGTGCCCGCTGGATCGCCGGGAAGACCGCTTCGATGGTTTCCACCTCGCCCGTGTACAGCAGGTGCTGCTCGGCGTTGAGGATCCACTGCAGCGTCCAGTCGGGGATGAGCATGCCGTTGGTGCGATGATCCCCGGGCGCGTACATCTGCGTCAGCCCGTCCGGCCGTTGGCTCTCCGCGGCCTGTTGCAGGAACTGCCGGTTGAGCGCGTTGACGCTCGGGCCGAACGCCGCCTGGCCGACGAGAAACTCGACGGTTGCATCACCCAGCCACTGCCGTTGCTCGCGGCCTGGACAATCTTCCCACCCGTCGTGCATGCACAGCTGCAGTGTGTAGCGGCCCACCTCCCACAGCCGCGTCAGCAGCGGATCGGAACACTCAAAGTGCCCCCGCGCCTCGGCGGGGTAGTGAGCGAACGTCGAGCCGACGTGCCGAACCCGCAGGCCATGCGGCGCATTGCGCACGGTAAGCTGCGCGTAGCGCACCGCCGCCCACTCGAACCGTTCGAACCGCTGGCGGCCGGGACGCGCGATGTAGCGGAACACGTGCGCTCCGTGCCCGCTGTCGCGCGAGATGCGCGGCGCTGCGGGTGGCGCGGAGTCCCACTCGCCCGGGATGCCTTCGGCGACCGCAACCTCGATGACCTCTCCACCGTGCGCCTCCACGTCGATGAATGGATAGCCGGAGTGGATGCGGCCGAAATCCAACAGGAGCGACACATCGCGCCCGTCTGACGTACGCACGGTCGTGACGCGCTCATCGGCACGCAACAGCGCCTCGGGATCGCCGACCGCTCCCTCAGCCAGCGGTTGCAGCGCCTCTTCGTAGAGACGGCGATCGACCGGCAGCTCCGCATTGGGGACGACAGCGTATGACGCGACGAGGCGCACGGGTGCCAGCGGCGACTCGGCGAGAACGGGAATGGCGCGCGGCACCAACGTGGGGAATGGCTCGATTTTCACACCACCGAGCATCGAGTCGGGTGCGCCGCCGCCGACCGACAGCACCTGGACCCTATCCCACTCCGAGTCATCGAAGTCCGGGTCGGCCCAGCGCTCCGGCAGGCGACGCGCGTCGTGCACCTCGATGAAGCCGAGGCCCCAGTTCGCCCGCGGCGTGTCACGTTCCCACGCGTCGCACTCCAAACATCGCCATTGTTCGTCGGACAGCACGTCGATGACGCGCTCGCCGCAGCGCACGCTGCCGTCGCAGTACACGCCGCCGTCGCCGAAGGCGGGCTGCCAGTGACCCTGCACCGCCTGATACCACGCCGTATCGATGCCGTAGACGTGCACCAACAGCGCGATGACGTTGTCGCCGGCGTGCACGTGCGTGCGGAGATCGTGCGTATCGGTGCGCTGGTAATGTGGATCACAGCGCACCGGACCGCGGCCGATGCGCCGGCCATTGACGAAGAGTTGGTAGCGGCCGTCAACGGTGAGCGTGACCAGCGCCGCGTCGGCTGGTCCCGGCAGTTCAAAGCGGCGGCGGAAGAGGAACCAACGGTTCTTGCCGTCATCGCGGCGCGCTGGTGCTTCGAAGAAGGCGCGAAATGCGCCGGCCGCATCGATCGGCTGCTTCGCGGTCCAGATGAACGGCGCGCGGCGATACATCGCTGCGCTGATAGCGCAACGCGAAGGTGATGAGAAGGCGTCACGCATCTGCCACTCACCCGTGCATCGTTCCCGTTCGAAAGGGAGTCTGTTTCGCGCAGCAGCAGCGCCTCGAGGGTTTGTGCAGGCCTCGATCCGGCGCCAGAGCGTCGCTTGACAAGTGCAATCACTGCTATCACTCGTCGGCCATGGCACAGTTGGTCGTTCGCACTGGTCGCCGGGGATACTTACGCGATACGGGCCGCTACTCCGCGCACCGTTCGGACGCGTCCACTGGGCGGGCACCGAGACCGCACCGCGGGCGAGATCCTGGTGCTGTAGCAGCGGGTTTCGCCGCGGTCGATTCTCGAGTGCTGGCGGGTGGCCCACACGGCCCCCCGTAGTTCTACCGAGTGCGTCGTTGGCTTTTGCTGCACGAGTTGGTCTACGGTGTCCTTGTGCAACCGGGGGGCAGGAGACGCTGTGCGGCGGCGCCGGCAACGGCGTCGAGGTGCGTTTGTAGCCAGCGTGGTCTCGACCTCCGTGCGCGACGAATCGAGTGTTCACAGTTCAGAGTTGAGAGTCCGAGCCCAAGCGCAGGCTCGACGTTCGAAGGGTTGACTGTTGGCCGACGATCGAGGTCGTCGCCAACCAGTTGCTCGGCCCAAGGATCCAATCACCGAATGTCTTCAATGAGCCAATCAGCCAATGAACCGATGAACCACTGAGCCAATTCCTATGAGTCCATCATGCCCACACGAAAATCCGCCCGCAGCCAAGTTCTGCCTCGAATGTGGGGCGCGGTTGACTCTGAGCTGCGCCAAGTGCGGTGTGCAGCTGCCGCCTGGTGCAAAGTTCTGTCTGGAGTGCGGCGAGGCGGTCGCCGCAGGACCGTCCTCCCCTGCCCAACATCCCCCGAGCCCCCTCCTTGGCAAGGAGGGGGTACAACCTGCCGCCTTCGCTGCCGGCCGCTACCAGGTTCGCCGCTTCCTCGGCGAGGGCGCGAAGAAACGCGTCTACCTGGCGCATGACACCAAGCTCGACCGCGATGTCGCCTTCGCGCAGATCAAGACCGACGGGCTCGACGCCGACGGCGTAGTGCGCATCCGCCGTGAGGCCCAGGCGATGGGGCGCCTCGGCGACCACCCGCACATCGTGACCGTCTTCGATACCGGCGAGGAGAACGGCCAACCCTACATCGTGAGCCAGTGCATGTCCGGCGGGTCCGTCGAGCAGCTGCTGCAGGGCCGCGAGCACCACCGCCTGGCGACAGACGAAGCGGTGCGCATCGGCAGCGAAGTGTGCCGCGCCCTGCAGCACGCTCACGGGCGTGGCATCGTGCACCGCGATCTCAAGCCCGGCAACGTCTGGCTGAGCGAGGACGGCACGGCATCGCTCGGCGACTTCGGCCTCGCCGTCGCCCTCGACCGCTCGCGTCTGACCATGGCCGGCATGATGGTCGGCACCGTCGCCTACATGGCGCCGGAGCAAGCGCTCGGCCGCGCCCCCAACGCGCGCAGCGATCTCTACGCCCTCGGCACGATGCTGTACGAGATGCTCACCGGCCGCCCGCCGTTTCTCGGCGACGATGCCGTCGCCATCATCTCGCAACACATCAACACACCGCCCGTGGCGCCGACATGGCACAACCCGGCGGTGCCGAAGGCGCTCGAAGCCCTGGTGCTGCAGCTCCTGGCGAAGGACCCGGAGGCGCGGCCCGAGAGCGCCGCGCGGGTGCTCGAGGCGCTGCAGGCAATCGCCGCGGCGCCCCGCGCCGATAGCAAGGTGGCGCCCGCGCCACAAGCCACCGCCAATCCGCTCGACCGGCTGGCGAGCGGCGTCTTCGTCGGTCGCGAGCACGAGGTCCAACAACTCCGCAAGAGTTTCGACCAGGTGCTGTCCGGACGGGGGCACGTTTCGCTTCTGGTCGGCGAGCCGGGGATCGGGAAGACGCGCACCGCCGAGGAGCTGACCACCTACGCCCGCATGCGCGGCGCGCAAGTACTCTGGGGCCGTTGCTATGAAGGCGAGGGTGCGCCGCCGTATTGGCCGTGGGTACAGATCGTCCGCTCGTACGTGCACGAGCGCGAGCCGAAGGAATTGCTGTCGGAGCTGGGCTCCGGAGCGCCCGACATTGCCGACGTCGTCTCCGAGGTGCGTGAACGCCTACCGGGACTGCCGGCGGCCACCAAGCTCGAGCCCGAACAGGCACGCTTCCGGCTCTTCGATGGCATCACCACGTTTCTCAAGAACGCTGCCAACCGCCAGCCGCTGGTGCTGGTGCTCGACGATCTGCATTGGGCCGACAAGCCGTCACTGCTGCTGCTGCAGTTCCTGGCGCGTGAGCAACCGGGTAGCCGCATCCTGGTCCTCGGCACCTATCGCGACGTCGAGCTGCGCCGGCAGCACCCGCTGTCCGAGACGCTGGCGGTCCTTGCCCGCGAACAACACAGCGAACGCATCGTGCTGCGCGGCCTGAGCCAAGGCGATGTGGCGCGCTTCATCGAGATGACCGCCGACCTCGCACCGCCGGAGCCGCTCGTCGCTGCGGTCTATCGCGAAACCGAGGGGAATCCGTTCTTCATCCACGAGGTCGTGCGGCTGTTGGCACGCGACGGCCGCCTGCAGCAATCGGCACCCGCCACGTCGTGGAGCGTCGCCATCCCACAGGGCATCCGCGAGGTCATCGGCCGCCGGTTGAATCAGCTCTCCGAGGATTGCAACCGCCTGCTCACCGTCGCGTCGGTGCTCGGGCGCGCGTTCGACGTTGCGGTGCTGGGCCGCATCGCCGACGTTCCCGAGGATCGCGTGTTGGAAGTCGTCGACGAGGCGCTGGCGGCACGCCTGATCGAGGAGATCCCGGGTGCCGTCGGCCAGCACCGCTTCGCGCACGCGCTGGTGCAGGAAACCCTCTACGACGAGTTGAACACGACGCGGCGGGTGCGTCTGCACCGCCGCATCGCCGAAGCGCTGGAAGCGCACTACGGCAGCCAGATCGATCGGCACCTTGCCGAGCTGGCGCACCACGCCGTCGAAGGCGCGCACGGCGGTGGCGACGTCGACAAGGCCGTCGCTTATGCGACCAAGGCCGGCGACCGTGCCGTGGCGCTGTCGGCCTACGAGGATGCCATTCCGCACTACGAGTGTGCGCTGCAAGCGCTCGAGTTGAAGCCGGCAGCGGACGATCTCGCGCGCTGCGACTTGCTGCTGGCGCTAGGGCGAGCCCAAGGGGTCGCGCTCGATCGCGATCGGGCGTGCGAGACGCTGTTGGCCGCCGTCAGCATTGCGCGGGCGCACGCCGATTCATTGCGCCTGGCACGCGCCGCGACCGGCTTGGCGTGGTCCTCCCACGTGCTCGGCCTGCCCAATGAACGCTCGGTGGCGCTGCTCGAAGAGGCGCTCGGCGCCATCGGCGACCGCGATTGCTTCGAACGTGTGGAGGCGCTCGACGCGCTGAGTATGGAGCTTGCCCTCGGACCGACAAATGCGCGCGCCAAACAGGCGGCCGATGAAGCGACCGCGGTGGCGCGCCGCATCGGCGATCCGAAGGCCTTGATGCCGGCGCTCAACGCGGGCCTGTTCGCCTACTTCGGCGTCAGCCCCGAGGATATGACCACGCGCGACACCCGTGCGCGCGAGTTGCTCCAGCTGGCACGGGCAGCCGGCGATCCCACGTGGCAGCTCTCGGCGCATAGCTCGCTGCGCTTCGTTGCCTTCATTCGGGGCGACCGCGTGGAATTCGAGCGGCAGTACGCCGCCGAAGCAGCGCTGCTCGGGCGCACCCAGAACGTCTTCTGGGCATACTTCCACCATCTCACGACGGCGACGCTGGCACTGCTCGATGCCCGGTGGGACGACGCGGAGCGTCTGGCCCAGGCGGCCTTCGCCCGCGGCGAACGGGTCTGGGGCGCTACCGCAGTCCAGATGGTGGGGGTGCAGATCTCGGCCATCGTGCGCGCCCGCGACCAGCTCGACACGGCCGTGGCCATGCTGGAGGCCGGCGCGCAGCAGCACGCCCAGCCCGCCTGGAAGTGCGCGCTCGCGTGGATCCTTGCGGAGATCGGTCGCACAGACGAGGCCAAGGCCCTGCTGCGGGAGCTGTGCGCAAACAACTTCGCCGCGATTCCGTCGGACGGCAACTGGCTCACCGCCATCGCGTTGCTCAGTCTCGCCTGTACACTCTCGCAAGCGCGTGAACTTGCCGCGCCGCTCTACGAGGCGCTGGCGCCGTTTCCCAAGTGCATCGTGATGGCGGGTGCGAACGCTTCGTTGATAGGCTCGACGTCCGGCCATCTCGGCAGCCTGGCTCGACTGCTGGGACGGCTCGACGACGCGGCGCAGCATTTCGACGATGCCCTCGACGTGTTGGGGCGCCTCGGCGCACGATTCTTCGTCGCCGAAACGGAGCTGGCCTATGCCGAGTTGCTCGCCGAGCGCGACCGCCCGGGCGACCAGGAGCACGCGCTCACGCTGGTCAACCGCGCGCTCGACATGGCGCGCGCCACCAACACCCCCCTCATCCTGCGGCGCGGGCTGGCGCTGAAGCTGCAGCTGCAGCGCATCGACTCGGGCGATACGCGGCACTCGATCACCGCCGTGGTCTCCCAGGTCCAACGCGAGCGCCCCGATCTGCGCTCGCACGCCGCGCCGGACGGCACGGTGACGATCCTCTTCAGCGACATCGAAGGCTCGACACAGATGACCGAGCGCCTCGGCGATCAGCGCTGGCTGCAGCTGCTGCGTGAGCACAACCGCATGGTGCGCGAGCAGGTCGCCGCGCACGGCGGCTTCGAGGTGAAATCACAGGGGGACGGCTTCATGATCGCCTTCCAGAGCGCCCGCCGCGCCCTGCTGTGCGCCGTCGCCATCCAGCGCGCCTTTGCGACATACGCCGCCGAGCACGCGGACGAAGCGTTGCGCGTGCGCATCGGCTTGCACGCCGGCGAGGTCATCAAGGAAGCCGACGACTTCTTCGGCAAGAACGTCATCCTCGCCTCGCGCATCGCCGCGCAAGCACAGGGCGGTGAGATCCTGGTGTCGTCGCTGGTGAAGGAGCTGACGCAGAGCAGCGGCGATATCCGCTTCGACCGCGGGCGTGAGACCGTACTGAAGGGACTGAGCGGAACGTACACGCTGCACCCGGTGACGTGGAACTAGTGGGCGTGAATGCAGGAACTCGTTGTGAATGAGTCAAGTTTTCGAGAAGCCCCGTACATGGGTTCCTCTCCCTTTGGGAGAGGTCAGGTGAGGGGAAGTGATGGTTCTTCATCCTTGCTTCCTCGCGGAATGTTCA
>DATKMS010000174.1:0-18141 GCA_035541735.1 Candidatus Margulisiibacteriota bacterium
GTAGATCCGCCGCGGCATGCCCTCCGCGCCGAGAAAGTGCATCGGGAAGAACGTGCCGTTGAAGCCGATGATGGTGAGCCAGAAGTGCAGCTTGCCGAGCCGCTCGTCGAGCAGACTGCCGGTGACTTTCGGCCACCAATAATAGAGCGCCGAAAAGATCCCGAAGACGGCGCCGCCGAACAGTACGTAATGCAGGTGGGCGACGACGAAGTACGAATCCGTTTGCTGCAGGTCGATCGGGACAGCAGCGTGCATGATGCCGCTGAGGCCACCGACGGTGAACTCGAAGATGAGGCCGATGGAGAACAGGAACGCCGTCGTCAGATTCAACGCGCCGCCCCACATGGTGGCGATCCAGGTGAAGATCTTGATGCCCGTCGGGATGGCGATCAGCATCGAGGTCACCGCAAAGGCGCTGTCCGCCGCCGGCCCCATACCGACCGCGAACATGTGGTGGCCCCACACGCCGTATGACAAGAACCCGATCAGCGCCGTCGAGTAGGCCATCATCGGATAGCCGTAGAGCGGCTTGCGTGAGAAGACCGGTACGACCTCGGAGACGATGCCAAAGGCCGGCAACGCCATGATGTACACCTCGGGATGCCCGAACAGCCAGAAGAGGTGCTGCCACAGCAACGGACTCGCGCCGACCGTCGCGACGTAGAAGTGCGTGCCGTAAAAGCGATCCATGAGCAGCAGGATCAGTCCGACGGTGAGCGCCGGGAAAGCCAGCAGGATCAACACCACCGTCACCAGGATCGTCCAGACGAACATCGGCATGCGCATAAATGTCATGCCCGGCGCTCGCATGTTGACGATGGTGACGAGGAAATTGATGCCGGTCAGTAAGGTCGAGACCCCCAGGATCAACAAAGCGACTACCCAGAAGTCCATGTTGGTTCCGGGCGAGAAGTAGCGCTCCGTCAGGTTGGCATACGCGAACCAGCCGGCGTTGGGGGCCCCGTTGAAGAAGAAGCTGGCGTGCAGAAAGAGGGCACCGAAGAGAAACAGCCAGTAGCTGAGGGCGTTGAGCCGGGGGAACGCCACGTCACGCGCGCCGATGAGCAACGGCAGCGCAAAGTTGGAGAAGAAGCCAATCTCCAGCGGCATCACCACGAGAAAAATCATCGTGGTGCCGTGCATCGTGAACAGCGCATTGTACGTGGCGGCGGTCAGGAAGGTGTTGTCCGGACGGGCGAGCTGCACGCGGATCAGCAATGCCTCAATACCGCCGATCAAGAAGAAGGCGAGCGCGGTCACGCCATACATGACTGCAATGCGCTTGTGGTCCACTGTGGTGATCCAGCTCCACAGGCCACCGTGCAGGTAGTTTGTCTCCTCCGCTGCTTCCTCGATGCGTATTGCGGGTTGCATGGCGTGCCCTACCTCAGGCTTTCCAGATAGGCGACGAGCTGCGACACCTCCGGCGGCGAGAGACCCAGTTTCGGCATCTGCGCGCCGGGCTTGACGGCTTCGGGATCGCGCAGCCACGCGGCAAGGTTGTCCGGCGTGTTGTCCAAGACGCCCCCAGCCAGCGTGGTGCGGCTGGCGAAATGCGTGAGATCCGGACCGGCCTTCTGGGTGGAGACGCCGTTGATGGTGTGACAGGTCACGCAGGGGCTCATGGCGTACAGCCGCGCGCCCGCGGCAATCGGATCGCTGGCCTCGGCGGGGCGCCCGGGCACCGCTGCCGGCGCCGTCTGCTGCGTGCTCCAGGCGTTGAACTGCGCCGGCGTGTCCACAAAGACGCGAAGGCGCATGTTGGCATGCGACAGCCCGCAGAACTCGGCGCACTGTCCCAGGTACATGCCGGGAACGCGCGGGATCAGCGTGATCGCGTTCACGTGGCCCGGAATGACGTCCCGTTTGCCGCCGAGCGCCGGCACCCAGAAGCTGTGGATGATGTCGGCCGATTGCAGTTGGATCTGCACCGGTTGCCGCGCCGGCAGATGAATCTCGTTGGCTGTTTTGATCTCCAAGTCGGGATACTCGACCTGCCACCACCACTGGTGAGCCGTGACCTTCACTGTCAGTGCGTTGGCCGGCGCGGCGGCCGGCTGGGTGCGAAACGTCGTGCGGATGGTCGGGATGGCGATTGCCAGCAGCACCAGTGCGGGACCGACGGTCCACGTCACCTCGAGGCTGAGGTGCTCGGCGCTCGCAGGTGGCGGTTCGTGGCGTGTGCGCACTCGGGTGGAGTAGCGGAAGATCGCCAGCAGCGCCGTCACCGTCACCACGACGAGGATCAACGTGTCCCACCCGATCACCTGCAAGTACAGCGACTGCGTCCACTCCGCGAAGTCGGACTTTGGCGCGAAGGTGGTCATCGGTGGCGGTGCGCCCGTGCAACCGGCGAGTAACCACAGCGGAATGAAGCGCGGCGACACCCTCATCGCTGACCTCCTTCGATGGTCGCCGCTGCGAGCCGCAATCCGGGAAGCGTACAGAGGCCAAACAGCCCGAAGAAACCGGCGGTGATCAGCGCCTCAGCCCAGCCGAACGGAATTGTCTTCGGCGACAGCGATGGCGTGACCAGCACGTAGCGCTCGAGCCACATGCCGATGAACCCGAGCGCGCACACCGCCCCGAGAATGCGCGGCCTCTGCTTTCCTCTCTTTCCCAACAACACGATGAACGGGATCAGCCAGATGAGCAGCAGCGCGGTCCACGCGAGCACGCCCCACGGCAAAACGTGAATACGCTGCACCAAGAAGAAGGTCTCTTCGGGGATGTCGGCGTACCAGATGGGGAGGTACTGAGACCACAGCAGGTAGGCCCAGAAGATCGAGAAGGCGAAGACCAACTTGCCGATGTCGTGCAAGCTCGTGGAATGCTCGACGCTCCGGTCGCGCGGCGCCGGCCGCCAGCCGACGCTGGCCAACGTGCCCATTGCTGCGAGAGCGCTCCAATACGCACCGGTGAAGAAGTAGGCGCCGAAGAGCGTGCTGTACCATACTGGCGACAGCGACATCACGAGATCGAACGCGATCAGGGAGTAGACGATCGCATAGACGATGATCAGCGTTGGCGCGAGGCGCCGGATGATCGCGGGAGGCAGCTCGATGCTGGCGCCCGACTCGGCCCAGTGCACGGCATCGGCGCGCCGCGAGCTGTACACGAACCACAAGCTCAGCGCGCTGAGGAACAAGAGACCGCCACCATCGCGCTCGAAGAGAAACGGCACGTTCAGCCAGGCAGCCTTTTCCGGCACCGGATGCAACACCCACGGGAAGATGAGCTGATCACCTGCGAGCAGGAGCCAGAAAAGGACAGACCCCAGCGGCAGGAAGCCAGCGAAGCTCTCCGCCAACCGGTAGGCGCTCGCGCCGCCCCAACGAGCTTGGGTCAGGTACAGCGATGCGGACACCACGACGCCCCCCTGCGCGACGCCGAGCCAGAAGAGCAGGTTGACGAGGAACGCCTCCCAGGCACGCAGCGCCGTACCGCATGTCAGCTCGACACTGAAAGCGGTGACGCCGGTGACCGCTAGGAACAGGAACCCGCCGGCTGCGATGCGCGCCGAGGACCGGATCATTCCATCCCCAACCTTCCCTGCAGATGGCGCAGGTAGAGCACCACCTCCCAGCGCTCTTGCGCAGACATGGCATCACCATAGGCGGGCATGACGACGCCGCCGTTGCGGATGGTCGCGTAGAGGTAACCGTCGGTGCGCTCTGCCGGCTGCGCCGCCGTCAAATCCGGTGGCGGCACAATCATCTGAAAGGCAACCGGCCCGACCCCCTTGCCGGCACCGCCATGGCACGGTGCGCAGTGGGTCTTGAAGAGTTCTGCCCCATGCCGGAGGTGCACGGAAGTCGGCGCGAGGGGGTTGCGCCGGCGGCCTGCGGCCTCTTCCCGTGTCATCGGCGGTTCCCCGCCGTGCACGGGCAGTGTGCCCGACGGCATGACGCGGGGGGGCACCGCGAGCGGCGGGACCGTCGGGCCACGAAACATGTCGGTACTCCACGGAAAGGCAGCGGCGCCGTGGGCACAGAGCACAGTGAGGGTGGCGGCGCCGACGCCGCCGCGCACCGTGCGCTTCACCCAGCCCACGAGGTCACGCCGGTTCACAAGTCACCTCCAGGGCGCCCGCCTGATACATCGCCGCCTCGGTGCGCGCGCGCTCATGTGCCGCACAGTGGATCACGACGCCAAAGCGGTCGTTGCTGAAGCGCAAGCTGTACCCGGGCACGGCCTCGAAGCGCGGGATGCGCGCCTGCAGGAGAAAACCAAGCAAGCCCGACAACGCCCCGCAAAGGATCGTCAATTCGAAGGCGATGATGACGAACGGCGGAATCGACACGATGGGCATGCCCGCGGTGACGTGCGGATACTCGGCCGACAGGCCGATGGTCAGCGCAAAGCCTGCAGCGCAACCGAAGAGCCCCCCGAGGAGCACCCAGAGGCGGACAGGGCTGCGCGTCACCTCGAGCGCCTCCAACACCTCCTGGCTCGCGAACGGCGAGAAGACCCATAGCGGGTTGCACCCTGCCTTGTGCAGTGTGGCGACAGCGCGCGCACACGCTTGCGCCTCGGGGAAGCACCCGGTGACGCAAACCGATTCCATCAGGCCGCCTTCCGCTGTTCCTGCAGCGCCTGCTGCAGCCACGGGACACCCTCCTTCACCTCGGTCATCGACACGATGGGCAGAAACTTGGCGAAGAGGCTGAACCACATGAGGAACCACGCCAAGCTCGCCACGCTGATCGTGATCTCGACCCATGTCGGTTTGTAGACCGCCCACTGCGACGGCATGAAGTTGGTCGCCAGCGAGCCGGCAATGATGACCAAGCGCTCGAGCCACATGCCGATGTTGATGCAGATGGAGATGATGAACAGCGCCGCCAGACTGCGCCGGATGCGTGGTGAGAACAGCAACAGGGGAATGACACAGTTGCACGCGACCATGGTCCAAAAGAGCGGCCCGTACGGTCCCCAGTAGCGCATGTGGAATGTGGTGCGCTCGAAGGGGTTGCCGCTGTACCAGGCCATGAAGGCCTCGGTGCCATAGGCGTAGCTCACCACCAGCGACATCAGGAGAATGACTTTCGCCAGGTTGTCGAAGTGCCACGGGGTGAGCACCGACTCGAGCCCCATCAGACGCCGCAGCGGGATGAGCAGCGTGAGCACAAGTGCACAGCCCGAGAAGATCGCACCAGCCACGAAGTACGGCGCGAAGATGGTACTGTGCCAGCCGGGAAGCTGCGCCATGGCGAAGTCCCAGGACACGACGCTGTGCACCGAAATCACCAGCGGCGTCGCCAGACCAGCCAGCAGCAGGTACGCCGTCGAGAAATGCCGCCATTGTTCATCCGTTCCCTGCCACCCGAGTGACAGCAGGCGGTAGAACGACCGCCGCCAGCCTGCCGTGGCGTCACGCGCCGCGGCGACGTCGGGGATGAGTCCCATGAGCAAGAAGAGCCAGCTCACGGTGAAGTAGGTACCCACCGCAAACGCGTCCCACACCAGCGGCGACCGGAAGTTCGGCTGCAACCAGCGCTCGTTTGGATACGGCAGCAACCAATAGAAGAACCACGAGCGGCCGAGGTGAATGAGCGGGAACAGGCCAGCCGTCATCACGGCGAAGACGGTCATGGTCTCCGCAGCGCGATACACCGGCGTGCGCCAGCGCGTGCGGAACAGAAACAGGATGGCGGAGATCAGCGTGCCCGAGTGTGCGATCCCGACCCAGAACACAAAGTTGGTGATGTACGTCGCCCACATGGTCGGCTGGCGCAGTCCGGTGACGCCGAGGCCGGTGTAGATCTGGTACGTCCACGTCGCGATGCCCGCCGCCACCACCGCCCCGAGGCCGCCAACCCCGAGCCAGTATCCGCGGCCGGGCGGCGTCAGCGTCTGCAGCACGCAACGATTGACGTCGTCGTATCCCAGCATCTCGTTCGCCACGCTCACACCTCCTCACGCCGCCGGTAGACGTCCCGCAGATAGACAATGGCCGGTTGCGTGTTCAGGGGTTCGAGTGCCCGGTAAGCCCGCATGGGGTTGTCGGCGCGGCGCTGCATCATTGCGCTCTGGGTGTCCTTCAGGTCGCCGAACGTGATGGCCCGCGCCGGACAGGCCTGGGCGCACGCCGGCACGATTTCTCCGTCACGCACCGGGCGCCCGTCGGCCTCGGCGTCCATTTCGATCGCACGGATGCGCTGGACGCAGAAGGTGCATTTCTCCATGACGCCGGCGCCGCGCGCGGTGACGTCGGGATTGAGCTGCAGGTGCACTGGCGCCGGCCATTGCGGTTTGAACCAATTGAAGCGGCGCACCTTGTACGGACAGTTGTTGTTGCAGTAGCGCGTGCCGATGCAGCGGTTGTAGACCTGTGCGTTCAACCCCTCCTCGGTATGCGACGACGCGTAGACCGGGCAGACGGACTCGCACGGTGCGTGGTCACACTGCTGGCAGAGCATGGGCATCATGAAGAGCGGCGGCGCATCCGTCCCGGTGGGAACGAAACGCTCGATGCGGATCCACGACATGATGTGCCCGCGCGCCACCTCTTCTTTGCCGACCACCGGCACGTTGTTCTCGGCGTAACAGGCGGCGATGCAGGCGCTGCAGCCGGTGCAGGCGTTGAGGTCGATGGTCATCCCCCATTGGTGTTTCGGGTACTGGTGCACGGCGTGCATCTCGTACGGCCCGGGCACGTGCGGGCCGGGCTCGGCCGCCGGCACGCCGCGGCGCAACTCGTCGAGGCTGACGGCCTCAACGATCGGCCGCCCCAGCATGTTGGGTAAGCCGAGCGGACTCACCAGCATCCGTTGCTCGCCGGTTTTCCGGACCTCCACCCCGACGCTGCGTGCACCGAACGGCAGCGCCTGCCATGGGTTGGCGCCGCGGTCCGTGGCGTAACGGCCGTAAGCTGTATGGCCCTGGCCGAAGGGGACGCCGATCACCTCAGGCAGCACGCCTTCGCTGAGGTGCGCAGGCACTGCGAGACGGCCGTGCGTAGAGTGCACCTCCACGATGTCCCCTTCGGTGAGCGCCAGCCGCTTCGCCGTCGTCGGGTGAATCTCTGCCCAGGTGTCCCAGACGAACTGTGCCACCGGCTCCGGGATTTCCTGCAGCCACGGCTTGTCCGCGCCACGGCCGTCGTGAAGAAAGATGTGGGGAAACGCGGCGAGTGTCGGGCCCGGGGGTTGGTTCGGCAAATCGAGCGCTGTGCTCAGCGTCTCGGAGCGCAGCATGACCGCTGCGGTTGGGGCAGGGTCGAAGACGCCACCTGCTTCACGCGCCTGCTTCCAGAAGTCGTCGAAGCTCGTGGCTTCTGCGCGCTGCGTGTGGGACTCGCGCCAGGTGGCTTCCAGGGCCGCTTGCGTGTTCTCCCACGGCAGCGTGTCGGCCGGCATGCCGGCGGCGTGCACGGACGCCAGCAGGATGTCGCCAAACGGCAGCGTCGGGAACACCGGCTGCATCACTGGCTGGCCCAACAGCATCACGCCGGCGCGCGGTGCCGCGTCGCTCCACATCTCGAGTGGATGATGGCAGGGCAACAGCAGGTGTGCCCGCGCCGCAGTTTCGTCCGGTACGCCGCCGGACCAGACGACGAATGGCATCCTGCCGACCGCCTCGATGAAGCCGGGCAAGGTGAACGCCGGGTTGGCGCCGTGCACGACGAGCACGTCGATGGCCCCGCCGCGCATGGTATCCAAGAGCGCCCCAACCTCTTCCGCTCGACTCCACGGTGCGGGGGGCGCGCCTTCCAGGAAGCGCGCCGTCTTACCGATATTGCCGGTAGCCGCGTTCAAGATCGAGGTCACGACATGTGTCGCCCGGTCCGCCGTCCCGGCGAGTGCCACCGCGCCGTTTGCGTTCCCAAACCACTCTGCCATGCGGTGGATCTTCCCGGCGGGCACGCCGGTCCGTTCCGCCACCGCCCTTGGCTCGTAGCCGTCCGTGAAGTGCTTCAGGGCATCGGTATCGAAGCCTGCCTTTGCAAGCCCGTCACGCGAGACCGCGTGTAGCACACCAAGCGCGACGAGTGCCTCGGCGCCGGGGCGCACGGATATCCACTCGTCGCACTTGGCCGCCGTCAGACCGAAGCGCGGCCCGATGTACACCGCGCGCCCCAGCGTGATGCCGTCACTACCGAGGCGCGGGGCGCGAAAAGCGGCGTATTGGCGCGTCAGCTCAACCGGCGACCGCCACGTCTCCAGAAAGTCGGCGCCGAACGACAGCACAACCTCCGCCGCAGCGAGCTGATAGACTGGCAGGTCACTGCGGCCGAAGCACAGCTCCGCCGCGGCTCGGGCGGCATCTTCGTCAAGCGCCTCGTAACGCAGCCAGCGGTTCGATCCCCACACCTGCAGCCAGCGCTCGATGATGCGATCGAGCGTCGGACCTGCGGTGGGACCGATGAAGGCGACACGCTGTGTGCCGGCCGCAGCGGCGGCGTGCAGCCGTTGTGCCAGCGTTTGCAGACCGGCCTCCCATGTGATCACCGTGAGCGTACCGTCGCTGCCGCGCTGCTGGGGTGTCGTCAACCGGTCGGGATTGTAGAGTCCTTGCAACGCCGCTTGTCCGCGGGCGCACAGCGCCCCGGCGCTGAGCGGATCCTGCGGATTGCCTTCCAGCTTGATGACTCGGCCTTCACGGATGCGCGCCACGACGCCGCAGCCGGCCGGGCATTCCCGACACAGGGTGGCGTAGAAGCTGGGGACGCCGGGGACGATGTTCTCGTCGGGAATGACGTAGGGGATCAGCTCGCGGGCCTGCGGGTTACGGCAACCCGCAGCGGTTGCGCTGGTGACCGCCAAGATCTTCAAGAAGGCCCGCCTGGACAGCTCGTTCGACATCGTCCCTTCTCAGTAGTGGCAGATCGTGCAGTCCTTACTCACGTGGCGCTGGGTGTGACACGAGATGCAGAAGCCCATGTTGATGTCATGGACGGGTACGACGCGCTCCATCGTCTCCACCGGTCCATGGCATTCCCGGCACGCGACCCCGGCAAGAATGTGCGGCCGGTGCGTGAAACGCACGAAGTCGGGCAGCGTGTAGACGCGGTTCCATACGATCGTCCCCGGCGGTTGCCGGCCGTCGCTCCATGCTTGAGTCACCGCGGTCAGCACGGGTCGATCGCTGCCGACTTTCATGTGGCAACCCATGCACCGTTGGACCGGCGGTACCCCCGCCGTCTGCGATCGACGCGCGTACTCGTGGCAGTATTGGCAGGGGATTTGGCGGACGCCGGCGTGCACCTGATGACTGAACGGAATCGGCTGCACGACGTCACGACGCGGCGACCACGGATGCTGTGAAAACATGGCCACCCCGGTGCCCACCCCCAACAGGAGCAGCGCGATCGGCAGGACGATGCGGTTCACGGCCGCGCCTCTTGCATTCCCGCCGTGCAGTCGGCGTGGAGAACGATCTGCGCGCTCGACGCGGCGCTGATTCGTATGTTGTCGGGAGGCTTGCCGTTGGCTTGCAACACATACGCGATGACGTCCCAGTACTGTTCTGCCTCCAAGCTTGCTGGCTGATCCGCGGGCATGGTGGCTGAGACGAAGTCGTAGATATCCTTCACGGTGCGGAAGGCGTGTTGGCGGATCTTCTGGAAGGGCCGTGGCAAACAGGGCAGCGCGGTCGCGCCGATCAACTCGGGTGCGCGCAGGCCCTTGAACGAGTCGTCCTTGCCCTCTCCACTGTCGCCGTGACATCGAGCGCACTGGTGCTTGTAGATGCGCGCGCCGCTGTCTGCTTGAGGCTGCGTGAACGAGTACGCGACGCCGCTTGCGGCAGCTACCAGGAAGGGTACGGCTGTCAGGTAACGGACCCGCCATCCGCAAATCGCACCCATACTGAGAGGGTGGACGGATCGCTGCAGGACGGAAAGATGGGCTTTTTGCGCTGAAGCAAAGAGGCGGAGGGAGTGTGCTGCTCACGCTCCAAGGCTGGTCCCCTTGGGCGTAGAGGCAAAGCTGTTACTCCCCAGCGGAAGCGGCATCACTCGACCACCCAGATCGTGAATCGCTGGCCATGGTGAACGAGTTCCTCCGCCAGATTGCTACGCACCAGTTTGCGAAACCACGACACCGACTCGCGTCCAACGACCACCGTGTCGCACTGACGGGCGCGCGCCAGCTCCAGGACACGTTCCGCTGCACCCACCCCTTCGACTCCTTCGGAGACCTGGATGTCGAGCGCCCCGGCGCATACGCCCCAGCGGCGCAGCGTGGCAGTGGCCATTCCCAACGCCCGTTGCGCCTCCTTCTTCGCCCCGGCCTTCCAGCGCTGCTGCCTGTGCTTCAGACGTGCCTCCAGCCGTTGTTCCTTCTGTGGATCTTCGGCGCCTCGGAATTCGAGCAGTCTGGGTGGCAGCTGCGGTAGAATGTGGGCGAGGCAGATGCGCAGGTCCCGGTGCCTGCCAACGATCTTGGCAACGTACGTGATCGCGCGTATTGACGCTGGCGACTCGTCGACAACCACGAGGAGCCTCCTGCTGGTCACGCTGGCCCACACCTCCTCATTGCTTCAACGGACCGCAGGTCAGTCGACCCGAGCTGCCGGTCCGTAGGAGAGGCAATACGCCTCGTGCGCTGGAGCACAAAGGGGTTTTCTTGCGCTAGCACAAGGACGGCGTCCGCTGTGCGTGGCGCAGCGCTAAGGGCGAGAGCGTTCCGTCTTCGGCTTGTGCGCGTCGGCGGCGATGGCGATCAGCCCTTGGGAATCAAGAATGGTGACGCGTTGGCGGCCGATATCGAGGAGCCCCTCCCGCTGCCAGCCGCTGAGGATGCGGCTGACCGTGTACAACGTGGTGCCGGTCATCTCTGCCAGATCCTGGCGAGAGAGCGGCATGTCGATCAGGACACCGTCTTCCGTCTTCCAGCCGGCCTCGCCAGCGAGCCGAATCAACGCGTGGGCCACGCGGCGCTCGACCCGTTCAGTCGCCAGCTCGCCGTAGCGCTCCTGCAGATCCCGCAACCGCGCGGTCAAGTCACGGAGCGCATTGAGCGCGAGGCGTGGACAGCTTTCCATCAGGGCAGCCATGGTCTTTCCGTTCCAGGCGAAGACCTGGCACCAGCGCACCGCCTGCGCCGAAACCGGATACCTCTGTCCTTCGAAGACCGCCGCCGGGCCGAACATCTCTCCGGGGCCGATGAAGCGGAGCACCACCTGGTGCCCTTCGGGTGTCGACTCCGTGAGTTTCACCCGTCCCACATGCAGGACATACACGACATCAGCCAGGGAATCCTGCCGAAAGAAGAAGCGTCCCGCGTCAACCTCCCGTTGCTGCGCAGCCCGTCCGACGGCTTGCAAATCAGCGGATCCGAGGTCCCGGAAGAGGCGAACCTGCTGGAGGCGGCGGACGATTTGAAAGAGTTCCGGCACTGGTGTGCACTCCGCGCTGATCTACTAGTCCTCGATTTCGTCGCGTGCCGCAAGGGTGGTGAAGGCACTGCGTCACGTGGCTCATTCGGAGTGGACTTTCAACCCTGAACTTCGGACCGCAGCGAAACTCACCCGAAGCTGTGGCTTCTGCCAAAGCCCACTACGGCGTCCGCTCGTCGGCGGCCGGTTGTGCGATACCCTCGAGTCTGGGGCGAATCAGCCGCTGGATCACTGCCACTTCTTGAAGCCGCCAATCGGCGCGAGGATCTTTTCCCGACTCGCCGTACCCAGATAGCCAACCTGCGGGTAGAGCTGTGAGGCGGCCATGAGGAGGTCGCCGCATGAGCCGACTCCGACGTTCAGGTGCAGAGACCCAAGCAGGCATGAGCCCGATTGGATCAACAGATCGACAGAAGGAGGTGCAGTATGAATAAACTCTTGGCAGCCGGCACGGGAATATTCCTGATCGTCGGGACTGTTGCAGCAGCCCATGCCGAGACCGCGACCGGCGAGATCATCTGCCCAGCTTCCCCTCGAGAAACTCCTTGAGCGCCACAGCGTTGTTGTGTTCGGTGTCGCGCGCACTGTAGAGCAGCGTGACGGTGCCGCGCCGCGCGGCCTTTAGCAGCGGCTCCCATGCACCGGTATTCCCCTGCAGCTCGCGAAAGTAGCGTTGGCGAAATTCCCGCCACTTCGCCGGGTCATGGCTGAACCACTGCCGCAGGTCGCTGCTCGGCGCCACATCTTTGAGCCAAGCATCGAGGCGCAGTTCGGTTTTCTTCATCCCGCGCGGCCACAGCCGCTCGACCAGATAGCGCACGCCGTCCCCCGCTGCCGCCGGCTCGTATGCGCGCTTCAGCTTGATGGCCATGACGACCCCCAAATATCTCGTTGTACGATTTCTGAACAGATCCCACGGGCGACCCGTTTAGAGTCTCATCTGCTCATCCATTACTCAGCGGCGAACGGGATGACGAAGCCCTCGGGCAGGTGTGCCAACTGGTCGTGGTCGACGAATAGGAATGTGCCGGCCTCGGAAATCGTAAAGTCGATTGCGGCACCATCGCCTGCGCCGACCTCGGCCGTCTGAACGTCCCACAGGGTGTTCTTCGGATTCCCGCTCACGCGTACCTCGTTGAGGATCGTGCCGATGACGTGAACAGACGCGACGCCCGGCCCGGCGTTGACGAAGTATACCCGGACCCGCTGGCCCTTCTTCACCGCGATCGGGTCGTGTGCAAGCGAGCCGTTGAAGATGAAGAACGTCGGGACATTGCGCTCCATCTCGTTCGACTCCGCAGCGATGACACCATTCGCTCCCGGAGCACCGTAGACGCCGTTGCGCATCACGACCAATTCCTTCGCTTCAGGAAGGACAACGCTGCGTGGATAGACGATCATTACGCCTGCCATACCCATCTTGATGTGCTGATCCGTCATCTCCCCGGCCGCGCAGTGGTACATGAACACGCCAGGCACCTTGACCGGAGCGGTGATGATCAATGTCTTGCCCGGGGCGATGGGGCCGAACTTCCGCGCATCGATCTGGAAGGCGTGCGAGTCCAAGCCATGCGCCATGCTGCCCTTGTTCGCGACGGTGAGGGTGATGGTATCACCCTCACATGTCTCGAACGTTGGGCCAGGGACCGTCCCGTTGAATGTCCACGCTGTGGTCTTGAGCCCCTGGCCGAGATCGACTTCGACCTCCGTCATGTCGATAGCGAAGGACTTGTGACGTGGGCCGGAGCAGGTGGCGTGCTGTCCCGCAAGCGAGAGCCACGGTGGAGAAGTGTTCGCCGCCCAGACTCCGGACACGATGGCGAAGGTCACGAGCGCAAACGAAACAACGGCTATCGCCACAGTGATGTCCGACGTACACACCGAATAATCGTTGCCCAGGGGCTTGGCGTTCAAGATGTCCACCACCGACCGATCCCCACGATTGAAGATGCCAAAATCATGGAACCCACCGCAGGCAACGTATCGCGGACACTCGTGCAAACGTAAGATCCACCGTTTGCGCCAACGCAAACAATCGGCTCTGGCGGGAACCTTTTGCTCGCCAAGGCGGCAACCGGCAGGTGTGGCGGAAGGAGCAAAGCTTGCATTGCAGATAGCTTGGTCGAACCGCTGCAGAGGTGCGGCACTCGTATCGTGTTACGATGGTGTTGTTGTTCTGCGAGATGAATACCGGCCACTTTACCTGCGTCCCATGGGCAGAAGGTTGCGGTTCGCGCAGCGCCCGAAGCAGCCGCGGACCGTCGACGACACGGAAGACTTTTTCACCGTCGCCAACCTGATCCAATCCGGTCATTGAGGCAGGCCCTCCGCGAAACGTTCGTCCTTGTTGTAGCGCAAGGAAGGGACCTGGCGCTCGCTGCACACGGGTGCCACATTATGAAAAAGGAGGAACGATCCATGGTGTATGAAGTGAATACCGCACTCAGACCATCCGGGCTGCTTGGCTTCTCGGAGGAGCAGATCGCGCAACACTGGCGGCTCTACGAGGGATACGTTGCCCAGGTCAACACGCTACGTAATGACCTCCAAGCCCTGCGTAAGGAGGGTCGGGGCAACACTCCGCTCTACGCCGACCGCCGGCGCCGGCTCGGTTATGAGTACAACGGGATGGTGCTGCACGAGTACTACTTCGGCAACCTCAAGGCGAAGGAGGCCGAACCCAGCGGCAGCAGCCCTCTCAAGAAGGCCATCACCGGCAGCTTCGGGACCTTTGACGGTTTCAAGGACGATTTCGTGCAGGCCGGGTCGACCCGCTCCGTCGGCTGGGCGATTCTTTACCTCGACCCGGCCACCGGCATCCTGAACAATCATTTCATCGAACTGCACGAGGATGGCAGCGTCGCGGCGTTCATGCCATTGCTGGTGATGGACGTGTGGGAACATGCCTACATGGTCGACTACGGCGCCAGCGGCCGCACCTCGTACATCCACAGCTTCTTCGCCAACGTGAATTGGCCCGTGGTGGAGAAGCGCTTTGCGGACGCCACCGCGGGCAAGATTCCGAGGAGAACGAGCAGCGTGCCGGATGCGGAAGCCCCTCGATAGGCCGCCGCAAAGGCAACCGGAACGCGGGTGTCGCGTCTGCCTCAGATGAACATCAACTAGGACTCGCGCGCCTGTTGCCCGAATCTGGGGTAGCGGATGAATCGCTCGCGCCGCTGCTCTTCGTCGACAACGCGCGCACGCGCCTTGAGCAGATCGCTGCGGGTGACGATACCCAGCAGTCGCCGCCGGCCTTGTCGGGAGACGACGGGTAAGCGCCCCACACCGGATTGGGCCATCTTCTCTGCCGCGCTGCGACACGACTCGTCGGGAAAAGCCACGATGGGTTCGGCTTCGACGAGATCCGCGACGATCAGCGCATCGATCGCCTCCAACGCCCCCTGCTGCAGGAGGTTGGAACGCGTTACGACACCGATCAGGGTTCCCTGCTCATCCGCCACTGGGTACCCCTGATGCTTTACGCTGTTACAGAAATAGTGCTCCAGCAGTTCCTTGGCGCGCAGGGACGAGGGAACCGTGACCACATCCGTGCTCATCACGTCTCCGACACTCGGTATCTCCAACGGATCGACACTGTATTCACGGCTCAGGTGGTACCCTCGCCGCGCCACCTTCTCGGTCAGGATCGACCGCTTCATCACCAACACGGTAAACGCATGGGCGATCATCGTGGCAAGCAGTAGCGGCAGAAGGGCGTTCACGTCGTGGGTCAGCTCCAGAGCGAAGACGACGCTCGTGAAAGGCGAGCGCATGGTTCCGCCCAGAACGGCGGCCATGCTCACCAGCGGCCACAAGGCGTTGGTCCCGCCAGGCAGAACCGCGGCCTCCAAGCCACCGAGGGCGCCTCCCATGATGAGCAGCGGCGCGAGCACTCCACCTGATGTCCCCGAACCAAGCGCGATGGCCCAGATGATGCCCTTGACCAGAACGAGTGAGATCAGCGCCCGCGGAACGAAATCGCCTCTGAGCAGCTCCGCGATCGTGTCGTAGCCTACGCCAAGAGCATGCGGCTGGATCAGCCCGCCAATTCCGACCACCAATCCGCCGATGGCTGGCCACCACATCCAATGTATCGGCAAGCGGAGGAAGGCATCCTCCGCACCGTAAACAGCAGCGGTCAGCGCCGCGGAAAGCGCTCCCCCAGCCAACCCGACCAGGACCGCCGACAGCAGGCCCGGCACGCCGACGGGCAGGTGCGATGGGACCGGGAACAAGGGACCGGGGCCCAGGAGATACGGCCGGATCGCCGCGGCGACGGCGCTGGCGAATGCGACGGGAACAACGCTGCGCGGCTTCCACTCGAACAGCAACAACTCCACGGCGAGCAGCACTGCCGCAACCGGCGAGGCAAAGGTTGCCGACATCCCACCCGCGGCACCGGCAACGAGCAGGGTCTTGCGCTCGGCCGCCGTCACATTCAGCGCCTGGGCAATGAGCGAACCAAACGCGCCGCCGGTCATGATGATCGGGCCTTCCGCACCGAAGGGGCCACCGGAGCCGATGGAAATCGCCGACGACAGGGGCTTGAGGATCGCAACCCGGGGTTGCATCCGGCTCCGCCCAATCAAGATCGCCTCCATGGCCTCGGGAATGCCGTGACCGCGGATGCGGTCCGATCCATAGCGCGCCATCAACCCGATAATCAGCCCGCCGATGACCGGAACAATCAGCACCCCGACGCCCAACGTGTTGGCCGCAGGCGAGCGAAAGGTGGCCGCTAGCTCATGGTAGAAGAACAAATTGGTGAAGAGGCCGATCATCCACATCAGGGCGACCGCGACGAACGCGCAGACAGCGCCGACGACGAGCGCCAGGGCTGAGATCCAGATCAGCCTGGGATCGGCGGTAAAATCTCCCTTCCTCATACCCACTGGACGCTCCACATGCGCGCCCTGCACTCTGCCGGAGTCTGCATGAACAAGTATGCAACTCGGGTGGCAGCAGCTACCAGGCGAAGCGCGACAACCACGACCTCCCTCTGGCAGTGCGAAATTCGAGGCACAGGCGCCAATCTCTAAACAGCATGCTCCCGCTCAAAGGATACGCATCCCGCGCCGCCACGAAAGGCGTCTGTTTGCGCTAGCGCAAGGAGCCGCCTCCTTGCGCCTGCTGCACTCACCAACGGCGCGAGCGCCTCGGCGCCAGGTTCCCCCTGGCGCGCCTTTCGTCAAGATGCAGGATGGACGCCCGTAAAGACCTTGATCACCAGCTCCGACACCGTGTCGGGCTGTTCTTCCTGCACGAACAGTTTCCCCTTGGGAATGGACCAGAAGTGGGCGACGTTGGGAAACTGCGACGCCATGGCGCGCGCCGTTGCCTCGGGGAAGGTCGGATCGGCAGCCGCCCACAAGAAGGTTACCGGCATGGACAACTTGCCGTGCAGCTCCTTGAAACGATCGAGTCGTTCGAACTTCATGTGCACCAGGAAGCGCACCATCGCAGCCAGACGGTCTGGGGAGGAGAGTAGCGGCGCAACGAACAGTTCGGTGAACGCCCCGTCGATCAAGCCGAGATCCACGAAGCAGCCTCCAAAGCCCATGGTGGAACGGCGCACGCGCCGCGACGCCAGCATGCGCCGCAACACGAAGCTACTGCCGGGCAGTTGCGAGAGCCGCTGGTAGAGCGGAATCCACGGCGGCCGATGACCGGGCATCTCCGTGTTCATGAGCGCCAGGTGCGTGACCCGCGCGGCATCGACCAGTGCCAGCTCACGCGCGATCCAGCCGCCCGTGTCGTTGCCGAGCAGGGCGTACGACGAGACTGCTTGTGCCGCCAGCGCGCGTTGGAGGACTCGACCTTGTCCCTGCGAAGAAAAATCGGCGTCATCGGATGACGTCGAGTCTCCCAGGCCCATCAGGTCGAACGCATAGCACGTGAATCGCTGCGCCAGTTGCGGCACGACCTTTCGCCAGGTGAGGCCGGAGAGCGGAAACCCGTGCAGGAGGACGAGAGCTGGCCCCTCCCCTGCTTTGCGATAGCAGACCCGTGCGGCCCCCACCTGGACGAAGTGTCTCTGGCCAAATTCGTCCGCCGCTCGGGATTGCATCATCGCCCGCCTGGTGCTCGCTGGGCCGGCGTCAGCCCGGAACGCGCTCGAAGGTGGGCACACCCTCCGGGACGTGATGGAAGCTCTGCTTGTCGATGGTGAAGATGACCATTTGCGGTCCGCCAAAGACGCTGGGATCGTCAAGCGTGCCGACCTTGATCAGCACCGCACCCGGCAGGTTTGGTGTCCTCGTCAGCACGTGGGTGCCGCAGTCGGCGCAGAACTCGCGGGTCACCGGGTTCGCGAGATCGGCGCGCCGGTATTGTTTGGCCGATCCCTTGACGTATGCGAAGCCCGGTTCGGGCATGGCCATGACGACGTTCGGGTGCCCGCCCGAGATGTACTGGCATTCCCGACAATGGCACTGTCCCTTGAAGAGCGCGTCACCGCTGGCCTGGTAGCGCAGCGCGCCGCAATAACATCCGCCTTTCAGTTCCATGGAGTCGCCTTCCCTCTGCGCCAACGGGGGCGCGTAACTGGGCTTTCAGTTGCTCGTTGGAGTACACGACGAATGTTGGCCTCGTATCACACGAACGAGTGGCATCCAACCAGGGCTTCCGGGCGGCCATCCGGCTTGCGGGTACCGCGGCGCATGAGGTAGCTCATGCGTGCAACGACACGCGCGAAGGAGACAGCATGCGTCTAGGTTTGATGGTCGGTTACTGGATGTTCGGCCCGGAGGATCCGATCGACTTGGTGCTCGAAGCGGAACGGCTTGGCTACGACTC
>DATKMS010000175.1:0-6897 GCA_035541735.1 Candidatus Margulisiibacteriota bacterium
TTGACCTGCTGGCGGAAGCGTCGCGAAGGTGTAGGAGCCCGGGAACAGGTAAACGATCGACTTGAGCGCCTGCACGATTTGCACAAGCTGCTGGTTGGTGTTGTTCCACTGGGCGAGAATGCCCTGCAAGCCGCCTTCGTCTGAGAAGGGCGAGGGATCGCGCGGACCAACCGGGGAGTTCGGGCCTCCGCTCATGGCGCTTCCTTATGCATAGCGAGAGCCTGCCTTCTTGACGAAGTAGCGCATGCGACCAAGTCGCCAGAACACGCTGGCATCGCTCGAGGCGATGCGCAACGCCATGAACCGGCCGCGGGCGCGCACGATGCTGAACATGGTCGCGGCCGAGCCCGGGACCCATGGGAAAGGCCCGAAGGTCCGAATGTTCGGATCGTTCGGGAAGTCCTGCGCGTAGATCGTGACGTACACCGTCTGGTTGCCGCCCGAAACCTTGAGGTCAGACTCGAGCCGCTCGAGCATCATCGCGAGGTTGCCGGAGTCGATCGCGAACCATCCGGTCTGCGCGAACACCGAAATCGGCTGGCCGTTGGCGTCGTAGCCCTGCTCGTACTGTTCGAGGAGGCCGTTTAGGTCGACCGCCACCGGCGCGCCATAGACGTTCTGGTCGATGCCGGTCGTGCGCGCCCACAATGATTCCGTCTCGTAGGACCACACCCCTTCGGCCATGTGATAGGTGACGCTCGAGTCGCACTCCCCGGCCCCCGACAGGCTCGGGAAGTGCCATGTGAGTTCCTGAAACTGGCTGTTGATCGTGACGTGCACCTTGTCGACCTGCGACAGGTTGATGTTCTGCCAGAAGAAATCCCAGACCTCGCACTTGATCGGGCGCGACGTTCCGCCGTTGAACGAGAAGAAGCCATTCGGCGACGGATAGAAGATCGTCGAAGCGAGCAGCCCGACAGAGCGCGCCGAGAGCAAGCCGCGCGAGCCGGCGATGCGGTTGAAGCCCCAGACATCACCGGCGAGGCCGGTGCCGCCCAGATAGTTCATGATCCACATATCGACGTCGGTAAAGATCGCATTGAAGTTGGCGGCCGAGATCCCGCCAACGAGCCGCGAGCCGGACGGGATCGGATAGGAGCCGGCCAAGTTGGTCGAAAGCGCCTGCCACGCGGTGAAGTCCTCGGAGTCGCACCAACGCACGAGCAGCGGATTGAACACCCCGGTCCCGGGCGTGTCGCAGCCGAGGCAGATCAGTTGCAACTGCTGGGCGGACATGAAGCTGGCGATGACGGTCTGCGGCGGCTGGCTGGCGCCGGGAAAATTCGTGGTGTTGAGGACCTGCGCCACGGGGTTGGTCGAAAGCGGCGGCTGCCAGATCACGACCGGCCCGAGCGTGTATGTGCCGATGAGGTCCTGCCCGAAATTGTCGAGGAACCACTGGCGCAGCGGGATGACGGACGTGCCGGCGTACCCGTAATTGTTCACGCCATAGGGGCCCACCCCGTAGGCGTAGCTGATCGAGGTGCCCGGGCTCGAGGCGCCCGAAGGGATCAGGTAGTTCAGATAGAACGTGTCGCCGTTCTCATAGGCGGACGTTCCGAAGCCCGCGACCGTGCCGGCGTCGATCACGAAATTGTTGGCGTCCGTCACCGACAGGATCGGGTAGTAGCCGGCCGCAACCGTGATGCCGTCGACGGTCGTCGGGAAATGGACCTGCCACGTTTGCCCCGCCCCGAGGCCATGGGCATTCAGGTTGACCGTGACATGCGACGAGGCTGCCGTGGTGATGTAGTTCGGCGTCGCGCCGGCCGTGCTCGTCGTTGGCGCCGTGGTCGGGGCGAAGAAGGTGTAGAGGCTGCCCGAGGGGACGGTCTGGACCTGATAGAAGCCGGCCGGGATATTGATCGCGAGCCCGACGGGGCCGATCGAGACTGGCGTGACAAGCTGGATCCAGTCGCCGGCGAGCAGCCCGTGCCCGACGTCGTTCACCTGAATGACGTTCGAGTTGAGGTTGCACTGGAACGTGGTGTTCGCGAGGCCGGTGCGCGTCAGCCGGATCGGCGTAATGTCCTGAATCGAGCCGTTGTAGAGTTGGAGTCGGGAGTTGGTCCCGATGGCGATGTACGGGTTGCCCTCGCTATCGCCCCAGCCGTGCATCCCGCGGGCGATCCCGACCACAGGCGTCGAGATCAGCGCGGTAAACCCGCCGCGCTTCTGGACGAGGCCTTCAAAGAACCGGATGCCGGAGCAGCTTGACCAGCGCCCTTGATTCAGGAGCGGCGTCTTTTCGATGTCGACGCCCGCTGCGATGGCCAG
This sequence comes from Candidatus Margulisiibacteriota bacterium, assembly GCA_035541735.1. Lineage (GTDB taxonomy): Bacteria > Desulfobacterota > Binatia > HRBIN30 > HRBIN30 > DATKMS01. Next base: position 2,278 of record DATKMS010000175.1, read on the forward strand.
ATCAACGTATCCCACAGGGACCTCAATAGGCGAAGATGATGAGTTCCGAGGCGTCTGCCACGGTCTTGCTCGATGCGTTGCGGACATTGAACGTCACCGAGCCGTTGGCGGCAAATGGTCCTTGCGTCGTAGGCGTTGCGATCTGGCCGTCGCCCAGACCGTTGGGCGCGACCGCGTAGATGAACACCGCGCCCATGTTGAGCACCGTGCTGCCCAGCGTGATCGTGTAGTTGCCGGCCGAGTTGCGGACCACGCTGATGCCGCCGAAGGCCGACCGCTGCGTCAGGGTCGTGCCCGAGATCGTTCCGTAATAGCCCTGCTGGGGAATGCCGGTGGCCGTGGCCGCCAAGGCGCCGATATTCGTCCGGGCCGTCGTGGCGTTGGCCACGTCCGAAAGGTTGCTCGAGGCCTGCAAGGCGCCCGTGATGCGGCTGTCGTTGCCCTGCGCGGCCGTGCCGACGGTGGTCCCGTATGTGACCTGCAAGGTCGTTCCAGACTGGGTAAGGCCGGTCCCGGGTGCCACGCCGAGGTTGCTGCGGGCCGTCGCCGCATTGGCGAGGTCCGACAGGTTGTTCGCCCGGAAGGCGTAGGTGGTGTCGGCGCCGGTTGCGCTCACGCCCAGATTGGTCCGGGCCGTCGTGACGTTCGAGAGATCTGACAGGTTGTTCGCCGCAAGCAGCGCGCCGAACGAGGCGGCCGTAACGCGCGTCGCGACGTTGGTCCCGTCCGAATAGAGGATGGCGCTGTTGCCGGGCGTGATCGTGACGGTGTTGCCGGCAGCCACGCCGCCGCCATTGTCCGATCCGAATATCAGATTGAATCCGCCAGAGAGGTTGTTGGTGGCCGAGAAGGTGCGGGACTTGCCGGCCGGCAGGAGGACCGTGGCAGCCGCGCCGGGCGTTCCCGACACGTTGTAGTGGGCCTGCAAGCCGTTCTGGAAGGCGACACCGGCTGTCTGGGTCAGGACAGTGGTGGTCGAGGTGACGGTCAGCCCGTAGATGCCGGCGACCGCGTCGTCGATCATCTGAAAGTCGGTGTTGAGGAATCCGCCCCAGAGGTTCGACGAGGAGGCGTCGTTAATGCCGGGCTGCTGGATTTGCAGATTGCCAGTATAGGTCGAAGCCACGCGCTCACTCCTTCATGTCTGCGAAAGGGGGCTCGCGGCGCGCAAGCGGGTGATGTAGGCGTGGACGCGGCGCGCATCCACCGGGCGCGACAATAGCACAGGTTATTGTGCCGTCTCTCCGAACTTCTGGAAGGTGGCCATCTGCTCGGGCGTCGCCCAGCGCGCGAGGCCGCGGATCTGTGCCTTGCTCACGCCGGGGTTCATCGCCATGCGGTAATAGGCGCGCATCAGGCCACGGCTGAAACCGAGTTTCACCATGTCGGCCGTGGCGCCCTGCGTGTCGCCGCTGCGCAGCTTCTCGAAGATGCCCGGAAGCTGGCGCTGCACCTCAAGCTGATGCTTGGCTTGGATCGTGTGGTAGTAGCCGGCCTGCGGGCCGCCCGGGTAGCCCTTGGACAGGGTGACGCCGGCCCACGGCGCCACTTCCGAGGCAAGCCCGGTGCCCGTCGCGCCCTGCCGGATGAGGTCCGCGCCTTCCTTGAACTGGGAAATCGGCATGAGGCTGTTGACCACCTGCCCGGCGATCGCGGCCATCGCGTCGGCCCAGCCCTGCGGTGTATCGTCGGTTTCGTCGAACAGCTTGCGGCCGAAGCCAGAGTCGTTCGCCGCCACCGAGTAGAGCACCCGGCTGTATGGCGAGAGCTTCTTGAGCAGGGTTTCGCGCGGCTCCGTCGCCCAGTCGATCAGATCCTCACCCACCTTGCCGGTCGGCAGGCGCGCATAGATGCCGGTGCCCTGACGATCGTAGCCGACAAGGACGCGGTTCTCGCGGCCGGGCTCGTTGTTCCAGTTGAAATCGGGCTGGGCGTTCGCCTGCCCGTCGACGTACTTCTTGAAGGCCGAAATCGCGTAGGCGCCGAGGATGAGGCCGACATGGGCCATGGCCACGTCCATCGCGATCAGGGAAAGCGCCTTGCGCCGGGCGACGCCCTGCACGCGGTTGAGGGTCTGCACGCCCTTGTCGCGCATGATCTGCGCCTGCACGTCGAGCGGCAGGCCGGTCACCAGCGTTTTCCACGCCTTGAGGTTGGAGAGCGTGAACGAGCGGGAGAACAGCGCGAGGTTCGCGAAGTTCCGCGCGCCTCGAGACAGGGACTCCATCGGCAGGGCGCCGGCATATTGATTCGCGAAGTCGGCTGCCAAGCGATCGGCAGACTGGGGATCGAGCCCGCGGCGCTGCTCGCTGTCGCTGATCTGCTGGAACAGGCCGGCTTGCAGGTCGCCGATCCGCTCCCAGAGCATTTCGCCGTGCCAGAAGTCGCCGAAGTCGTCGACCGTCTTTTTCCACCGATCCGAGGTCTGCCCGGACGGGTCCCATAGCCGCGGGATCAGCCCGGCCGCCTTGGCGGTCCACGAGCGCCCGGGCGCGATGGTCGGTTCCTCCGCGATCGCCGTCACGTCGCGCGCGGCGGCATAGTGCTTGCCGAGGAACTGGACGCCGGCGTTGAGCATGCGCTGGCGGTTCTCGTCGCTCTGACGGAACTGGTGCCCGTCGACGTAGAGCTTGATCCCGTAGTGATACTGGCCGTCGGCGCCGCGGTAGGCGACCGGGGTCAGGAGGCGCAACGGCGCGGCCGGGAAGGCCTTGCCCCAGATCACGGCGTTGTGCATCAGCGGCGAGAACATGATGACGCTCATGCTTTTGCCCTTGAGCGTCATGGCCGCCTGCACGAGCCGGTTCCCGAGCGTGTTGAACACAGCTTTCAGCGGCCCCTCGAACTCCCGGTGGATGTAGATCGGGACCGTCTTGCCCTTGATCGCGCCGGTCTGGTCGCGGGCCGGGACCATGCGATAGCCCTCGGGCCGGTCCGGGTCCGGCTGCTTCACAAAGTCCGGTTTGAAGGTCCTGAACGCAGGATGATCCATCGTGAAGAAATGCGGCCCCGGATCCTCGCCCTCGGCCACAAGCTGGGCGTTGGCGTCCGCGCCGATCCGCTTGACGTTGTCCACGAGGATGCGGCCGGCGATCGCGCGCTCGAGCCGGCGCGTGGCCAGCGCCAAGGTGCGGATGTCGCGCACCACCTCGACGTCCTCGCCGAACTTCTTGCGTGCGGCTTCCTCGGTTTCCGTCAGGTGCAGGTACTTGCGATGCTTGAGTTGGGCGGTCGTGGTCGAGAGGTTAGTCGCCTCCTTGCCGCTGGTGCCCTGCTTCCCGACGCGCTCCGCGCCCTCGCTCGTCATGTTCACGAGCATGCGCGGGACGTACCACGGGATAGGATCGGCATTCGTCATGCCCAGTTTAATCGCTCGGTTCATCGCGTTGGTGGCGCGGCGGTTCAGTTCCTCGGCCACTTCGCGTTGCTCGGGCGACAGGCTGGCGATGCCGTCGGCCGGCTCCGGCTCGGTGAACTCCGTCCCGCTCGCGAGCGCCGCGGCCTTCTTCTGCTCGTACTCGCCTTGCGCGTTCATGGCGTCGTAGATCTGCCCGCGGGACTGTTCCGGCACGTTCTGCTTGAGCCAGTTGTCGACGCGGTCCCACTGATCTTCGACCGCCCGAAGCGTGTTGGCGAAGTCCTTGGCCGGTGCCCGCGCGCGCGCCGTGCCGGCCGCCATGGGCGTGACCGCGATCTTGAGGTCCTCGAGCACATGGTTGCCCGTTTCGCCAAGCAGGCGGTGGGTGACGTCGGTTGCGCCGCGCGTCAGCTTCTCGAGGTGGTCGCCCATAAGCCGGGTAATCGGGCCGGCGCCGCGCTGGGGCGGTTGCGGCGGGACGGCCGGAGTTGCCTTCTTGCGGCTTCCCAGCGGCGCCTCGGATTGCGGCCGCACGATGCTGCGGTTCGCGTTCATGCCGGCTTCGTGGGCCCGGCCGAGGATCGCACGGATGTCATTGTCGGTGTAGCGCAGGTTCAGCCCGAGCCGGCGTCCGAAGTCCCTGACGACGGACTTGAGCGTGTCCCAGAACGGCAGACGCACGATCCCGGCCTCGCTCTGGTGGGCAAGCACTTCCTCGACGGCCACGCGGTTTGGCGCACGGCTGCCGGCCGCCTTCACCAAAGCGTCGTTCAACTCGTCGGCCTGCCGGCGCATGTTCGGGTTCGAGGCGTAGAGCGCGTCCATGATCTCGCCCACCCGGCCGCGGTACAGGCGCGTCAGGCCGGCATGCGCAAGGGCTTCGTGGAACAGCGTGCCGCGCACCTGCTCGGGGTTCCCCTGCCCGTCCGCGATGATGTGAACGACCCCTTCGCCGTCGTCGTAGATGCCGTGGTACTCGGCCCCGTCGGCCCAGTCTTGGACGTGCTGCGGCAGGTCAGCCATGGACTGGACGATGTTGATCTTGGGCGCGGCCTTCCAGCCGCGGATGGCATCGCTGACCACCCGGCGCACGTCGGCCACGGCCATGGGGCGTTCGGGCCAGCGGTTGAACAGGTCCGCCATGCCATGGATGTTGCCCTTGCCGGTGACGTTGCCTTCCTCGTCGGTGTCCGCCACCGCGCTCTCGGGCTGCGCCTTCTCGGTCAGGCCGAGCTTTTCGTCGATTTCCTTCTGGCGCTTGA
>DATKMS010000176.1:0-30149 GCA_035541735.1 Candidatus Margulisiibacteriota bacterium
GTGAAGGTGTCGACGAACACGTCGACCATTGACCAGCGCCCGATGAACTCGACCATCCGGTAGAGCCGCACGCGCTGCACGTTGTTCTCGATGGAGCCGCGCTGCACCGTGATGAGCAGGTAGGCGAGCGCCAGGATCTTCGCGCTCGGAATCATGATGCTGGCGAAGAGCACGATGAGCGACAGCGGCCACCCGGTCGGCGACCACAGCAGCACGACACCTTGCAGGATGGTGTCGGAGTCGGCACCCGCGGCGGTGGTCGTCGTCAGCACCGGGAGAACGTTGGCGGGCACATAGCAGACCGCCGCGGCAATCAGATACGCCCAGGTGCGCTGGATACTGTTCGCCTTGCGGAACTCGAGCGCTTCGTCGCAGCGCGGGCAGCGCCCGCCGGCCTCGCCGTCGTGGTCGCCGGGTGCGGGACGCGACAGCAGGCCGCAGGTGTCGCAGCTCTGCAGGCCGTGCTGCATGGCGGTCAAGGCCGCGGCGCTCATACGCGTGCCTCGCCCATCCGCTCCGCAGCGGGAGCACGTTGCGCGCCTGCCTCCGCCCACTCGATCCGCTCCCACACCTCGTGCGGGTCGAAGCTCGCCTGCATCCCGGCGAGCACGAAGACGAGCGCGCCGAGCGCGAACAGCGCCAATCCCGGGATCACCTGCGCGTAGTCCGCGATCTTGATGAGCGCCACCAGCACGCCGAGCAGCATGACCTCGATCATGCTCCACGTGCGGGTCGTCGGGTGATGCCGCAGCAGGGTCCCCACCCAGCGCGGCGGACGTTCGCGGTGGGCGGCGAGCACAATGACCAGCATCAAGCCGATCTGCAGCGCGGGCGCGATGACGGCGGCGAACAGCACCAGGGCTGCCACGACCTCCTCGCTGTCGTTCCAGAGTTGCACGGCGCCGCCGAACACCGTGGTGAACGCCTGGTGCCCGACGGCCTTGAGGCCGAGCATGGGGACTGAGTTGGCAATCACGAAGAGCAATGCGGCCGCGAACGCCAGCGCCAGCGTGCGGTTGAGCGAGTCCTCACGGTGCCGCCACAGCTCCTCGTCGCAGCGCGGGCAGCGTGCCGACGCGCCCGGCGCCAGGTCGGGAAGACGCTGCAACAGGTCGCACTGCGGGCAGGCGACGAGCGCGGGATCGGCGAGCGGCTGGTTATACACGGCGCTATACAAGCGCACTTGTGGGTGACAGCGCAAGATAGGGACGCCGCAGACTGCTTTGCCCGATGCTGTCGCCGGCTCTTGAAAACCGCGGGGTGGAATGTCATTGGCGGCGGGCCGGGAGTCGGCGGATGAGTCGCCCAAATTTGAAATCCGAAATTCGAGTGTCGTGCTTCGTTCTAGTGACTCCGCTCTTAATCGGGCTGCTGTTCTTCTGCGTTGCAGTTGCCTGTGCGCAGGACGAAACAGAGCCCGCCCCCGAGAAGGAGAGCACGGCTGAGCTGGCGCGCGAGTTCAGCGATCCGCTGACGACGCTGCCGCAGCTCTTTGTCCAGGACGCCTACACGCCGTCGAACTACGGCACCGACGCGGGCACCAACAGAGTCATCGCGCGCATCATCATTCCACGCGTTCCCAGACTCTCGCTGCTGCCGGTTCAGCTCGTCCGCCCGACCTTCCAACTGGTCACCGTGCCGACCGGCAAAGGCGCCGCCACACGGACCGAGTTCGGCGACATGCAGCTGTTCGACTTCGGCGTCATCCCCTGGCCCAGCAGGGACACGGGCTTCGCGCACGCAGTGGGGCCGGTGTTCAGCTTTCCAACCGCGACACACCGCTTGGCGGGGCAGGGCGCTTGGCAGGTTGGACCTGGGTATGCAGCCCTCTACAAGGGCATCCCCGGCGTTCTGCTGGCTGGACTCATCCAGAATCCTATTTCCTACGCCTATACTTCTGATCAGCGCCAGCCCGTCAGCACACTCCTGGTTCAACCGATATTGCTCGCGTACGTCGGCCGAGGGTTCTATCTCAAATCGGCGGATGCCACGTGGACGGTCAATTGGCATCAGCACACCGCAACCATGCTACCTGTGAGCTTCGGCATCGGTAACGTGATCGTGCGCGAAGGGTTGCCACCGCTCAATTTCTTCCTGACCGGCGAGTGGATGGCCTATCGCCAGTTCGCGCCGGTAGCGCCACAAACGACTGTGCGCTTCGGAATGACCGTCGCCTTCCCGACGTGGCGGCCGTGGAGATGAACCTTGGGAAAATTCGCAGGGGGAACAAGATGAGACGTCGATGGACGATGCGAACAGGTATCTGCGTGCTGCCTCTGCTGATCGCCGGTTGCGTGATGCAGTCCAAGTACAACGCCATGTTGCAGCAGCAGGAAGCCCTCGAGGCGTCCCTGCGAACCGAGATCAACGCCGACCAGGTCAAGATCGAGCAGCTCGAGAACGGGATTCGCGTGACCATGTCCGACGAGCTGCTCTACCGTTCCGGTTCCGTTGAGCTGCATCCGAACGGGCGTGCGGCGCTCAACAAGGTGACCGGCCAGCTCGCCAACATGGCGGCGCAGGGCAACCAGATCGACGTCGTCGGGAACACCGACAACGTGCCGATCGGGCCCGAGCTGGCCGGACGTTATCCGACCAACTGGGAGCTGGCCGGCGCGCGCGCCGCGGTGGTCGTGCGCTATCTCCAGGAGAACGGTGTCGACCCGACGAAGCTCGAGGCGATCTCGAACGGGCAGTACCACCCGGTGGCCTCCAACGACACTGCAGCCGGACGCGCCCAGAACCGGCGCACGGATTTGCTCATTCGACCGCACTGAGGAAGATTCGAAGCACGAAATTCGACACTTGAAACCAGAATTCGGAACTCCCGATTCGAATGACCCAGGCGGAGAGCTAGCGTGTTTCGAATTTCGTGCCTCGAGCTTTTGAACGCGCTAGAAGTCGTCTTCGCTGAGGCCGGGCTTCACCACGAGGTAGGGCGGCTCGATGTCGATGTGCATGCGTCCGTCCCACCCGGCCATGCAAGCCAGATACCGCTGCACTGCTGAGGGCGCAAGCCGGATCACCTACGGCCGCAGGAACGGCAGGCACTCAATCTGAGCGCGCGAGAGCGAGAAGTTCCCTGGTTTCAAAATTCGGATTTCGAGTTTTGGTGTGGTAGGGGGGGACTGCGATGAACCTATACAAGTCATCTGTGGAAGGGTGAATCGTGAGTTCACTGGGAATCGCCGTGATCGTGTTCGTCTGCGTCTTCGGCGCCGCGATGTTCGGCTTGTTCATTGGCAACGCTTTGCCCGAGCATCATCTGAGCCAGGATACAAAGGACGTCGTGAAGCTGGGGACCGCATTGATCGCGACGATGGCCGCTCTTGTTCTCAGCCTGCTGATCTCCTCGGCAAAGAGCACATTCGACGTGACGAAAAACGAGCTCGTGCAGAATGCCGCCCGCGTCATCGCGCTCGACCGCGCCCTGGCCGACTACGGACCGGAGGCGAGAGAGATCCGCGGTCTGCTGCAACGCACCTACGCCGCCAGGATCCAGCTGCTCTTTCCCGGCGACCAGTCTCGGGAGGCGAACCTGGACAGCCCTGAGCAAGTCGTCCGGACGGAGAGCATTCGGGCCAGGCTCTGGGACCTCTCGCCACAGAACGACGCGCAGCGCGGGCTGCGCTCGCAGGCCCTGGAGATCGCCGGTGAGATGTCGACGACGCGCTGGCTACTGCTCTTGCAAAAGGACGAGCCGATCTCCATGACACTCCTGGTCGTCCTGGTGTCGTGGCTTGCCATCATCTTCGCCACCTTCGGGTTGTTCGCTCCCCGCAACGCAACCGTTGTTGCGGCCTTGTTCGTGTGCGCGCTGTCGGTCTCGGGTGCGATCCTGCTGATCCTGGAGATGAACAGCCCGTTCACGGGATTGATGAAAGTCTCCAGTGCTCCGATGCGCGACGCGCTCGCCCATCTCGGGCAATAGTTGTTGTGAGGCCATTGTCGATGGTGAGCCGTTCGACGCTTTCTCTGCACGCCGCCTTGCTGTTCTTGCAAAAGGGCAAGATGCATCATGGCTTGGTGGGTTTTGTTTCCGGCTTTGGTTCCGGCACGGGCCAGATTCTGGACATGGCCCAGGTGACCGTGACGCCGACCATGCAACCCAGGAGCACTTCACCCACACGCCGGATTCCGAGTTCGACGCCTCGGAGTTTGGAGTGCTCTTCCAATCCCGAAGCAATGATGATGGCCGCGGTGATGGGTGCTTGCCGGAACATGACCTGTTGGCGCACGACATAGGATGAGAGCAAGACTGCCAGCGACAAGGCCACCGGAAGTTTCCAATCGCTCGAACCACCCACCACCAGAACCGCCAATCCCGTGCCGCAGCCCACGAGTGAGTTGATGATGCGGCCCCGGAAGGTCTTCACCGCCTCCTTTACGATCGGATCGCTCGCGGCGATCATCGAACTGATGGCCCAAATCGGATTGAGGTCGGCAAACAGTTGCAGCACCGCCCATAGCACGGTGGTGGCGACAAAAATGTTTGCGGCGAAATGGATGCCCAGCCAATCGCCTTCGATCACCCGATCCAGCCAATGCGGGAATTTGCTGGCGGCTGAATTCATGGCGACCTCGCCGGTGGAGCGGGCGGGTGTGCGATCTTGTTCTTGAGCTGACGCTTGTCCCGGCGTTGCTTGAGGAGTTGCAACTGTCGGTCCTGAAAGTCCTGCGCCAACGTCAGCAACACGCCAGTCGACCAGGCGAAGGTCAGCAGCCCGGCGATGGCGATCATGCCTTCGAGGAGGCGCCACTCGCGCGTCAGGTTGTAGTTGCTGCCGAGCGTCGTATAGTCCATCAAGGCGAAGTAGTAGCAGAGCCTAACGTTCGAGTTCGACGCCGCCACGGCCTCCTTCCAATGGAAGAACCGCGCCCAGACACCAACCTCGAAAAGGTGGACCGCGATGATCATCCAGCTCGCCAGGATGATGCCGCCCATGCCCAGCACGAAAGACTGCTGCTGTTCAAAGCGCTCCTTGATGGCATTGCTGGCGCGCAGCGTGAGCAACATCCCGAATCCGTGCATGGCCAGGGTGATGGCTACGAGCAGGCCGCCCCACATGGCTTCTTCAATGCGAGGGGCATAGACAGGATCGAACGAAGGAGGATTCATGCTGCGGCAGCGGGTTGCCCTGCCTGGACCACCGGCCTCATTCGTGGGCGTGCGGCGGGTTGCCCTTCAGCCGGTAGACGACCCCGGTCTTCGTGGCCCCGAGGGCAATCCAGTCCTTGGCGGCATCCTGCACCCGGAGGAAGAACGCTTCGGCGCGCCGCAGTGCCTGATCGTTCAGATCCTCGCGCCGCTTGAACTTGATCTGGAACGCGAGCTCCCCGATGAGCGGGCGGTGCTCGCCGCGGGACCGCCACAGAGCCACGTTGGGCACCGCGGTGATACCGGCCCCGAAGTCGAGGGTCCCGATGTCCTGCAGCACTTCCTCGACGATCGTGCCGCCGACCAGGTCGACCTGCTCGCCCGGAGAGCGCTTCAGCGACGACAGTGCCGGCAGCATGTGTATGATCGTCTCCAGCGACGAGTGGTCGCCCTCCTCCAAGGCGCTCAGTCCGAACTCCGCGTTGTGCGAGAACAGGATCCGCATACCGCCGAGACGGTCCTTCAGCGGCAGGACCTCGGCCTTGAATTTGATGCGGAAATCTCCCTGGATGTTCGGCCGCACGTCCATTTCCGCGGTCTTCTGGATGTCTGGATGGCGAAACTTGAAAACGATCTCCGGGTCACCGACCGGGAACCCCTCCCAATAAGGGATGCGGCGGCGCAGGATGAACGCGTTATTGTAGAGCCGGAAGTCCGCTGTATCGAGGAATAGCACTTCGCGGATCTGCAACGGCGTGTTGGCGAACCCGTCGACGGAAAAGTCCACTCCCGCCTCCTCGGCCGGTCGCCGCATCACCTTGGCGAAGTCGAAGAAGCTCTTGCGCGACGTGAAATGGTTCGGCCGCAAGATGATCTTACACTCGATGTACTGGACCTCGTTGAACGGCATGCCGTCGGCGTATCTGCCCGGCTTGATATCGGGAATCCGCCGAGCCCGCCCGATTCGTTTCGACTCCTTCTGGCGACGGGGTTTCGTCTGCACGTTCCTGGGCATGTTTTTCTCCTTGCTGGACACCCGCGCGAAAGCCGAGCCGCGCATTCATATCGTAACCGCGCCGGTGCCCGCAATGGACGCTCCGGCGAGGAACGCTGGCTTCCTGTAGAACTGCTGAACACCATGATTCCCTGGTTCGCCCAGCGCCACGACGAACGATTGTCGCAAAGCAGCTGCTGCCGCCGGACCCGAAGTTCGGCGGCGTGATCAACGACCTCGCGCCCCGGATGCCGGACAAGCTCGAGAAAATGCAGAATCTCTTCTATGACGAGGCGAAGAGATACAACGTGCTCCCGCTCGACAACTCGAGCCTGACGCGCCTACTGACGCCGCGCCCGAACACGGCGGCAGGCAGAACCACCTTCACCTACTCCGGTGAAATCTGCGGCATTCCGTCGGGCTCTGCACCGAGCATCCTGCGGCGGTCCTAATACGATCACCGCTGGCGTGACATGGGGCTGCATTGTAAACGGCCTAGCGATGCGGGAAACGCGTCGATAGCGCTCTGTTCGCAGCCGTAAGAAAGTCGACCGTCGACAAGATGGAAGCTGCGAATACAATGCACTGCCGGCGCCAGCAGGCGACCGGGAAGGGCAAAGCGCCTGTCCTGACGTTGCCGATAGGGAGGTGACGTTCTTGCGCGGGCGCCTGTCGCCCGACTCACGAACGAAGCCTCGAACCGCAATTCAGAGTTCGAAACAAATTCGAAGCCCCCAATTTGAATGACCCCAACAAAGGGTTGGCGGGTTTGAGCCTTCGAATTTCGTGCTTGTTTCGGACTTCGTGCTTCGAATTTTCCCTTCTCCGCTGCCCCTCCCATTCCACGAGGTGCCGCAGTGTGCTACATGGCGGCGTCGATTTCCGCGAGTTTTCCGCGAATCTTCCGGACTTGGCGCGGGACTTGAGGAAGGGTGGGCCGGTAAGAAGCCGGTAGATGCTCGAAGACAATCCGGAGCCGTCTGTTGAATCCTGCCGCTCCTTGGACAACCAGAGCGCGTCACAGCGCAGGGAGTTGAGAATCATGTGGGACAGTTCCAACCGTCGAGTCGCCAGCCTCCTGGTTACCGTCGTCGTGCTGCTGGCAGGCGTGGGCGCCGCGATGGCGCAGCAAATTACCGGCGTGCCGGGCTCGCCCAGCGCGATCACGACGATCCCGGGCGACCAGCTGCCGGCACCGCCGGGGAAGTTCGGCGGAGTGATCAAGGACCTGGCGCCCGAGTCCAAGCCCTACTGGCAGCCGCGCATCGTACCGCCGAAAGGCGCGCCGAACATCCTGCTGATCATGACCGACGATTCGGGCTACGGCGTGCCGAGCACCTTCGGCGGCGTCATCCCCACGCCGAACCTCGACCGCATCGCCGCTAACGGGCTGCGCTACACCAACTTCCACTCGACCGCGCTATGCTCGCCGACGCGCGCCGCGATCATCACCGGACGCAACCACCATTCCGTGGGCTTCGGCGTGATCTCCGAGCAGTCGACCGGCTTCCCGGGTTACGACAGCATCATCACGCGCGACAAGGCGACCATCGGTCGCATCCTGAAGGACAACGGCTATCGCACCTCGTGGTTCGGTAAGGACCACAACGTCCCCACCTTCCAGGCGAGCCAGGACGGGCCCTTCGACCAATGGCCGGTCGGTATGGGCTTCGAGTACTTCTTCGGCTTCATCGGCGGCGACACCAGCCAGTGGGAGCCGAACCTGTTCCGCAACACCACGCAGATCTACCCGTTCCAGGGCCAGCCACCCGGGACCTGGAACCTCATCACCGCAATGGCGGATGACGCCATTGCCTACATGAACCGCATCAACGCACTGAACCCGGAGCAACCCTTCTTCGTGTACTACGTGCCGGGGGGCACGCACGCGCCGCACCACCCGACCAAGGAATGGGTCGACAAGATCAGCGCCATGCACCTGTTCGACGGCGGCTGGAACAAGCTGCGCGAGACGATCTTCGAGAACCAGAAGAAGCTTGGTGTCGTCCCCGCCGATGCCAAGCTGTCGGCGTGGCCGGACAACCTGCTCAAGCAGTGGGACCAGCTCACGGCGGACGAGAAGAAGATGTTCATCCGCCAGGTGGACGTGTTCGCCGCCTACGTTGCCTATACCGACCACGAGATCGGCCGTGTCATCCAGGCGGTCGAGGACATGGGCAAGCTCGACAACACGCTGATCATCTACATCGACGGCGACAACGGCACGAGCTCCGAGGGCACGCTGGTCGGCACGCCCAACGAGATGGCGATGTTCAACGGCGTCATCGTACCGGTCGAGGACCAGCTCAAGTTCTTCTACGACGTCTGGGGCACCGACCAGACCTATCCGCACATGGCGGTGCCGTGGGCGTGGGCGTTCGACACGCCGTTCCCGTGGACCAAGCAGATCTGCTCGCACCTGGGCGGCATCAAGCAAGGGATGGCAATCTCGTGGCCGGCGGTGATCAAGGACAAGGGTGGCATCCGCACACAGTTCCACCACGTGATCGACATCGTGCCGACGATCCTCGAGGCGACGAAGCTCAAGGCACCGAAGGTGGTCGACGGCATTCCGCAGAAGCCGATCGAAGGCGTCAGCATGCTGTACACCTTCGACGCCAAGAACGCGAAGGCGCCGTCGACGCATAAGACGCAGTACTTCGAGATGATGGGCGACCATGCGGTCTACCACGAGGGCTGGCTGGCAGGCACGAAGGTCATGCGACCCCCGTGGGAGATCGCCGGCGGTCTCGGCGACAATCCCTTCACCTACCCGTGGGAGCTCTACGATCTGGAACACGACTATTCGCAGGCGACCGACCTGGCGGCCAAGTACCCCGAGAAGGTAAAGCAGATGAAGGCCCTCTTCATGCAGGAGGCGAAGAAGTACGAGGTGCTGCCGCTCGATACCTCGGTGGTGACGCGCCTCGTGGAACCGCGACCCAGCCTCACGGCGGGGCGCAATGTGTTCACCTGGACCGTCCCGTCGATCGGCACCCCAAACGGCGACGCACCGTCGGTACTCGACGCGTCCTACAACTTCAAAGCCGACGTCGAGATCCCACAAGGCGGCGCCGAGGGCATGATCATCACGCAGGGCGGGCGCATGGGCGGCTACGGCTTCTACGTGCTCAAAAACAAGCCGGTCTTCCTCTGGAACCTGGTCGGTCTCAAGAAGGTGCGATGGGAAGGGTCTGAACTCACCCCCGGTCGGCACGTGCTCGAGTTCGATTTCAAGTACAATGGCCTCGGCGCCGGCACGCTGGCCTTCGCAAACCCGTCCGGCGTCGGCCAGGGCGGCACCGGTGTGCTCAAGGTCGACGGCAACGAGGTCGCGAAGCAGGCGATGGAGCGCACGATCCCGTTTACCTTGCCCATCGACGAGAGCCTCGACATCGGCTCGGACACACTCACCGGCGTGAACGACGAGGACTATCAGCTCCCGTTCAAGTTCACCGGCAAGCTCAACAAGGTGACGCTGTCGATCGACCGGCCGCAGTTGACGCCGGAGGACATCAAAAAGCTCGAGACGGCCGAGAAGAAAGCGGCGGCAGCCCGAGAATAACGAACGCTTAGTTTGTGGACGGCGCGCGCCGCTTTGGCGGATTGCCCGCGCATCAGCTCAATCGATGTGGAGAAGCCATGAACTACCTGCAGAGAATTCTCATTGCGCTTGCGTTTTGCCTCGCTACCGGCCTCGCAACGCTGCGTCCTGCCTGGTCGCAAACCGGTGCCGTTCTACCCTTACCGCCGGAGGATCAACAGAAGATTACCGCCAAGTTGGGCGCCGGCGTGGTCGGACAGGCGCTGCCGAGCCAACCCATCACCGACACGTCGGTGTACTTTCCGTTGCAAGACCGGTCGCCGAGCTATCTGGTCACCGCGGGCAAAAACGCCGGGAACACCCAGACGCTGCCGCTCGCGAAACGCAACCGCCCCAACGGGCAACCAGCCTGGCGTGCGGCCCTGTCGCCGACGCTCGCCGCGTTCGTCCGGCAGACGGTCGAAGGCGACCTGATGATGGCGAGCGTCGCCGACTCCAGCCACGACGTGCTGGTGATCACCAACCCTGCCAATCCCTTCCTGCTCAAGGGCATGCAGCCGGGGGAGACGCGCACCTTCAACCAGAGCGTGTCGGTGAACTACCTCGACGACCCCACCCGGCAGGACTACTCGGGAAACATGACCGGCGCGTACACCTACGTCGGCACGTATCAGGTCAGCGTGCCGGCCGGTACCTATTCCGCGATCCTCATGCGCGTCAAGGTCGAAGGCAAAGTCGGCCCCGCACACACCACGGACACGGCCTACTATTTCTTTGCACCGCAGGTCGGGGTGGTGGCGATGATCAGCCAGGAGGATGTCGAGGCGTTCTGGATCATCCACATCGACACGTCGACCGGCAAGGTGCTGGCTTCCGCCAGTTAGGGGAGACCTCAAGAATGAAACGCCTGCTCGCTGTGGCTCCCCTGTTCGGGCTTACCTTGTTGGGAGGCTGTGCAGCCAGGCAGCAGCCAATGGAGATGCCGCCACCGGGCGCGCCGGAACAGCAAATGGGGGCGTACCCCGGTGCGCCGCCACAGCCGATGGGAGCATACCCGGGCGTACCGTCGCAGCCGATGGGGGCTTACCCCGGAGGGGCGCCGCCGCAAATGGGGATGCCGCCCGGCGGGCCGCCGCCCCAAGTGGTCGAACAGGTCGCCGAGAGAGTCATCGCGCACTACCAAACATCCTCCTGTCAGACCTTAGCGCAGGAGCGCAGCCATCCCAGCGCGCAACGCGCCGAGATGGTGCAGCGCGCCGCGCAAGTCCTGCGGGAAGATCCGCAGGTGCGGATGGAGTTTCTCAACCGCGTCGCCGCACCGGTCGCGAACAAGCTATTCGAGTGCGGCTTGATTCCCTGAGGTCGCGCAGGTTGCGGGTGCGGGGATTGTCATGGGTCGTATCGCCGGCATCGCCGTGATTGCCTTGGGATTGGCGTGCTGGCCGAGCCCTGGGGCCGCCCGCGCCACCACCCCCGCGACCCGCGCCCTGCTCACCTACGACGTGCTCGCGGCGCTCTACCTCGCGTATCAGTACGTCGTTGGTACGTTCGTCGGAGTGTGGTTGCTGCCGGGCGCTGGGGGCTCATGTCGTGTTGGCGCTTCTGCTTGCCCGCGCGCGGTTCACGCGTCACGTCCATGGGCGAGAGAGCGCGCTTGGCGTGCTGTGATGTTGTACAAAGTCACATAGAGGAAAGGAGAAAACCATGTTCAAGCGTTCATGTGTCTTCACCCTGTTCGCCCTATCGTTCGCCAGCCTCGCCGCGGCCCAGGAGTACCCGCTCATGAACATGATCGCCGATCGGGTTATCCAGAAATATCAACAGGCGACGTGCGAGCAGCTGTGGAAGAAGAAGGGGCACAAGACGGATGAGGAAAAGAATCTCATCCAACTGTTGCGTGACGATCCGCAGATGCGCGCCGCGTTCATCAACAAGGTCGCGGGTCCCATCGCCAACAAGATGTTCGAGTGCGGTCTGCTGCCATGATGAACACGCAACGAGGACCTCGTTTCGATCGTTCGTCGGGAGCTCTCGTGATCCGACACAGGTCGGTGCGGCGCGCGTTGCTCCTCGCGTTGGCCGTGCTCCCGACCGCGGTTGGTGCGCAAGCCGCACCGGCCGCCAAGAAGGCGGGCGCGCACCGCAAGCCGGTGGCGACCCCAGTGGTGGAGCCACAGCTGGAGCCCAAGGCGATTGACATCCTGAAGGCGGCCAGCAGTCGTCTGGCCGCGGCGCCAGCGATGACGTTCACTGCGGTGGTCTCTTACGAGAACCCATGCCGCTACGGTCCGCCGCTCGTCTACACGACGCGATCCGAGGTGACCCTGCAACGCCCGGACAAGCTGCGGGTGATCACCACTGCCGACGGCCCCGCTTCCGAGTTCTACTACGACGGCAAGACGATGATGGCGTTCGAACCCGCGGCGAATCTCGTCGCCGTTGCCGACGCGCCGCCCACGATCGATGCGACCCTGAAGGCCGCCTACGATTCCGCGGCGATCTACTTTCCGTTCACTGACCTCATCGTCACCGATCCCTACCAGGACATCGCCGACGGGCTCAGGGTTGCCTTCTACATTGGCCAATCACAGGTGGTCGGCGGAACGACGACGGACATGGTGGCGTACGCCAATAGCGATGTGTTCGTGCAGGCCTGGATCGGTGCAGAGGACAAACTGCCACGCCGGGTGCGCGCCGTGTATCGCAATGATCCCGTGCAACTGCGCCACCAACTGGATCTGAGTGACTGGCAGCTCGCCCCTGCAGTGCCGATAGAGAGCTTCGCGTCCGAGAAGGCCAGCAAAGCGCAGCGCATTCAGTTTGCCCGCCCCGACCCGCAGCTTCCGCCGGGCGCTAAGCCCCCAACAAAGGGCAAGGGGTCGGCGAAGAGCAAGCCACTCAAGACGCAGTAAGGAGGACACCGCATCATGACAAGGATCGTTGTTGGCTGCGTGAGTTTATTCTTCGCGGCGCTCACGTCTGGACCGGCTGCAGCATGGTCGCATGCAAACGCCTGGGGCGGGAGCACGTCGCACGAGTATGGATCCGGATCGACGACGCGGACCACCGCTTGGGGCGGCAGCGAGACGCACACTTACGGGGAGGGTACAACCGCCACCAATCGCTACGGCGACACGGCGACGCACCAGCAGGGGTCGGGATCGACAAGCTTTACCAATCCGTACGGCGGCAGTGCGACGCATACGTACGGGCAAGGCACGACCGCGACGAACCAATACGGCACGACAGCGACCCATACGTATGGGACGGACTACACGACCGTGAGCAACCCGAACTACGGCAGCGCGACGCACTACGCCTATGGCACGACTGCCTACTACCCCTCGACGTACCATCCGCCCTACTACGGCGGGTATTACCCGGCGTACCATCCGCCCACGACGGTGAACTACTATGGATCCAGTTGTGGCGACTGCGGAGGCTGGTCGACCGCGGGCGCGGCCGCTGCTGGCGCCGCAGTTGGTTTGGCCGCTGGCGCAGCCATCGGCTCGGCGAGTGCCAACGCCGCCAGTGCCAATGCCTATTCCGCCGGCTACGCCGCCGGAACGAGCACGAGCGCCTACTCCGCGGGCTACGCCGCCGGGGCGTCCACCACCACCTATGCGATGGGTGGGATCTATGCGACCCTGCCCCCCGGGTGCGCCAACCCCACCATTCAGGGAACAACCTATTACCTGTGCGGCAACACGTGGTTCAAGCCGTCGTATGGCGCTAATGGCGTCTACTATCGCGTCGTGCCGACTCCGTGACCAGTGAAATTCGAAATTCGATCCACGAACTTCGAAACAAATTCCAATGGCGGAAGACGGGGGAAACAAGGAAACGAAGAGTCGGGTTTGAAGACTCGGAAGCACGGCAAAGACGCGCAAGAAGTTGTACGCGCGGCGCCGTGCGAGCACGGCGGATCCCAAGGAAGCGCACGCGGTCCGCCCGAACTGGCTGTCTACGCGGCCGCGGCGGCTTTACGAAGCCTCGCACACGCGCGGAACCTTTCACGTCCCGTTGAGGATCGACGAGGACTTCCCCAAATCCACAATGTGCCAGATTCTGGAAGCGGCACTCCAGACCCCCTTCTCGCGACCACTCGCGAGGTGTACTATGCCTCGGTCTGGGAAAAACACGGTGGCCGAACATCAAAGGCCACCGGCCCGCAGACGCGGAGAAGGGAGAGCGCAATGCGCATGAACCGCTTGGCAATGGGAGGAGTCGTCGCCGCTTCGCTGCTGGGCGGTACGACGTTCACGCTTGCGGAGTCAGCCAACAAACCTCTGGGAAAGATCACGTGCGAGGATTTTCTCGCCCTCGATGAAAGCGTCAAGCCCAAGGCGGTGTATTTCGCCGTTGCCTACGCCAAGGGCGGCAAGCCTGAGGCGGCCGTTCTCGACGTCGAGGGCACCGAGAAGATCACCCCGCTGATCATTGAAGAGTGTAAGGCCGCGCCGAAGGAGTCCTTCTGGAAGAAGGTGAAGGCGGAAGTCAAGAAGCTGGCGAAAAAGCTGTAGTCGGGAGGAGGTTCATGAGTACTCTCGTTGTGGTCGGATACGACGACCTCTTCAAAGCCGAAGAGGTGCGTCTGAAGCTGTGCAAGATGCAGAAGGACTACCTCATCGACATGGCCGATGCGGTCGTCGCCGTGAAGGATCAGGCGGGCAAGGTGAAGCTGCACCAGGCTGTCAATCTCACCGCCGCGGGCGCGGTCAGCGGCGGCTTCTGGGGGGCACTGATCGGCCTGCTCTTCATGAATCCCCTGCTGGGCATGGCGGTGGGAGCCACCGCTGGAGCAGTCTCCGGTGCCCTCACCGATCTGGGCATCGATGACAAGTTCATGAAGGATCTGGCCGCCAGCCTCCACCCCGGGAGTTCCGTGCTCTTCGTGCTGGTGCGCAAGGCGACACCGGACAAGGTGCTGGAAGAATTGGCGGGCACCGGTGGCAAGGTCCTCAGGTCGTCCCTGTCTCACGACGATGAGGCCAAGCTACAGGCGGCGCTGAGCGCTGCGAGAGACTAGTCGGGGAACGCCCCGCGGAGGACAGGGTGATCGGGGCTCCACGTGCACCCGGGCTTCGGGAGGGCCGCACGAAGAAGAAGGGAGCGTGACCATGAGGGGCGGACTGGTGTTATGACGTCGTTGATGATTGGCTCCCGACCTCGACGTAACATCAGCCAGCCCGGCATCCGAGAACCAGGCGTTCCGATACTCCCGGGGTGTTAGGCCAACCCAGGCGCGGACGGCGCGGGTGAAGTGAGCCGAGTCGGAGTATCCAAGGTCGAAAGCTACATCGATGACCTTGCGATCCGAGTCGCGCAGCAGCTGGCAGGCGAGATCCTGCCGCGGTGGTTCCCTGTTCGCGCAACCGCCGCTGAAACGTCGGCGTGCGCAGCCTCGGCGCCGAGCCGCACATCTGGATAGCTAGCGCGCATCACAGCAAACGTCTGGATGATAGCCGTGGCGACCATCAACACGGCTCCGACGATGAGCTGCCTCGGTTCGTGTTCGACATTGATCATGGTCGGCTCCCGTGTCGTTGCTCGGCGCCGACCGCTCATCGACGGCGCTGGCGGCGCTGACCGCAGCAGCACTATGCGGAATAACCTCACGGCGCAACGTTGCCGTGTGGATTCCTGCCAGCAGACACGAGTGCGGGTCTGCTTTCGCAGCGCGGTAAGGTAGTAGACAGGTACAGGTTCTTCCTGAAGGAGGTGTCCGTATGAATATGAACAAGAAACAACTCATCAAGCGTGCCCGAGGGTTTGCGAAGCCGTTTCGGGTCACGGACGGCAAGGCCTTTCGCCTCAAGGACGTCGATCCCGCCGACACACTCGACTTCGGTGCGGAAGATAAGCCGCGCTCAAAGGAAGCCCTCGCGATGGGCATCGAGATTCTCGCCGAACAGCAGGACATGCTCTATGCCCAGGATCGCTGGGGACTGCTGCTGATCTTCCAAGCCATGGACGCCGCAGGCAAGGACGGCACCATCAAGCACGTCATGTCGGGCGTCAACCCGCAGGGCTGCCAGGTGCACTCGTTCAAGGCGCCCTCCGCGGAGGATCTCGACCACGACTACCTCTGGCGCTGCATGAAGTGCCTGCCCGAACGCGGGCGCATCGGCATCTTCAACCGCAGCTACTACGAGGAAACACTCGTCGTGCGCGTGCATCGCGAGTTCTTGGAAAAGCAAACGCTGCCGCCGGAGCTGGTGACCAAGGACATCTGGAAGGAGCGCTTCCAGGACATTCGCAGTTTCGAACGCTACCTGACGCGCAACGGCATCCTGGTGCGCAAATTCTTCCTGCACGTCTCGAAGAAGGAACAGAAGCGCCGCTTCCTCGAACGGCTGGAGGACCCGGAAAAGAATTGGAAGTTCTCCGCCAACGACATCAAGGAACGGGCATTCTGGGACGACTACATGGACGCGTACGAGGACATGATCCGGAACACCGCGACGCCGAACGCACCGTGGTACGTCGTGCCCGCCGACAACAAGTGGTTCACGCGTGTCGTCGTCGGGGCCGCCATCATCGACGCGCTTGCCTCCCTCAAGTTGCACTATCCCGAGGTCAGTGCGGACAAGCTGAAGGAGTTGGCGGCAGCGAAGCGCACACTGCTCGGTAAGGAGCAACGTCGCCGTGACGACTCAAAGGGCTCACAAAAGATTGCGGCGGCAAAACCCCGGATCGCCGCATCGCTCCAGGGTGTTTCGGCTCCGGTGTCGCCAAACCAGGCTGGAGGCCAGTCCTAGCCCCAAGCGGATGGTCTCGTTACCACGAAGTATGTCACCGGCCCCGACATCGTGCCGCACTTCAACGGCTTCCCGGCGGCCTACGTCACCGGCGAAGCCGCGCCGGGCTACAGCTCGGGAGCAGCCATCGCCGCGATGGACCAGGTGGCAGACGAAGTCTTGCCGCAGCTAGCAAGAGCCCGGTGGCCACATCACGGCGACCGGCCCGCAGACGCTGAGAAGGAGATTGCAATGCGGCGGAATCCAGCAGCCCAGTTGGCGGCGGCAGTCGCAAGCCGTTTTTCGCGTCAGGGGACAACGGACAATTGCGCGCTGTCGAGATCGCGCAACTGCTGGGCCCACCGCCCTGCCGCGTCCACGTCGCCCGCCTGCACGGACATTTGCGCAAGCGCTGCCAGGATGTCGCGATCCGCGGTGAAGCGGTGGTGCGCCTGCTCCAACACCGTTCGTGCCTTGGCGTGTTCCCCGACGCTATCGAGTGCGACACCATAGACATATGCATAGCGTGCGTTCTCCGGACTCTGCTGCGCCGCCTTCGCGATCTCGTGCAAGGCTTCATCCATACGCTTCCGGCGAACCAGCAGGAGCCCCAGGGCATGATGCACATCACCGCTGTCCGGATGGAGCGCCAACACCTGGCGGAGGACAGGCTCGCCGTCAGCGTCGCGTCCCTCCTCCCGATAAAGGTCCGCGAGGTTGATGTACGGCGGAATGAAGGACGGCTGCAGCCGGATCGCTCGCCGGTAGTCGGCCTCTGCCTGTTGGCGATTTCCGAGGCGCACTTCCAAGGCACCGAGGTTCAGCCACCCATCTGCTCGATCGGCGTTGAATGCTTGCGCGGCGCGATACTCGGCGATTGCCCGCTCGAATATCGCCCGCTGTTCGGCGTTCAGCGATACCAGCGGCGCGGCATCGGCCAGCGCGTTCACCGTTTCCATGCGCACCGTGCGAACGGGATCGCTGAGCAACGGCCCGCCGATTTGCCACCGGCGCTGCGGCTCCCAGTTCACCAGCAGGGCGACCGCGGCACGGCGCACCATCGCCTCCGGATCCTGCAACGACTTCTCGACCACCGCACGCGCCGGTGCCTGCGCTGGGTTCTGCATGTGGCTCAACGCCGTCGCGCGTACGATGGCCGGGAAGGAAGCGTCGCCGCTCACCGCGGCAAGCAACGGGTCGGCGCCGGCTTGCCGTTGACGCCCCGCGGCCAGCGCCGCCGCATAGCGCGGGCCGCGGGACCGCGTCGATCCGTACCACTTCACCACCGCGTCGGCTGCCCAGCCAGCCGGTCGGTCGTGGTGACAGTCGCTACACGCGTTGGGGGTGCCCAGCGTCACGGAAAGGTCCGGACGCGGCACGCGGAAGCTGTGGTCGTGGCGCGTGTGGACCACCATGTAGGTGCGCGCCGGCATGTGGCATTGGACGCAGCGAGCCGCCGGCGTGCCGGCCTTGTGGTGGTGATGATTGGGCGTGTCGTAGTGCGATGCGAGATGACACCGCGCACACACGGCAGTGCCCTCGGCGCGCAGCCGTCCGCTGTGAGCATCGTGGCAGTCCGTACACACAACACCTCGTTCATGCATGCGGCTTTGCAAGAAGGAGCCGTACTCGAACACCTCATCGAGAATCTGGCCGTCGGCGTGGTACAGACCGGGTTCGAGCAATGCCATGATGTGCGTCTGCCCGAGCGGCTCGCCAAAGTGGTAATCCTCGCTGATCTCGCTGCGGCGCGCGTGGCAGCGTGCACAGACAATCTGCACGCGTGTGTCCCGCGCGCCCGTGAGCTGCGCGATCGGCGCGTTGCCCTGGAACGTCCATGATCCGCCGCCGGCGGCGAGGTTGATTACCAGGCCCTTGGTCGGATCGTTCGGGGCGTGGCCTCTCTGTTCCTGGCGCGCCCATTCGACGTGCGTCGAGCCGGGGCCATGGCAGGCCTCGCACGAGACGTCCACCTCTGCCCACTGCGTGTCGAAGCGGTCGTGCGCCGCGTCGTAGTTTTTCCTGACGTACGTCGAGTGGCACTCGGCGCACATGTAGTTCCAGTTTTCCGCCGGACCAGTCCAGTGCAGCACATCCCGGAAATCCACCTTCTCGTCCGGGTACAGATGGAACCAGCGTTGGCCGCCGGCGGCCTTGGGCCGCGTGTCCCAGCAGATGCTGAGCACCTGCAGCCGGCCGCCCGGAAATTCGACCAGGTACTGCTGCAGCGGATCGATGCCGAAGGTGTATGCAATACGGTACTCATGCAGGGCGCCGTCGGGCCCGTCGGTGCGCACAAGGAACTTGCCCTCTCTCTTGAAGAAGGTTGACGTGACGCCGTTGTATGTGAACGTCGCGTTGTTGAAATCGCCGAGGACGGTGGCCGCATCGGCAACCTGCATGGCGCGATCATGGTGCGAGCCGGTGAAGCGCTCGATCTCGCGCTCGTGGCAGGGCGCGCACGCCGCGCGGCCGACGTACGCCGCATCCTGTAACGCCGGTCCGTTCGAGGCAGACACGGCGCCGGTTCGCCACATGCCCATCGCGGTGACAGCCACGAATGCCGCGAGGCAATGCCACACCCTGCCGCGCGAGGCTCCCCACATGCACCGGCACCTATAGCGCTAACGCTGCCAGCCGCGCCAGGGTCCTTTACGATCAACCATTGAGCATGACATCCACCGTGCCCCTTTTCGCGATTGCTCGCCAGGGGTACTATGCGGTCATGGCACAAAGCCGGGGGCCACGCACTATGGCGTGCTGCACCATCGATGTGCGTTTGGAAAACCCCGGTGGACTGACCGGCGTATGGGCGGAGGAGAACACCCGCGCCTCGCTCTGGGACGCGATGTACCGCAAGGAGACCTTCGGCGTCAGCGGCCCGCACATTGACCTGGGGCTGACTCGGTTCACAGACAAAATCACGCCCATCCTGGATTCGCAGCAACAGCAAGAGTTCCAGACCATTCGCGACGATGTGCGACGGCGGCTGATCGAAAAGATGGCGAGCCAAGTGCTGGAGACGTTGGAAGCCGACGTCAAGCAGAAGCTGGAGCGCCTCGAGTAAGGAGGAACGCCCGCATACGGGTCTGGCGCGGTTTTCCCGGGCCGGGCGGCCATGCGGGGCGGTCCCCCGGAGATGTACGTCCCCACAGCACCACCGTAGCGAGCGCCATCATCTTCTGGAGTACTGCCACCGGTCCAATGGACATGATCCCCGCCGCGTAGTAGGAGGCCACCGTCGAGCACGGAGGGTGGGAAGATGATCGAGACGATGGGATCCGAGGCAGTGCACAAGCTGGAAGGCGAGCTGGAGAAGAAGCTGTAGAGGCTAGAACGCGGGTGTGGTGAAGCGAATTCGAAGGACGAAGTCCGAAATTCGAAGCCGCTGGGTTTTCGAAGTTGTTTCGAATTTCGGACTTCGAGTTTTTCTCCCAGATCCCGATGAAACGCTGCCGCTTCGAGCTTGGCCTCGCCATCGTGTTGATGGCCATCTTTGCGCTGGTCTGCCACTGGCAGGCCCCCGGCCGCACGCTGACGGAGGCCGACGTGGACGACTACGTTCGCCGCATTGCTGCCGGAACGGATATCCCCGAGAGCGAAAAGGCCGACATCGTCGCGCACCTGCGGTCGTGGGGCGAGGCTGACGACGGCAGGCCCGTCTACATGCTGAACCTGATGCGCTACTACGGCACCGCTCGCAGCATGCCGGGACGCCCGGACATTGCCGGCAACCCGCGCCACCTCAATGCCCATTACGAATCGGTGGCCATACCGAAGCTGCTCAAGCTCGGAGCCTATCCGCTCTTTTCCGGCGAGCCGGAGGGCGTGCGCACGGGAGCGCAGCCGAGCACCAACATTCTCGGTTTCGACGACGCGCTCGAGAACTGGGGGCGCGTGCTCGTCGTCCGCTACCCTGACCGCCGGGCCTTCTTCGAGTTGCTGAGCGACCCGGAGTACACCAAGGTACTGCCATACAAGCTCGCGGCGCTGAAGGTGGTGCTGGTGCCGATGCACGATGAATTCGTCGTGCCCGACCTGCGCTGGGTGGTTGCCGCGCTGTTGCTTGCCGTCTTCGCGCTTGTTGCGATCGTGCGCGCGAAGACGCGGCGTCAAGCCGAGTGACCAACTGGATGCATGCGGGTTGGCCATCCGCACTCGACGAGCTGACCTGCGCAGGCCAAAGGAGGTTGTCTCACAACTCGTGCGCCGGGCGTCCGGACGATCAAATCGCCGGCTCAGTCGCAGCAAAGCCCACAAAGGGGGGCTCCAAACGCAAATCAGAGAGGGCGGTCAGCCCCGTGAGCGGGCTTCGAGCGACTCAGCCGTGGAATTTGATTCCACGGCGACGCGCTGGCACGAACCGGCGCAAGGGTTTGAGACACTCTCTAAGGATCTGCGGCAGCACGTCACCACCTTGACGCGACGACCGGATCTTATATTTTGCCTCGCTCATCCGGCGCTGGTCGTGCGCAAGCGATGCAGAGGAGGGCGTCTTCTATGAAATCACAGCTGCGTTGGGTGGTCACCACCGTGTGCGGCAACGAGATCGCCTTTGCCAACTACCAGATGATCCCGGAGGTCAAAGAGTTGAACCCCCTGACGGGTCTGCGCTGAGGATTCATGCGGATTGACCGACTGCTGCGCGAGCCGCTACTGCACTTCCTGCTCCTGGGAGCGGCTCTGTTCGCCGCCTACAGCTACACGCAGCGTGACGCCAGTGGCGTCGAACCGTCCACGCGGATTGCGTTAACGCTGGACGATCTGCGCCAACTGGACATGTACTTCGAATCGCAGTGGCAACGTCCGCCGACCCCCGAGGAGTTCGGCCATCTGGTGGAAGATAAAGTCCAGGAGGAAATCCTCTATCGCGAGGCCCTGGCAATGGGTCTGGACAAGGACGACACCATAGTCAGGCGCCGCATGGCGCAGAAGATGCGCTTCCTGGCCGAGGATGTGGCGGCGGCGCACGAGCCGACGACCGACGAACTGAAAGCATGGTTCGAAAAGTACAGCGACAAATTCACCACGCCGAGCCGTGTGAGCTTCCGCCATCTCTACTTCTCGACCGACCGCCGTGGCAAGCGCGCGCGTGAAGACGCCGCGCAGGCGCTGACCAGGATTGCCGGAGAGCCCGAGGATTCCAAGCTGGCGGCTGCCCTCGCCGATCCGTTCATGTTCCAGGACTACTACGGCGACCGCACGCCCGAGCAGTTGGGGAAGGATTTCGGGCCGCCATTCGCCCAGGCAGTCGCCAAGCTCGCGCCCGGCTCGTGGCAGGGGCCGATCGAGTCCGGTTACGGGTGGCATCTGGTCTTTGTCGACTCGCTCATTCCCGGCCGCATTCCCGCTTTCGAAGAAGTCGAGGAGGATGTGAAGACCGCGTGGCTGGGCGATCAGAAGCAACAAGCCTGGCGCCAGGCCTACGACGCCATGCGCGCCAAATACACCGTGCTCCTGCCCGCGCCGCCCGACAAGGATTCGACTCCGGCACCTGCGCCGCAACCCAGGAAGGAGATTCCTGCGCCATCGGGCGAGGGAGCGCTGTGAAGAAAATTCGGATGTCGGATTTCGGATTTCGAATTTGGCTTTGCTGCTACGCGGCGACACTAGCGGTGGCCACCGCAGCCTGGGCCCACGAAGCGCGTCCTGCCTATCTCGAGATCAAGGAAATTGCGCCCGGACGCTTCAACGTGCTGTGGCGCACCCCGGTCCTGTCGGGCATGCGTCTGCCGGTTGCGCTGAAGCTGCCGGACGACTTGCAGAACGTGCAGGATCCCACGGTAGAAGAGCTGGCGGATTCGCTCGTGGAGCGTCGCTGGATCGATGCCGGGCCGCATGGGCTGGCGGGACGGCGCATCGAGTTCGCCGGGCTGCAACTGACGATCACCGACGTGCTGGTGCGTGTCGACATGCTCGACGGCCGCACCTCGACCACGATCGCGCGGCCGTCGCAGCCGTGGGTCGAGATTGCCGCGGCGCAAACCTGGTTGGGAGTGGCGGGCACATACATCGTGCAGGGGATCCGGCACATTCTCTTCGGCGTGGACCATATGCTCTTCGTGCTCGGGCTGCTGCTGATCGTCGCCGACCGCTGGATGCTGCTGAAGACCGTCACCGCCTTCACCGTGGCACATAGCATCACTCTCGCCATCGCGACGCTCGGATACGCCGCAGTGCCGGTCCTCCCTCTCAACGCCGCCATCGCCCTGAGCATCCTCTTCCTCGGGCCGGAGATCGTGCGCTCGTGGCGCGGCGAAACCAGCTTCACCATCCGCCACCCGTGGGTGGTGGCCTTCGTCTTTGGGTTGATTCACGGCTTCGGCTTCGCCAGCGCGCTCACCAGCGCTGGCCTGCCGCGCCACGAGCTGCCGCTGGCGCTCCTCAGTTTCAACCTGGGCGTCGAGGTCGGACAAGTGAGCTTCGTGCTGCTCGTGTTGGCGCTGGAGCGCTCGTTCCGCCAACTGGAGATCCGCTGGCCGCGCTGGGTGGCAGCGCTGCCTGGGTACGCGGTGGGGTCGCTGGGGGCGTTTTGGACGATCCAGCGCGTCGCGATTCTGGTTGGGAAGTAACAGACGCGGAGACGCGGGGATGGAGAATATTCGCTCGTTTAGGGAGCTGAAGGTGTGGCAGAAGGCAGGCTCGTGACGATGGCGTCTCAACCTGCGAAACGGGTCATCCGCAAGTGAAAGCCTCCTTTCTCCGCGTCCCCGCGTCTCCGTGTCCCCGTGTCTCACTCTGTGTGATCCTCCTGCTTTTGCTGCTGTTGCCGGCATCCGCGTCCGCCCACACCCGCGGTGGCGAAGCGCTCGGGTTTCTGAGCGGCCTGCAGCATCCCGTGTCTGGTCTGGACCACGTGTTCGCGATGATCGCCGTGGGGCTCTGGGGCGCACAACTCGGCGCGCCCGCCGTGTGGCTCCTGCCGGTAACCTTTCCGATGGTCATGGCCTTTGGGGGGATGCTGGGCCTGATGGGCCTGAGGCTGCCGGGTATCGAGATCGGCATCGCGCTGTCCGCCATCGCGTTGGGGTTCGCGGTGTGCACCGAGGCGCGGCCGCAGCTCTGGGTGGCGGCGTTGCTCGTCGCGTTCTTCGCCGTCTTTCACGGCCACGCCCATGGTACCGAGCTGCCTCCAGGTGCAAACGGCATCCTCTACAGCATCGGTTTTGTGATCGCGACCGGTACCCTCCACGCCGTCGGCATATCGATAGGCCTGGTGCACCGCTGGCCGGCAGGGCGGCTCGCGCTGCGCGCTGCCGGAGCCATCGTCGCGCTGGCGGGTGTCGTGTTCCTGTGGCGAGCAATGTCTTGAAGGAAATTCGAAGCACGAAATTCGCAACAAGCTAGTTTGGAGCATCAGAGTGAAGACGAAAAGCGGGCAGTCAGTGTTTCGGATTTTCCGACCGTTTTGGTCATTCGAAGTTGTTTCGAATTTTGAATTTCGGATTTCGGGTTTCCTGGCGTGGTTCGCGGTTGCGGCGATCGTCCTGCCCGAGCCGGCGCAGGCGCACCTCATGAACACCGGCTTCGGACCGTTCTACGACGGGCTGACACATCTCTTCGTGACGCCGGAAGACTTGTTGCCGGTGATCGCCCTGTCACTGTTGGGCGGCCTGCGCGGGCCGCGCGGCGCGCGCGCTGTGCTGTTCACGTTGCCGCTGGCCTGGTTCGCGGCGAGCGGAGTCGGGTTACTCGTCGGCCTGCCGCTGACGCTGCCGGCGGCGACGGCCGCAGTGACCATTGTGCTCGGCGCACTGGTCGCCGCCGACATGCCGCTGCCGGTGCAGTTGGTCGCTGCCCTGGCGATCCTTCTCGGGCTCCTCAACGGAGGCCTCAACGGCAGCGAGCTGGCGAAGGCCCACTCGGGCGGCCTGGGTGCACTCGGGGTGGCGTGCGCCCTCTTCGCGGTGATCGCGCTCCTCGCCGGGCAGATCGTGTCCCTGCGGACCGCGTGGGCACGGGTGGTGGTGCGCGTGGCGGGAAGCTGGGTGACCGCGATTGGATTGTTCATGCTCGGCTGGGCCTTGCGTGGGAGTTGAGACGCGTCCCCGGTACCGGACTTCCTCACAGCCGTGAGCCCGCTTGGGCGCCGACCCGGTCTCTGCCTTCGAAGCGCCGCCATTCGCCTTCGATCAAGCGCTCGTGGGGCAGGTAGCGAGCTTTGTAGCGCATCGAGCGGCAGTCGGCGATGTAGAGGCCCAGGTACAGGTAGCGCAGCCCCCACGTGCGGCAGAGTGCGATCTGTTTGAGGATGGAGTACGTGCCCGGGCTGAGCCGGCCGTAGGCCGGATCGTAGAAGCAGTAGACAGCCGACAGCGCATTGCGGGCGCGGTCTGCCACGGCCACGCCGACGAGCTTCCCGGCGTGGCGATAGCTCAGTTCGACGGTGTCGGTGCACGTTTCGACGAGGAACTCCTCGTATGCTGCAGCGTCGACCAACTCCCGATTGACGAGCAGATCACGCTCCAGCTTGTGCTGATTGTACAGGGCGACCTTCTCCGCCGTCGGCGTCGGACGTCCGACCGATGTATCGAATGCCGCCTCGCCGTGGCGAAAGATGCGCCGCTGCGTTTTGCTGGGCATGAAGGTATCGACGTCAATGCGGATCGCTTCGCAGGCGTTGCAGGTTGGACAGCTGGGCCGGTAGAGGAGCACCCCCTGGCGCCGGTCTCCCGCTTCCAGACGTTGTGCAAACTCTTCCGGCCGCAGCGGCCGCACCGGCAAGCGCAACGGCAGACGTGCGGTCTGGTGCGGCAAGTATGGGCAACGCATGGGCGCATCGGACACGAGCCACTCGGGGGGATTACCAACAACCCGGCGGTATCGAATGCCGTCCATCGCGACGCATTCTAACGTCTAGCTGGCGCCGGGGCTACGCGCGCTTCCCTTGCCGCGGCACTCGGATATAAGCAGTCCGAGAGGAAGCCCATGGGCACGACTATCGACGCGCGCCTCGCGGCGCTCGGCATTGAGCTGCCGCCGGTCTCGAAGCCGGTCGCAAACTACCTCGGCTGCAAGCGGGTTGGCGACCTGTTGTACGTTGGTGGCCACGGACCGGTGAGTGCCAAAGGTGTCGTGCGCGGCAAGGTCGGCGGGACCATCAGCGCCGAGGAGGCGCGCGACGCCGCACGGGCGACGGCGCTGTCGATGCTCGCGACGGTGCGCGCCGAGTTGGGCAGTCTCGACCGTGTGCGGCAGATCGTCAAAGTGTTCGGCATGGTCAACTGCGCGCCCGGTTTCAACCGCACGCCCGAGGTCATCGACGGCTGCTCCGATGTCCTGGTTGCGATCTTCGGCGATGCCGGCCGGCACACCCGCTCCGCTGTAGGCATGGCGGAGCTGCCGTTCGATATCTGCGTCGAGATCGAGATGGTCGTGCAGGTCGAGTGAGTGCGCGGTTCGCAATCCGAAAGATAACCGACGACTGCACGACTATCGGGTTGCGATCAGCTCAACGCCTTCTGCAACGCCGGGCGCTGCTCCAGCCGCGCCAGGTAGGCCGTGACGTTCGGGTACTGCTGCGTCAACAAGCCGAACCACTTCACCAGCAGCAGCGCGTAACCCATCATGATATCGGCCCCGGTGAACTCGCTGCCGAGCAGATACTGTTTGCCGGTGAGGGCGATCTCGAGCGCGGCCAGCACAGCGTTGACCCGCGCCTGCCCATCCGCGACCACGGCGGGGAGGCGTTCCGCCTCGGGCTTGAAGAGCATGTGCTGCGCGATGTCGGCCAGCGGCGGCATCGCGGTGGCTTCCGCGAAATGCACCCATTGCAGGAAGGCGCCACGCGCCGGGCTGCCGGGCGCCGGCGCGAGGCGGCCATTGCCGTACGTCTCCAGGACGTATTCGAGGATGGCACCCGACTCGAACATGACCAGATCGCCGTCCTGGATCGCCGGCAGCTTACCGAGCGGATGCACCTTCAGATACGCGGCGGTCTTCAGCGTCTCGGGTGTAAAGGCGAGCGTCTCGAGCTGATAGGAAACGCCCAGCTCTTCGAGCAGCCAGTAGATGCGCACCGAGCGCGTACGGGGTGAATGATAGAGTTTGAGCATGCGACCTCCGTGTCAGGGGCGCGGCACGTCGGGCAGCCAGTGTGCCGGCTGCTGCGCGAACAGTGTCCTGGCATCCCAATAGTCGCGCCACAGGCTGATCTTGCCGTCGCGAAATTTGAACACCGCAGCCACCCGCAGCGTGGCGCGTTCGCCGCTGCGGTGATGCCAGATCTCGGTGCGCTCGACCATGAGGGTATCGCCGTTCTCGGCCACCTCGTGGATGGTCGTCGGGATGCGATCGAGCATGCCCAGCCCCAACTGCAGCTTGGCACGAATCGCGGTCGGCCCGGTGACCGTCGCCTCGACGAACGGCACGTCCTCGTAGACGCAGTCGTCGGTGCAGTGACCCGCGACAGCGTCGAAGTCGAGGCGGTCCAGGTCGACAAATAGCTGTCGGAGCCGATTGATATTGGTGCGCACGGCAACCTCCATCGCTTGACTGGGGAGGTTTACCAGCAGGGTAAGGCTTCGGCAACGAGCTCACCTCGGACACGGCTGTCCCGTCCCTGCGGGGCTCATGGCCTCCGCGGCGCAACGTCAAATCCGTGGGGACGATACTCAACAGTGTGTGAAAGAGTCCCGAGAGGTAACAGGTGCAGTGCTCTCTCGGGGGTTACGCTGGATAAAACGAGACTCGACACAGCTGCGGAGCAAGCGCATACCGACCAGAACAGGAGGTGACACATGACGACCGCAGGGAAACTGGCCGCAGCGATTGTCGTTGGTGTGGGGCCGCGGGCGGGGCTTGGTGCCGCCCTTAGCCGGTGTTTCGCGCGCGAGGGCCTGCACGTTTTCGTCGCCGGACGTACGGCCGCCCAGCTCGAAATGGTGACCGCAGACATCCGCCAAGCCGGCGGCCGCGCGACGGCGGTCGTGACCGACACGACGCGTGAGCCGGACGTGCTGCGCCTGTTCAAGGCCGTGCAGGAGAGTGGTCTGCCGCTCGAGTTGGCCGCCTACAACGCCGGCAACAACCGCTGGAGCCCGCTGCTCGACACGAGTGCGCAGATGTTCGAAGACCTGTGGCGCGTGTGTTGCCTGGGTGGGTTCCTCGTCGGCCGTGAAGCGGCACGCGGTATGGTGCCGCACGGCCGTGGTTCGATCCTGTTCACCGGGGCGACGGCGTCGGTGCGCGGGCGCCCACCGTTCACCGCCTTTGCCTCGGCAAAAGCCGGACTGCGGTCGCTCAGCCAGGCGATGGCCCGCGAGTTCGGCCCGCAAGGCATCCACGTGGGGCACATCGTCATCGACGGCGCCATCGACGGCGACAAGATCAACCAAGGGCTGCCCGACTACGCGAAAAGTAAGGGCGCAGACGGCATGCTCAACATCGACGCCATCGCCGGGGCGTTCTGGTACCTGCACACGCAGCCCCGCTCCGCGTGGACACAGGAGCTGGATCTGCGGCCGTTCAAGGAGACGTTCTGATCGCTCAATCCGGACGCACGCTCTCGCTCTTCACCATCGACGGCCGTGCCCCAACGGTGTCGAGCCAGCGCTGCAGGTTGGGGTAGCGCTCGGCCTCGATCGGCAACTGCACGAGCGGGTACATGGCGACGCGCGGCCACACGGAGAGGTCGGCGATCGTGAACTGGTCGCCAACCAGGTAGTGACGCCCGGCCAGTCCGCGCTCGAGGTGGTCAAGGCGGTGGTAGAGTTGGATCTCCAGCATCGCGGCTTCGTACTCGGAGACCGCGGTACCGTCGTAGACGCGGCTGATCCAATCGAGATGTGACGGGTCGTCGGTCGAGCGCCGTGCGTCGGCCATGACCTCGTCCTTGGGACGGGTGCGGTCGTACGGACCGATCACACGCAGATACATCAACGGCCGGTATTCCTTGGCCATCGCCAGCTCGAAGGCCTGCCACATCTTCGCCTGCGCGCATGCCCACGGATCTTCCGGATACAGACGCGGTGTTGGGAACACCTGATCGAGATATTCGGTGATGACGTTGGATTCGTAGATCACGCGCTCGCCGTGCACCAGGGTGGGGACGACGCCGTTCGGATTGAGCTGCAGGTACGCGGGGCGCTTCTGCTCCATCTTGGTGAGATCGACGACGCGCGTCGTCCAGCGCAGTCCCTTTTCCAAGAGCACGATGCGCACGCGGCGCGCGCAGGGCGAGCCATGATAGTCGTAGAGTGTCAGCGCCACCGCCCTTGCCTCGGCCCCTGCAGCGCTGGCCATTGGTCGATCACCCTCTCGTAGCGCGACGAGCCGCGATCCTACGCCCCGGCGGCCACCGCGGCGGGATGATGGACGTAGAGGTCATCCTGGCTGCGCCGCACGCCCGCCGCGCCGGGCGCTTTTGGCAGCGTGATGGCATAGCGCACCTCGCGCTCGTGGTCGCCGCACAGACGGTCGACGTTGTAGACCTGGTTGAACTTCCACAACATGCGCAGGAAGTTCGTCTGGCCACGGGCGAGCAGCCGCATCGAGATGCCGAAGATGTCGTAGAGGGCGCGCAGGCCCAGGTGTTTGCGGTTGAGCACGTCCTGCGTGCGCACGAACTCCTCGTAGAAGCGGCGCAGCGGCAGATGCGTCGGCAGCACGGCGTGCTGCACGTCGAACAGCCGGTAGTCGCGGGTGGTGAAACGACGCGCGTCGGTCAGCCAGGTTTCGGTTCCGGGGTAGGGTGTGTTGATCGTCATGTTGACGATCTCCGGCACCTCCAACGCCCACTGCCGGACGACGTCGAAGCGGCGCTCGTCCCACTCGGGGTCGGCAATGATGTTGATGGCGACCACCAGCCCCAGCTCGCGCGCCGCCTCCAGGGCGCGTTCGTTGTCACCCAGGTGGACGCGCTTGCGGTGGCGCTTGAGCCCCTCTTCGTCGATGGCCTCGATGCCGAGGAACATGTAGCGCAGGCCGAGCCGCGTCCAACGCGCGAACACCTCGCGGTTGCGCAACAAGACGTCGGCACGGGTTTCCAGATAGTAGCGCTTGTTGATGTGGCGCCGCTCGACTTCGTCGGCGATGGCCATGCCGTGCTCGGGGCGGATGAAGGCGACGTCGTCGACGATGAAGACGTTGGGTTCGCGGATACTGGCCAGGTCCTCGCCGGCCGCCTCGGCCGTGAACTTGCGGTAGCTGCGTCCGTAGAACGTCCACGCGCTGCAGAACGAGCAATCCCACGGGCAGCCGCGCGTGAACTCGATCGATGCGCACGGGTCGAGTTCGCCGATGAAGTACTTGTGCCGCCGGCTGGTGAGGTGGCGCGCCGGCAGGTGCTTCTCCGGGTTGGGGATGAGCTCCGGCGGCGGACCCGCACCCTCCGGCGTGACCACGCCGGGCAGATCTCGCAGGGGCCCCCCGGCCGCAAACGCTTCCAACACGCGCGGCAAGACGCTTTCGCCCTCGCCGCGGATGACGCAGTCGATGGCGCCCTCGGCGTGAGCCAGCATCTCCGGAGCAATGAACGACGCACTGTGGCCACCGACACAGATCCGGCAACGCGGCAAGCGCGCCTTCGCCTCACATGCGAGGTCGATGGTTTCGGGAACGTTGGCGAGGTAGTTCACCGAAAACGCGACGACGTCCGGCTGCCAGGCCGTCAAGGTGCTGCGATAGTCTTCTACCGAGTGGACCTGGAGGTCGAGCAAACGCACATCGTAGCCCGCGCTGTGCACGGCCGACGCCACACACTCAACGCCGAGCGGTTCCAGGCGCAAGAAGATTTCCGAGAACATGAGTGGGCTTGGGTGAACCAAGAGAACC
>DATKMS010000177.1:0-16774 GCA_035541735.1 Candidatus Margulisiibacteriota bacterium
TCAAGAGCGACTAACGAGGTCGTCGAAGGAGGAAGCAAGCTATCGCAATGACGCCGACCGCAGGTGAGGCAGAACGGCCTTGAGTCGATGGGAAGGGTCGGTTAAGACACGCCGGACATTTGTTGAGAGGTGAGTGACGCATGGCGAATCTGAAGTCGAAGCACGTCGTTTGGCATCCGGGAGCGGTCACCAAAGCAGATCGTGAAGCGATCACCGGTCACAAGGCGTGCACCATTTGGATGACTGGGCTGCCTGCTTCAGGAAAATCGACTTTGGCGGTGGCGCTGGAGAAGGAGTTGTGGGACCGTGGGGTGCACGCCTACGTGCTGGATGGCGACAACATTCGCCACGGGTTGAACAAGGACCTCGGTTTCTCGCCCGAAGATCGCAACGAAAACATTCGCCGTATCGGTGAGGTCGCGAAGCTGTTTACCTCAGCCGGGGTCATCAACGTCACCGCATTCATCTCGCCGTATCGCGCCGACCGTGATCAGGCGCGCAAGATCATGAGCGACGGTGAGTTCATCGAGGTGTTCGTCGATTGCCCGGTGGAGGTGTGCGAGCAGCGCGATCCGAAGGGGCACTACAAGAAGGCGCGTGCTGGCGAAATTGCCGACTTCACTGGGATCTCCGCGCCGTACGAACCGCCGCTCAACCCCGAGATCGTTGTCCATACCGATCGCCAAGCGGAAGCGCAGAGTCTCGCCACAATCCTGTCCTACCTCGAAGCGCGCGGCTACGTAGCGCCTGCACGCTCGCGGTGAACGAATTGGAACGCGCCTGCGTCGACTGACGCTCAGCGCGTTCCGATCTCAACATCCGATCGGTACGTGTCCCAGCCGCGGCAGGACGGGCACCAGGCGAGCCACTCCGCCGTGGCGCGGTGGCACGTCGTGCAGCGCTGCATGCGCTGGTTGCCGTGGGCGCGGGCGAAGGCAGCCACCGCCAGCTCCAATTGGCCGCGACGCCGGTGCACCATACCCCACAGGGTGTGCAGCAGCGCCGGGGCGTTGGCGGGATCACGGGTGGTGTCGAGCTCCTGCGCCGCGGCCTCGGCGTTGCCGTCAGCGAGATGCAGCTCCGCGCTCAGCAGGCGAATGTTGTCGGCCTGCACCTGATCGGGACGCAACTTCTGCAGAACGGAGCGCAGCCGCTCCCGATGCTCGGGCTCGGTTGCGATGCCGGCCAGGCGCTCCACCAGGACGGTGCGTGGAGCGCTGCGCAGCGCGCGTTCCCAGACGGCCCACGCCTCGTCGCGCCGACCGTCGTCGACGAGGCTTTGCCCGAGGCTGACCGCGATCGGGATCGAGACCCCGCGGCGGTCGGCGAGCCCCTCGAGGGCGCGCACGCGCGAGACGGTGTCGGGCAAGCTGATGGCCGCTTGGTGCCGGAGCACGGTGAGGTACCCGCGCTCGCGCTCAGCGTCTTCGGGATGGCGCAGCTCCGCCAGAAGTGTCTCTTGGACGGCGGCAGCGTGCGCCCAACGCTCCATTTCCACGTACCGATCGCGCAGAGCCCGGAGAACGCGCGGCGCGCGCGGGTGGAGGGCACGCAGCCGTTCCAACGCATCCAGCGACGCACCCTGTTCGCCGGCCGCACGCTGTGCATCGGCCAGCGCCAGCAGGACCTCCGGATGCGTGTGGTGCTCCCGCGCCGCCTCTTCGAGGGCCAAGCGGGCGCGCTGGTGCTCTCCCGTTTCGCGATATGACGCTGCCAATGCCAGGACCGCGCGCGCATCTTCCGGCCGCCGCCGCCACGCCTTCTGCAACAGCGTGCGCGCTTGCTGAACATCTCCCTGCCACAGGAGTTGCTCTCCCTGTGAGGTCCAGTTCTCAATACGCTCCGTCCGCCGTTGCTGCCGGCCGGTATGCCACGCGACCACAGCCCGCCTGCCTGCCTGGATCGCCATCACCGCCAAGACGGCGAGTGCGCCGGCGACGAACGCAAAGATGATCAGCGCGGCCAAGGGTGCGTCGACGCTGCGGGCCGGTGAGATGTGAAATGTCACTCCCGCGGGGTTGAGCCACGAGAGATATCCAATGCCGCACACGACAGCGACGCCCAGCAAGAGTGCGAGGGCTCGTTTCATACCAATTCGACTGCAATCTCGCTGCTTAGCGCGCTTCGCCGGCGAGGCGCAAGTCACGCGCCTGACTGTTGTACGGTTCCGGCAGGTGCACACGGGGGGCGCGCGCCCACAGTCGCTCCAAGTCGTAGAACTCGCGCA
Source organism: Candidatus Margulisiibacteriota bacterium (assembly GCA_035541735.1). GTDB lineage: Bacteria > Desulfobacterota > Binatia > HRBIN30 > HRBIN30 > DATKMS01. Next base: position 2,228 of record DATKMS010000177.1, read on the forward strand.
GCGGTTCGTAGAAGATGTGGACCAGGACGTCTCCGTAGTCCATCACCACCCACTGGCCGCGGGAATAGCCCTCGATGGAGAGCGGACGGATGCCGAGCCTCCCGAGGTTCTCTTCGATGCTCTGCGTGATCGCCTGAACCTGCGTATCGGAACGGCCGGTACAGATCAGGAAGTAATCCGCCAGCGACGTCAGCGCGCCGACCTCCATGAGGACGAGGTCATATGCCTTCCGCTCGAGGGCAAAGCGCACACAAAGGAGCGCGCGTTCGCGGCCGTCAGCGTGCGTCAATGCGAGGCAACCCTCCGCGCGTACAGCCCATGCTGCAGGATGTATCGCTCAACGGCCGCAGGAATGAGGTAGCGGACTGACAAACCACGGTGAAGTCGATGCCGGATGATGGAGGCAGAGATGTCCAGATCACTGATAGGCTGGAAGATGATCTGATTTCCCGTACGGTGCTCCAATCGCTTCGCACGGTAGCAGAACTCGGCGCGCACGGCAACGGGGAGGGCACTGAGTAACGGCGCATCGTCGTACGCGGGCCGTGATGTGACAACGAGATGACAAAGCGCAAAGAGGCTGCGGTAGTCCTTCCAGGTGCTGATCTCGCGGAAAGCATCCATGCCCATGATGAAAAAGAACTGGGCGTCCGGCAGGCGGCCGCGCAACGCGCGCAAGGTGTCGACCGAGTACGAGCGACCCCCACGGTCGATCTCGATCGTCGACACGCGAAAGGCTGGGTTGCCGCGAATCGCCAGCCGTACCATGGCCAGGCGATGTGCCGCCGCCACCAGGCCGTTCCCCCGTTTGTGCGGCGGCGTGGCGCTCGGAACGAAGAGGATCCGATCGAGCTGCTGCGCTTCACGGACTTCCTCGGCGCTGCGCAGATGCGCCATATGAATGGGGTTGAAGGTGCCCCCGAGAATGCCGATGCGCATCACGCCTGCGGCGGGCGTCGGTGTGGAAACGGCTCCGACGCAGCCATTATTCCCGGATCTGGCCGTTGCCGCTGATCACGTACTTGTACGTCGTCAGCTCGCGCAGACCCATCGGACCGCGCGCGTGCAAGCGGTTGGTGGAGATGCCCACCTCGGCGCCGAAGCCGAACTCGTACCCGTCGGTGAAGCGCGTCGAGGCGTTGACGTAGACCGCTGCGGAGTCCACTTCGGCTTGGAAGCGGCGCGCGGATGCGTAGTCGCAGGTGACGATCGCATCCGAGTGGCCCGTGCCGTAGGCGTTGACGAAGTCGATTGCCGCATCGAGGGAAGCGACGACCTTCACGGCCAGGATGAGATCGAGGTACTCGGTGCGCCAGTCGGCGTCGGTTGCTGGCGTGACGTCAGCGACGATGCGGCGCGTTTGCTCGCAGCCGCGAACCTCCACGCCGGCAGCGCGCAGCTTGCGTAGCATGCTGGGCAAGAACTCTGCAGCGACGGCGTCGTGGACCAGCATGTTCTCCATGGCGTTGCACACCGCCGGTCGCTGCACCTTGGCGTTGAAACAGATGCGTTCGGCCATGGCGAGATCGGCGGAGGCGTCGACGTAGGTGTGACAGACGCCGGCGTAGTGTTGAATCACGGGAATGCTTGATGACTCGGTGATGGCCCGGATCAAGCTCTCGCCGCCACGCGGCACGATGACGTCGACATACGGGCTCTGCTGCAGCAGCACTTGCACTGCCTGGCGGTCGGCTGTGGGAATGAGCTGAATGGCTGCGGCGGGCAATCCCGCCCCGGCCGCCGCGTCGGACAGGACCGCGGCGATCGCGCGGTTGGTGGCGAGCGCCTCGGAGCCACCTTTCAGGACCACAGCATTGCCGGCCTTGAGGCACAGCGAAGCCGCATCAGCCGTAACGTTGGGGCGTGATTCGTAGATGACGCCGACGACCCCGAGCGGGATGCGTACCTGGCCGATCTCGAGGCCGTTGGGGCGGCGCCACTGCGCTATGGTTTCACCGACGGGATCCGGTAGGGCTGCGACTTCTTCCAACCCCTTGGCCATCGTCTCGACGCGCGCCTCGGTCAGCGCCAACCGGTCGAGCATGGCGTTGGAGAGGCCGGCATCGCGCCCGCGCTGAACGTCTTCGCGATTGGCGTCGAGCAAGTGTGGGCGCCGCACGCGCAATTGGTCTGCAGCCTCGCGCAAGCAGCGGTTCTTGGTGTCCGTGGATGCCGCGGCCAACGCCCGCGTGGACTGTCGTGCGGCCCGGCACATCGCAACGACGGTAGCTTCGACGTTCATGCGCACGAACGATACAGGATCGTTCCGCTGAGGCAAAGAGGAGCACGCCGGGTTGCTATCGACGATGGTGGAGAGTGCGCTGCGTGCTTGACCCAACTGTGCGTCCAGCTCAGAGTGAGGCGATCAACGTGAGAACGGAGGAGTAGATCTCCCATGATCAAGCTCTACGAACATCCGCTGTCGCCGTTTGCGCAGAAGGTCAAGATCGCGATGTACGAGAAGGGCATCCCATTCGAGGCTGCCATCCCCAACTTCCTGGGCGGTGGGGCTGAGGGGGACTTCACAGCAGCGAGTCCTCGGCTCGAAGTGCCGAGCCTGATCGATGCCGACACGGCGATGTTCGATTCGACGATCATTCTCGAATATCTCGAGGACAAGTGGCCGCATCCGGCGCTGCTGCCGACGACCGCGGCGGAGCGCGCACGCGTGCGCATGCTCGAGGAACTCGAAGACACCTACCACGAGGCAATCAACTGGGCGATTGCTGAGATTCGCGTCTTCGGCCGCGCCAAGGGCGTGCTGGCCGAGCAACTGCTGGCGCGTGCGGGCGCACAGATCGCCGGCATGTACAAGCGGCTCGACCGCGAGCTGCGGAGCCGCCAGTTTTTCAACGGCGAGCGTTTTGGGTGGGGCGATCTCTCCGTCTATCCCTACGTTGCCGGCTCGACCGGGCACGGCTTCCCGCCGCCAAACGGTTCGCGCCTGGCGACATGGTTGGCCCGGGTCAGCGAGCGCGACAGCGTACAGAAGGTTGCTGCCGCAGCGCTGGAGGCCCTGGCAGGATTTCAGGACCTGGGTCCGATCATCGAACAGGGCTTGTTCGTCCGCGAGTACCGCGACCACCGCTTGGAGTGGATGATGCGCAGCGGCGGCTCACAAATCGTCCTCGACGGCATGGCGAAGAAGAACATCCGTTTCTCCGTCGAGTTCGAATAATGCCACGCATCCTCTCCGGCGAGGTTGGGAGGGGGCGTCGGCTTGCCCGGCGTCGGGATCGCTACCGAGAAAACTCGCGCGGCGAGGCGCGCACCGCTCGGTCGTACGCCCAGGCGCGGATGAGGTCGACCTGCTCCTTCATCGTCTTCGAGAGCGGGACGATGGTTGCCGCGACGTTGAGGATGTCGTCGTCGTTCACGTCACGGTCTTCGAGCCGCGCCGCCGTAATCGCGGAGACGACGCACTGCTCGATCTCGGCACCGGTCCACCCCTTGGTGAAGCGCTTCAGGCGTTCGAGGTTGAATCCGGCGGGATCGATGCCGCGGCGCAGCAAGTGTACGCGGAAGACCTCGACGCGCTCGTCATCGAGCGGCAGGTCCACGAAGAAGACTTCGTCGAAACGGCCTTTGCGGATCATCTCGGCGGGCAGCAAGTCGATGCGGTTGGCGGTAGCGCCGATGAACAAGCCGCGCGTCTTTTCCTGCATCCACGTCAGGAAGAAACCGAAGATGCGGCCCAACTCGCCTTCCTTGGCCTGGGTGCTGATGCCGGCCTCGATCTCGTCGAACCACACCACCGCCGGCGCCATGTCCTCGAGCATGCGGCAGGCCGAGACAAACGCACCTTCCGGCTTGCCGTGACGGCCGGAGAAGATCTCGATCATGTCGATGCGGTAGAGCGGCAGCTCGAAGCACGAGGCGATGGCCTTGATCGACAGGCTCTTGCCACAGCCGGAGATGCCCATGACCAGGACGCCTTTCGGTACGATCTCAGCGCTGATGCTCTCGCGCAGCTGAAACAGCTTGCGGCGCTCGAGCAACCACTTCTTCATGATCTCCAGACCACCGATCTGATCGATGTCGGTACCGTCGGCGACGTACTCGATCATCCCCGTCCGATTGACGAGCAGACGTTTCTCCTCCAGCAAAATGGGCACCGACTCCGCATTCAGCGCGTGGCGCTCCGCGACCGCGCGGCGCACCGCATGGCGGGCTTCGTCGAGTGTCAGGCCCTGCAGGGCCCGCCCGAGTTGAAAGAGGGTGGCTTCAGAGGTGTCGACCGTGTTTCCGCTGCTGCCGAACAGCGGCGCTTCGCGCCGCAAGAACTCGACCAACTCCACGAGATCGGGGACGTTCAGCTCGAAGTAGACGATGCTGCGCTCGAGTTCCTCGGGAACGAACTTGACGGGCGAGGAAATGACGACGAACTTGCCGCGGTCGAAGCACGACTGGTAGAGATCGCGCAAGCGCCGCCGGATCTCCGCGGCCTCGCGCAGCGGCTCGTGGAAATCTTTGAGCTGGAAGAGCGCCGGTCCCTCGTAGGTGGCAATGAAATCGAGCGCCGAGCGCGCCCCGAGCGACTGCGCGTCTGCCCCGTTCCCGTCGGCGCACCGCATGCCTTCGGTGAGGCTCCAACTCCACACGGGCACGGGCGACGCGAAGCAGGCCGCAGCCGCATCGCGCAGCAGTTGCCCAATGCGCTGCTCCTCCGCCGAGCGGATGTATGTGAGCGGCCGCCCCGACTCGATGATCTCCCTCAATGTCCGGAGCGAGCGACTCTCTTTCTGCTGTTCACTACTCATTCTTGGGTGGTGGGCACTGATCACTAGTGACTGGTAGTCACTGGTCGATGATCACTTTCTCTCGGGCGGCGCCGTCGCAATGGCGATCTTGTCCGCCCCGGCTTCCTTGGCGATGGTCATGATCTGCACCGCTTGCTCCAGCACGACGTTGCGGTCGCCCTGGAGAATCACGTTGCGCTCCGATCCCTTTTGAAACGCAGCGAGCAGGGCGGGTCGCAACCCATCGAGGTCGACGGCTTTACCGTTCAACTCGATGCGGTGATCCGCGGTGGCGGTGACGATGATACCGGACGGCTCTGCGCCGCCCGCGCCGGCACGTGGCAGGTTCACCTTGGTGCCCTGCTGCGTCAGCGCGGTGCTGGTCACCATGAAGATGATCAGCAGCACGAGAAAGATGTCGGTGAGCGGCGTGACGTTGATTTCGGCGACGATGGCGTGCTCGCTGTGGTCGCCGTCCGGGTTAACGGGACTGAGCGACACGGGGTATGCTCCCTTCGCGCACGCGCGGTGCGGCGAGCTGCACGAGCACCTCGTCGGTCCATTCGCGCCACCGCGCGGACAGATTGCCGATGCGCACGTTGAAGGCGTTAAAGGCGAAGATCGACAACACGCCGACCAGCAAGCCGCCGGCGGTGGCGATGAGCGCTTCGGAGATGCCGGCGGCGACTACGGCAAAACCACCCGAACCGGTCGCCGCCATGTTCTCGAAGGCGCGGATGATGCCGATCACGGTGCCGAACAACCCAATGAACGGCGCCAGGCTGCCGACGGTGCCGAGCAGCCAGACATAGCGCCGCAAGCCGCGTCCGATCTCAGCGAGTCGGCGGATGGCGACGCGGCCGCGCATCTCCGGGTCACCGCTGTTGTCACTGAGCATGGCCTTGTAGACGACGCCCAGCGGTGACGTATCGCGCTTGCAGAGCGCCAGCGCGTCGGTGAGCCCGCCCTCGTCCACCGCCTCGGCAACCAGCTGGTGCAGCCGCGTAGCGCCGCGCGCCGCGCGCGTCAGGGTCCACAAACGCTCCATGATGACGGCGATGCTGACGATAGAGCACAGCAGCAGCGGATACATCACCGCGCCGCCAGTCTCGATCAAGGTGAGAAGGTCGCGCCCGTTCATGTGCTCCGGACACGTATAGCTGAGCGTCCGTAGGGGTGCAATTCAGGGCCTGTCCTTCGCACCACCCAGGGCGCCACTACGCAAGAGGGGCGGACCGTGTTACTAACGGGGGCCTTGTGGACACAGCAATTCCGCAGGGTGCGGCAGACGATGTGCTCGCCATTGAACGGCGCTTCGCGGCGCTGCGCGGGCGCTTGCCGCGCGTACGCTTGACGCAGCTGCCGACGCGCGTGCACCGCCTCGAACGGCTCGGTGCGCAGCTGCACGTCGACCGGTTGTGGGTGAAACGCGACGACGAGAGCGGCACCCTCTACGGCGGCAACAAGCCCCGCAAGCTGGAGTTCCTGCTCGGCGATGCGCTTGCCGATCACAAGAAGTCCGTGCTCACATTCGGCGGCATCGGCACCCACCATGGTCTGGCGACGGCGATCTGCGCCCGCGCGGTTGGCCTCCGTTGCATCCTGGCATTGCTCAAGCAACCCCTGACAGAGCACGTCCGGCGCTGCCTCCTGCTCGACCACGCTGCCGGTGCCGAGATGCACTATGCGGCGACCGTGCCGCTCGTGACCGCACGCGCACTACGCATCTGCGCCCGCGAGCTGCTGCGCGGCGAGCTGCCGTACGTCATTCCCACCGGCGGGACCTCTGCGCTGGGCACGCTCGGCTATGTCAACGCGGCATTCGAGCTGCAAGAGCAGATCGGCACCGGCGAGCTGCCGGAGCCGGATTGGATCTTCGTCCCGATGGGCAGCGGCGGGACGGTGGCGGGCCTGGTGCTGGGCGCCAAGCTCGCCGGCCTGCGCGCGCGCGTCGCCGCCGTGTTGGTCACCGACATTCTGCCTCCGTCGGCCGACAAATTGGCCAGGCTCGCCAGGCGCAGCCGCGCCTTGCTGCAGCAGCAGACCTCCGAGGTGCCGGCGGTTGCAGTAAGCGCGGGTGATTTTGCGATCCTCAAGGGCTACGTCGGCCCACGCTACGGCGCACCGACCGACGCCGCCCGCAGCGCGCGCGACTTGATGGAGAAGTTGGAGGGCATCCATCTGGAGACGACGTACACGGCGAAGTGCCTCGCTGGGATGATCGACGCCGTGCGCGCCCCGGAGTATCGCGGCCGTACGATCCTGTTCTGGAACACGTACAGCAGCGTTGACGCAGCGGCGCACCTCGGTCCGCTCCCCGACTACCGGCAACTGCCGCGGCCTTTCCATCAGTTCTTCACAGGCCAGGCCGTTCCCGCGTGAGCGCCAGGGGGCGGGCAGCCTCTCCCGCGCGTCTCCTCAGCGTGGGAGAGGATAGGGTGAGGGCGCCAGCCTACTGTGCGCCGCGCTCCGCCAAACTCCGTAGATCTACGTATTGGCATTTCCTGGCCTCGCAGACTACGAACGCAAGCCAGTCATGGGAGGCGGAATCTTGGGCGGCACCGAGACTGGGGTTACATCTCTGGGGTTACATCTCACACTCGGGTCACATGTGGACATTGGACTGAGTAGTCAGCCCTCCTGCACTTCACACTGCTAGGCCCGCAGTGTCAGCTCCGCTCCTACTCGCTCGCCGAATGCTCGGCTCCCGACCGCAAGACTCTCGCCCCACTGCGGCACGCGCGACTGCTCCCGGTTCCGCAGCGCGGCCGCGCATCTCAATCTCGCGTGCCCTCGACCGTCGGGGTGAGGGCGACAGCGCCCTCCCTCGGCTCGTGACCGCCGGACTTCGTCTCGAACCCGCTACTTCCTCTCGGCGCGATGCCGCACACGGGAGCGCGCCGGGTCCGGCACGCCGATGGTCGCGTCGGGCCGGAGAGAACGCAGGAAGGCGTCGACCGGACAGCAGAGGATGTCGTTGATCAGCAAGCGCTCGACACCGCGGTACAACAGCAGCGCGCGCGCTTGCGGGTAGTCGTGGCGAAACGCGCTGAGACCGCGGAGATCCTCCGGACGGACGCGATGCGCATTCTTCACTTCGAGCGCCCAGAACCCGCTGGCGCCGTAGACCACAAAGTCCACCTCCACTCCTGCACGCGTCCGCCAGTAACAGAGGACGTGTTCGTCCGAGCGGTACGCGATCCATGCACGCAAGTGCTGCGCGACCAGGCCCTCCAGCGCCGCGCCGTCGATCTCGTGGGGGTGGTCGAGGGGGCCCGCGGGCCGCAGCGAACGATAGACCCCGGCGTCGAACAGGTAGAGCTTCGGATGCGCTGCCACCGCCCGCCGGGCCCGCTTGGTGAAGACCGGCACCCGAAATGCCAGCAGCAAGTCTTCGAGGATGGCGACGTAGCCCTCCACCGTCTTGCGTTCGACCTGACAATCGCGTGAAACGGCGCTGAGGTTCAACACCGAGCCGTGCGAAAAGCTGATCGACTCGAGGAAGCGCGCGAACACCCCGACGTTGCGCACCAGCCCTTCCGATTGCACTTCCTCGCGCAGGTAGAGGGCTGCGTACGTGCGTAGGACGTCGGCAGGGTCGCCGGCGCCAACCACTAGGGGTACCAGCCCCCGATGCACGGCCGACTCGATCTCGAAGCGTCCGCCCAACTCGGCGGCCATGTACGGGTGCAGCGTGCGCAGCACCGCACGTCCTGCCAACAGATCGATGCCCGAGCGTTTCAGCTTGCGGGCGCTCGACCCGGTGAGGACGAACTGGAGCCGGCGACGCTGCTCGATCAGCTGGTGGACGACCGGGAGCAGCTCCGGGACCTTCTGTACTTCATCGATGACCACCGTGCCGACGTCCGGGCTGCCGTCCACCAGTTCCCGCAGCCGTTCGGGGCGCGCGCTGTAAAGACGCAGTGCGTGCGGGTCCAGCAGGTCGACGCGTAGCGCTCCCGGAAAAGTGATCTGGGTCCACAGCGACTTGCCCGTCCCGCGCGGTCCGAAGAGAAAGAAGCTGCCGGCTGGTGCAGTGAAAAATCGAGGAACAAATTCCATTATGGGTCGCAGAATGGAAATCTGATTCTCGAAAGTCAACCAGGTCGTCGAGATCTGTGGAACTTTCCGACGCGGGAGCGCTTTGCCCGAATTCGGGCGCCATAGGGCGCCTGGCGGAGCGATTTCTGCCGGGGCGGTTGCTTGCAAATAAGGGTGCATCGCTACTAGCCTCCGCCCCATGGAGACGACGAGGCCGCACTGGACGCTGTCGCGTCGTTCGTTTCTCCGTTACAGCGCCGTGACCGCGGGCTTGCTGACGCTGTCGCGCCTGCGCATGGCGCCGGCACTGGCTGTGCAAGCCGCCACCGCTACCGAGCTGCGTGTGCTGACACCACACCAGGCCGACATCCTGACGGCCATCGTCGAGCGCATCACCTTCACCGGCGCCGACACCATGCCCGCGGTGCATGACACGCAAGCGATCGTGACGATCGATCAGGCGCTGCTGCAGCTCGATCCGTCCGTGCAGTCGCAGGTCGGTTGGCTGCTGCGGCTGTTTCAATGGGGCCCACCGGTGTTTCAGCTCAAGTTCAGGACCTTCACGGGCCTCACACCGGAAGAGCGCGACAGCTACCTGCAGGGCTGGGCGACCAGCCGCAGCAGCACGCGCCGGCTTGCCTTCCGCGCCCTGAAGAACCTGTCGATGCTCGGCTACTACTCGCAGGATGCGACGTGGAAGGGCATCCACTACGACGGCCCGTGGCTGCCACGGCCCCGGAGAGTGATCGAGTGATCAACAACCAGTGACCAGTGATCAGTCATCAGTGGCCAGTAACCAGTGCCCAGTGACCAGTGACCAGTAACCGGTGACCAGTAGCGGGGACCAGGGACCAGTGATCTGAGCTGATAGCTATGATCGTCAAAGGCGAGCAGATCACCAACGACTTCAACCTGGAGGCCGAAGTGTGCGTCATCGGCACCGGTGCCGGTGGGGCGGTGGTGGCCAAGGAGTTGGCGGAGGCTGGTCGCGATGTCGTGGTGCTCGAACAGGGCGGGCACTACACCAGGGACGACTTCACCCAGCGCGAAGACGAGATGATGCCGCTGCTCTATGAAGATATGGGGCAACGCGCCACCGCCGACGGATCGATTGTGATCCTCCAAGGCCGCAACGTCGGCGGGTCGACGGTCCACAACCTCTGCTACAGCTTCCGTACGCCGCCGCCGATCCTGGAGATGTGGCGCCGCGAGGACGGCATCCGTAACATGCGCTACGCCGACCTGGTGCCATCCTTCCAGCGCGTCGAGAAGATGCTCAAGGTGAAGCCGATCCTGCCGCAGGAGATCAATACGCTCAACAGCAAGATCCGCGAGGGCTGCGAAAAGCTCGGCTACCACGGGCTGGTCGCCAAGCACAATCGCGAGAACTGCACGACCAGCGGCTTCTGCCTGCTCGGCTGTCCCTTCGACGCCAAGCAGAGCATGCTGATCACCTACGTTCCGGCGGCGTCGAAGGCAGGCGCACGAATCTATGCGAATTGCCCGGTCCAGAAGATTCGTGCAGACCGTAACCGCGTCCACGGGGTCGAGGCGACCGTCGTCGATGCGCTGAACCGCCCGCAACACACGCTGCACGTCGAAGCGCAGGTCGTCGTGCTGTGCGCCGGCGCCATCAACTCGCCGCAGCTCCTCCTCAACAGCGGCATCGCCAACAGCAGCGGCCAGGTCGGGCGCAACCTCCACCTGCATCCCAGTGTCCTGCTCTCCGGCATCTATGACGAGGCCATCTACGGTTACCGCGGCATCCCGCAGAGCTACTACGTCGATCACTTCATCGATCTCGAGAAGGACCCGACGAGCGGCTACATCATCATGCCGGTGTACGGCTTCCCGGTGGTCACCGCATCGCAGCTGCCCGGCTTCGGGCGGGCCCACTGGGAGATCATGCAGAATTACCACCGCATGGTGGGCATCCTGGTGCTCATGCACGACCAATCGGCAGGCACGGTGCGCGTCGATCGCTCGAATAGACCGGAGATCACGTATCAGGTGAACGCAAAAGAGCGGGCACTGTTTCTCGAAGGCATGAAACACTGCGCCGAAATTCTGTTCGCCAGCGGTGCCAAGAAGGTGCTTGTGCCGTACGAGTCACCGTTGGCGTTGAACCGCGGCGACGATCTGCGCGCCATCGACCAGCGCGGCTTGCGCCCGAACGACATTCTGCTGGCTTCCACCCACCCGCAGAGCACCTGCAAGATGGGTGAGGATCCGGCGCGTTCCGTGGTGAACTCGTGGGGGCAGTCGCACGACCTGAAGAATCTGTTCATGGCCGACATGAGCATTTTCCCCACCTCTCTCGGCGCGCCGCCACAGATCTCGACGGCTGCGTTCGCCGACCGCACGGCGCACTACATCAAGGACAATTGGCGGCGGATTGTTGGCGCGGTGGGAGCAGAGAAGACGTGAAACGTAAACCGTAATGAAAAGGGGAACGGAGAATCTTATATCCCGTTACGCTTTACGTTTTGCGTTTTGCGCCGCGACGCTCGCGGTCATCCGCCCTATCTTTGCCGACGAAACCGTCACGCTCGCGCAGCATCAATTTGCCCCTGCCTCGCCCGCTGCACCCTTGCAATCGTTCTTCGGCGACGCTCGCCGCGTGGCCGCAGCCACAACCCCGGCGTGGAGCAGCGCCGACGGTGACCTCAGTGCCTGGGGACCGGCGCTGGTGTTCCCGCTCCTCGGTCAAGGTGTAGCGAACAGCACGGTGCTGGGACTGGCGGCGCCGCTGGAAGCAGAAGCGACGGCGCCGACCCTGCTGTTCCGCACGCTCGGCCTCTACGCGGCCAAGGGCCGCGTGCCCTTCACCGATACGCCCACGCTCCGGCAAGCCGTCGCGCGTAATCTGCGGACCATCGAACGGGCGACGCGGGATCTGGAGGCGTTCACCGCCGGCAAGGATCTCGCGCCGTGGGGCAGCGTCGGTGCGGGCGCGTGGCTGGCGTATCTGGAGCTGCTGTATCGCGACTACTTCGAGCTGGAGGATCCGGGCGCGGCGCGTTGGAACGCCGACGGCGTGCGCGTGGTTGATGAACTACTCGTACGCGGGCGGCTCCCGGATGGCGGTTTTCGGCGCGATCCGCGTGATGAAGCAGTGAGCCTGTGGCCGACCGTGCTGGCGATCCATGCGCTGGTGAAGGCATACGAGAACCAGGAGTTGGTGCAGTACGAGTCCGCTGCGAAGGCGGCGGCTGCCGCGCTTGAGGCTATGCGCGCCAAGGACGGCGGCTACTTCAGCACAGCGGACAAAACGGAGAGGGACCCGCGCGCCAACGCCTACCTCGCCGGCGCCCTGCTCTTGCTGTTCAAGGACACCGGTGACGTTCAATACCGTGAGCGTGCCGTCGCCACGCTGCGTTGGCTGACGAGCGGCCCCGGTGCCGCGGCGCGCGATGCGGCACTCGCCGGTCACGTGGCGCACCTCGTGATGCTCCTCGACAGTCTGGCGACGCAACCATACGAAAACCTCCTGGGCCGCCGGCCCATGCGCCTGTCGGTGGAGCTGGGTGCACCCTCCGGGAAGGCGGTGGACGCCATGGCCGCACAGCTCCGGCCGGCGACGTTCCGCTACCGTGATCTCTTCGATGCCGTCCTGCACACGGTGGTGGAGCGGGTTCCCGAAGTGGCGGGAGATATCGCTTACGACTACGGCGATGCGCCCGGTTACGCCGCCAGCGTGCTGCTGCACGGCGGGGACAAGAGGATCGCCCCCGCAATCGTGCAACGCGAAGAGCGTCTGCTGTCCCCGCTGCGCCCCCGGAACTTTGACGAGATCTCATTCGGTGCCGGTGCGTTGTTCGCGGCGCATGATCATCCGGACCTTGTGGACGCCGGCGCCGCTGACCGTTCGTTGCGCCGCTACCTCCTGCTCTCGGGCGGTCTCGCGATGGCCGACCGCTACTACATGGATTGGCTGGACTGGCTTACCGCCGGCGGCGGTTTCGAGTATGGCCCGACGGTGATCGGGGCGCAGATCGCGACCACGCAGCTCCGCTATGCCGAGCGCTTCCCGGGTCAAAGCATCGGCTGGTTTCTACAGCCGCTGCAGGTGGGGCGAGCGCTGATCGATGGGGCCGATCGCCCGGCGTGGGATCCGACGCGCCACGTGTATCGCGCGCGTCCCGGCAGCGACACCGTTTGGCTGCTGCCGAACGCCATGATGATCATCGACCTCCTGCAAGCGCATGCGATGACCCATGAGGCGTCCTACCTGGCGCGTGCCGAAGACGTTGCCGACGGCCTCGACGCGCTCTGGGATGACCAGCGCGGCGCGTACTTCGCCAGCTCGGAACAGATGGGCGACAACGCCTATCAGTCACTGTCGACCAACAGCTATGCCGCGTTGGCATTGCTCCGCCTCGCGCAGGCAGCGCACCAACCCGCTGATCAGGACCGCGCGCTGCGCATCTTCGACTTCATCAACCGCGACCTCTATGCCGACGGTGTCGTGTACCATCACCTCTACCGCGGGCGGCGCGCGACGGGCGACATCTGGTGCTCGGGCTGCAATTGGCGCGTCTTGAGCGAGTTGGCAGAATTGGCGCGCCTCACTAAGTGAGGCGGGGGCGGTGCCTCACACTGCATCGACAACCGGCGATCCGAACTCTACAATCCGCAGACCCATGGCGCGCACAACAACCGCGAAGGCCGGCAATCGCATCACGCACGGGCGTGCGCGGCGGGTGCTCAAGGTCGGCGAGCTGGCCACGTCCGTCGGCTCCAGTTACGTCTGGCAGGCGCTGCGCTGGCCGTTCCGTTCCGTCGGCAAGCGCCAGCAAGCGCTGCTCGATACCCACATCAAGAACGCCATCAAGATTGTCGAGCGCTCCACGGAGCTGCGCGGCGCGTTCATGAAGCTGGTGCAGATGCTGTCGATGCGTGACGACATCCTGCCGGCGGAGGCGCTCAATGTTCTCTCGGTCGTGCAGTCGTCAGTGCCGCCGATGGACTATGCGCTCATCCGCAAGCAGATCCGTCGTGAACTGGGAGCACCGCCCGAGGCTGTGTTCTCACGCTTTGACGAGGAAGCGTTCGCGGCGGCGTCGTTGGGCCAGGTGCACAAGGCGCAGCTCAAATCCGGCGCGGAGGTCGTCGTCAAAGTCCAGTACCCCGGCGTTGAAGAGACCGTCAATCAGGACCTGAAGAACGTCAAGGCGCTGCTGCAGACGTTTACGCTGATTGGACGCGATGTCATGCGCCAGAAGATCGACGAGTCCGACGTCTATCGCGAGCTCGAGGAACGCCTGCACGAGGAGCTCGACTATGTGAACGAAGCCAAGAACATCGCCCTGTTCCAGAAGATGTTTCGCGACGACGACGAGGTGATCATCCCGCAGGTCTACCCGGACGTGTCGTCACGGCGCGTGCTCACCATGACCATGGTCGAAGGCTATCCGTTCAGCGACATCCTCGGGCCGGGCGTGGACCAGTCCCTGAAGGATTGGGTGGCGCTGAAGTACTTCCGCGTGCTGTGGCGCCAGATCTTCGAATTTGGTGTGCTGCACACCGATCCGCACCCCGGCAACTACCTGGTCACGTTTCACCCGAAGCTGGCGATCCTCGACTTCGGTTCGGTGCGCATCTTCCCCGAGGAAATCCGCAAAGCCTATCACCAACTGGCCAAGGCGATCCTGGCGCGGGACGAGCCTGCCATGGTCGATTGCTTCGTGCGTTTGGGATTCCTGGACCGCGGGCAGCCGCCGGAGGCGCTGGTGCGTATCATGTACGTGATCTTCGAGCCCGTGCT
>DATKMS010000178.1:0-6456 GCA_035541735.1 Candidatus Margulisiibacteriota bacterium
ACCGAGTGGACCTGGAGGTCGAGCAAACGCACATCGTAGCCCGCGCTGTGCACGGCCGACGCCACACACTCAACGCCGAGCGGTTCCAGGCGCAAGAAGATTTCCGAGAACATGAGTGGGCTTGGGTGAACCAAGAGAACCCGCGTCGCCATGTGTCCTCTCCTCGCCAGCTACGGCCCCGTGTGGTCGACACAATACCTGGCTGAACACCCAGCGCAAGATTTGCAGTCGCGGAGAGGCGCGCCCGGCGCGAAAGTCGACTCCCGCGGCTGGGCCTTCCGGCGAGACGTGCGCCGGTGCGGTGCCGCTCCTTTCCGCTGGCGCCGCCGCACCGGTTCAGGCGCCGCGCACATGTGTTTTGCCTCGCGTGCCCCCGAAACTTTCAATGAGCGTGTCGAGGCTGAGGAGCAGGATCCAGAACGGGAAGAGCAACTCGACCCACCGTGTAACGTCGATCACCAGGAGCAGGATCAAGGCGATCCCGTAGCCGAGAAATCCGAGCCACGGCGAGAGGAGGCCGGTGCGCAACCCGATCGTCGCCGTCGAGATCGTGAAGACCGCCGCCATTCGCATCGCATAGGTGTGGAGGACCAGCGCCCCGACCCTGCGGCCGAGTCCCGCGGCGCTACCCGCTGCTCCGGCGCCGGCGACGGCGAGGTAACCCGCCGTCACCGCGCTGGCCACGAACAACATCGCGATGAAAAGCAGCCCGCTGCCCAGGAACACCGTGGCGAAGAACCGATCCTCATGCTGGCCGATCCGGTCGCGCATCACGCCGATGAACCACAAGAACGCAATACCCGCGAAGGGCACGAGGTTCAGCGCCAGAACAACCTGGCGTTTCCTAACCGGGTCGGCAAACAATGCCCCGGCATCGCCCGCATCGGACGGCGCCGCGAGTCGGATGAGGACCAACGCCGCCGTCAGCAGGAGCGCGAACGCGACGCCCGCGATCCCAGCGGCTCGCGGCGTCCGCAGTGAGCGCGTCACCACCGCATCTGGCTGCCGCGCGCTCATTGCATCGCTTGATTCCGTTCGCGGCGGGCGAAGCGCACGTACGCCCCGACGCTCAGAAAATTGATCACTACGGCGACTACGTTCCACGCCACCACCGGTCGCGACTGAATCAAGAGGCCGTAGTAGACCCACGCAATTTGGAACACCCCCATGATGCTGGCCATCGTCGGGTTCATGCCCTTGCTGGACCGGCGCTTCAGCATCTTGATCAAGTCGGGCATGGCGGCAAAGGTCGTTCCAAAACCGGCCACAAGCCCGACGACCTCAGACCGTTGAAACCTGGGAGCGAGCAGGCTCGTGGTGTCGCGTATCACCAACTCCTCACAGCCACAGAGCATGATCGCGCTCAGCAAGAGAACACCACGCACCATTCTGTTGAAGGAATCCATGCTCATCACCTCCTCGTCAGCGCGAAGACGGATGTCTGCCAAGCAGGCACGTCCAAGTACAAGCCGCGCTCTTGCAAGTCGCTGCCATCGCGGTCGTAGACGACTTCTTCGAGTTGATCCTGAAGCCGCCATTGACCGCCGGCGAGATTTGCAAACGGCAGCCGGACATAACACTGGCTTTGGTTGGGCGCATAGTTCACTGTCACCAGCAGGCGCTCGTCACCTGGACCTTGCCAGGCGAAGGCGAGGAAACAGTCCGCAGTCCAATTCCCCTCCCAGGCCGGTACGCACTCGAGCAATTGCCACTGGCCCTCGCGCAGAACGGGTTGGCGCAACAAGCCGAGCAGCCGATCGTAGAACTGTTCCAGCTTCTGGTCTGCGGGCTCGGCAGGACTGCGACACAGATGGGGTGAGATGCGCTTCTTTCGTCCCTCGAACTGTCCTTGATGGAAAAAGCGCAGCCCGGGTGACAGGAAGGTGATGATTGCCGCGGCCCGGTGGACTTCCGGTGGGAACGTCGCCGCGGCCCGCGGCTCGTCGTGGTTTTCCAGAAAACGGGCGAGCCTGTTCTGGTAGTCGAGCCCCGCGTAGAAATGCTCGCGCAGCGGCCGTGCATGGGCGTCACGCAGGCGGTCGTACAGCCGCTTGTCGTACGTGTAGTCGAACCCCTGCTGTTGCAGCGTCCATTCGAGGTCCCAGTAGACTTCCGCCATGAAACAGAAATCCGCAACGCGCTCGCGCACCCGTTGCGTCGCCCTCGGCCAGAAGGGCTCAGCGCGGATGCCCCAGGTCCGCTCGAACACGTCCGGCAACACCAGCATGGCCATGTCGCAGCGCACGCCGTCGCATTGCGCGGCGATCTTCACCAGCTCCGCCATCATCGCCTCTTGTGTGGCGGGATTGCCATAGTTGAGCTGCAGCGTGTCCGTCCAGCCTGGGAAGTACGGATCGCGTCCGTAGGCGAGCAGCAGGTCGCCTTGCGTGCGCTTGACCCACGTATAGTTCTGCGGTGCTCGCGTCAGGTCCAGCTCGCTTCCGTGGACATAGTACTCGGGATGATTCTCCACCCATGGGTGGTCCAGACCGGTGTGGTTGGGGACGAAGTCGAGGAGCAGCCGCAGGCCGCGCTCGCGCAGCCGCTCGCGCAGGCGAGCCAGAGCCGCATCGCCTCCAAGCCGTTCATGAACGGTGTAGCCGGTGATGGCGAAACCCGAGCCGGCAATGTCCTCCTCACGCAGGTCCGGCAGTGTCTCCTGGAATTCCCTACGCCACTCCGGATTGGTGCGGGAGATCCGCTGCCCTACCTGACCCGTCTGCCAGACGCTCAGCAACCATACCCAGTCGAAGCCCATGTTGACCAGGCGATCCAACTCGGCGTCGGGAATATCATCCAGCGTCGCCGGCCGCCCGAGGCCGTGGGACAGTTCCGTCAACCAGACGCGCGTGTTGATCTGATAGAGCGCGGGATAGACCGGCGGCTGCATATCAGCTCTTGCGGCGCCGCGCCGCGCTCGCGGACCGGCGTTTCTTTGCGGGCTCCACTTCCACGATGGCGGCCCGCGCACCGATCTCGAGGAACTGCTCCGCCGTGCTGGAGCCGAACAGATGCATCATGCGGGCGACGATTCCGGTCCACCCCGTCTGATGGCTGGCGCCGATGCCGGCGCCGTTGTCGCCGTGGAAGTACTCGTAGAACAGGATGAGATCGCGCCAGTGCGGATCCTCCTGAAACTTCCGGGCACCCCCGTAGACTGGCCGCTGGCCATCCTTGTCGCGCAGAAAGATGCTGGCGAGACGGTGCGCGATCTCCTCGGCGATCTCGTAGAGGTTCATCAGCCGCCCGGAACCGGTCGGACACTCCACCTTGAAATCCATGCCGTAGTATTGATGGTACTGCAGCAGGGCGCGGATGATCAGCGCGTTGACCGGCATCCAGATGGGCCCGCGCCAGTTGGAGTTGCCGCCGAACATGCCCGAGTCCGACTCCCCCGGCAGGTACGATACCCCGTACTCCTGGTCCCCAACCCGGAACACGTACGGACGCTCGGCGTGATAGCGGGAGAGGGAGCGGATGCCACAGGGGCTCAGAAATTCGTTCTCGTCGAGCATCGCCGCCAGGACCCGGCGCAGCTTGGTCTCGTTCAGAATCGCAGCCAGCCGCCGGCCCGAGTGACCGACTTTACCCGGGTCATGGATGAACGCCGTCAGCTCCGGGCGCGCCCCGAGGAACTTGCGAAGGCGCTCGCCCAGCTCCGGATGCTGCTTCAGGAGCACCCCGTCGAAGACGGACACCGCACACAGCGGGAGCAAGCCGACCATCGATCGGACTTTCAAGCGCTGGGCCCCACCGCCGGGTAGCTGGAGCACGTCGTAGAAGAACCCGTCTTCTTCATCCCACATCCCGACGTCGCTGCCGGCGCGCATCATCGCCGACGCGATCCATAGAAAATGCTCGGCGAACTTGAGCGCCATATCCAAATAGGCTGGCCGACTTTGTGTCAGCAACGCCGCCGTGCCGAGCATGTTCAAGCAGTAAAACGCCATCCATGCGGTGCCGTCGGCCTGCTCCAGGTACCCGCCGGTCGGCAGGGGCGCGCTGCGGTCGAAGACGCCGATGTTGTCCAGTCCCAGAAAGCCACCCTCGAAGGCGTTGTTGCCGGCGCGGTCCTTGCGATTGACCCACCAGGTGAAGTTGAGCGCCAGCTTATGAAACGAGGCTTCCAACCAGTCGATGTCGCCCTTGCCGTGCCGGAACGTCTCGATCGCGTATGTGAAATTGGTGGCCCACGCGTGTACCGGCGGGTTGACGTCGCTGAAGTTCCACTCGTACGCGGGAATCTGCCCGCTGGGGTGCATGTAGGAGTCCTCGAGCATCAGCTTGAGTTGCTCCTTGCCGAAGTGCTCGTCCACCAGAGTTAGTGCGAGGACATGGAAGGCGAGGTCCCACGCCGCGTACCACGGGTATTCCCACTTGTCCGGCATCGAAATAATGTGGGCGTTGCGCATGTGGTGCCAGTGCTCGTTGCGGGGCGCGTGCCGCTTCGGACTGAACGGATCGACGCCGTGCTCTTCGAGCCACTTGTCGACGTCGTAGTAATAGAATTGTTTGGACCACAGCATGCCGGCGATCGCCTGACGCATGACGTTCGCCTGATCGGCATTCAACGAGGACGGGATGACTTCCTTGTAGAACTCGTCCGCCTCTTTCCGGCGTGCCGCGATGACGTCGTCGAAGGCCTGTCCGAACGGCGCCGGCGCGGCATCGCTCAGCTGCAGCCGCAGCGTCTTCGACGCCCCTGCCTCGACCGTGATCGGGTAGTGTGCCGACACCTTCGTTCCGCGTTTTTCCGGATTCGCCGCGCCCTGGTGGCCGTGGACGATACAATTGTTGATGCCGTCCTTTACGTAGGGCGTCCGGTTGGGAATGTGGAAGAGACGCGCGGTGTTCGTCTCGTTCTCGGTGAACAGCAGCGCGGCGGCGCCCTCGCAGGAGAGGAATCGCTCACCGAGGTCCGGATGCGAAGCCGCGACGCCCCCGGCGGTCTCGCGGAGCAGCGGCCGCTCGACGTTGCCACCCCATGACCACACGTTGCGGAACCACAGCGTGGGCAGCACGTGCAGCGTGGCGGGCTCCGGGCCGCGGTTGTACAGGGTGATCTCGATGAGAATGTCCTCCGGCGACGCCTTGGCGTACTCGACGAACACGTCGAAGTAGCGATCATCATTGAACACGCCGCTGTCGAGCAGTTCGTACTCGGCCTCCTGCCGGCTGCGGTGCCGGTTGGTCGCAACGATGTCGTCGTACGGATAGGCCGCTTGCGGATACTTGTAGAGGTACTTCATGTACGAGTGCGTCGGCGTCGAATCGAGGTAGAAGTAGTACTCCTTAACGTCCTCGCCGTGGTTCCCCTCGCTGTTGGTCAGCCCGAACAACCGCTCCTTGAGGATGGGATCCTTGCCGTTCCACAGCGCCAGCGCGAAGCAGAGATATTGCCGGTCGTCGGAGATGCCGCCCAGGCCGTCTTCACCCCAGCGATACGCCCGCGAGCGCGCCTGGTCGTGGCTGAAGTAATTCCGCGCGTCGCCCGAGTCGCTATAGTCCTCGCGCACCGTGCCCCACTGGCGCTCGCTGAGGTACGGTCCCCACTTCTTCCAGGGAATGTTCTGCGTCCGAGATTCTTCAAGCCGGCGGTGTTCCGCAGTCATAGGTACCTTCCTCTTGCAGCGACATGTCCCGCACGTCTAGCCTTGCAAGGGAAATCAGTCCAGACTCTACCGGTCACGCGGGAGATGGCCCGCGCTGCCAACGTCACCACAGGAGGCTTCCCATGACGCTTCGTAGACATATTGCACTGTGTCTGTTGGTTCTGCTCATTGTCGCCGGGTGCGCCTCAACCCAGGTCAGTAACCGCCAGATCCTCGTGAACGAACGGATCCCGCGGCCCGATCGCATCCTGGTGTACGATTTCATTGCCAACCCTGCAGATATGCCGGCCGACTCGGCGCTCGCGGGCCAGTACATACCCGACTCGCCACTCACCGCCGAGCAGATCCAGGCCGGCCAGCAATTGGGTGCACAGATTGCCGATGAGCTGGTTGCGCAGATCCGGGACATGGGACTGCCGGCGGTTCATGGGCTGCGTGGCACGCCGCCGCGGGTCGGCGACATCGCCATCAGGGGCTATCTCGTGTCGATCGATGAGGGCAGCGCCGCCAAGCGCATGACGATCGGCTTCGGCGCCGGCGGGTCCGAGTTGAAGACGGTGGTCGAGGGCTACCAGATGACCGCACGCGGGCTGCGCATGCTCGGCTCCGGCACCGTAGAATCGGGCGGCAGCAAGGGGCCGGGGGCCGCCGCGCCGGCCGCCGTCGCCATCGCCACCGGCAACCCTATCGGCCTCATCGTCAGCGGCGGGATGAAAATCTACGGAGAAGCGAGCGGCAGTAGCCAGCTCGAGGGCCGCGCCAAGGCAACTGCCAAGGAGATCGCCGATGTGCTCAAGACCAGATTCGAGCAGCAGGGTTGGATCCAGTGAGCCGGACACCCCGC
>DATKMS010000179.1:0-18873 GCA_035541735.1 Candidatus Margulisiibacteriota bacterium
ATGTGCAAGCTCAAGGCGTTCACCCGCCTGTGGGATCGCCACATGCGCGAGCGCTACAGCATCGAGGACGCTGCCAAGCGTCGCTTCCGCTACGGCGTGCAGGTCAACTCGCTCGGTCTCACCGCACAACAGCCGGAGAACAATGTTCAGCGCATTGTGTTGGAGATGCTGGCGGTGACGTTGTCGAAAGAAGCACGCGCTCGCTCGGTGCAGCTGCCGGCGTGGAACGAGGCGCTCGGTCTGCCGCGGCCGTGGGATCAGCAGTGGTCGCTGCGCATCCAGCAAGTGCTGGCGTTCGAGACCGACGTCCTTGAATACGAGCGCGACATCTTCGAAGGCTCCACCGTGATCGAGGCGAAGGTGAGGGAGCTGATGGACGGCGCCGAGGCGGAGCTGGCGCGGCTCCAGAAAGTCGGCGACAGCGCTGCTGCGATCGAGGTGATGAAACGCGCTTTGGTGGCGAGCCATGCCGAACGCCAACGCCGCATCGAGAGGGGCGATCTAACGGTCGTTGGTGTCAACAAATTCACCGAACACGAACCCTCTCCATTGGTAGCGGCGGAAGCCGAGAGCATCCTGGTCGTGGATCCGGAGGCCGAGCGGCGGCAGATCGAGCGGTTGCGGGCGTTCCGCGCCCAGCGCAGTCAAGCGGCGGTGGACGCAGCGCTGCGCGTGCTCGCCGACGCCGCGCAGACCGGAGCCAACATCATGCCTGCATCGCTTGCCGCCGCGCACGCCGGGGTCACCACGGGCGAGTGGGGCGGCACGCTGCGCAAGGTCTTCGGTGAATACCGGGCGCCCACCGGCTTGCAAGGCGCCGTCTTCGCCGGCGACGGAGACGCGCTGGCGACGCTGCGGGCGCGAACCGCGGTTGTCGCCCGTACCATCGGGCATCCGATCCGCCTGCTCGTGGCAAAGCCTGGGCTCGACGGCCATTCGAACGGGGCCGAACAAGTGGCGGTACGCGCCAAAGAAGCCGGCTGCGAGGTCATCTACGACGGCATCCGCCTCACGCCCGAGCAGATCGTCGAATCCGCACTTCAGGAAGACGTCGATGCGGTTGGTCTGTCGATCCACTCCGGCTCGCACATGACGCTGATCCCGCGCGTGACGCAGTTGCTGCGCGACCGCGGACTGACCGACGTTCCGGTGTTCGTCGGCGGTATCATTCCGGACGGGGACCAGGAAGCCCTGAAACGCCACGGGGTGGCGCGCATCTACACTCCCGGTCAGGCAACACTCACGCAGATCATCGGCGACATCGTCGAGTTGATAGCCCAGAAGCGCAGCCGTGCCGCCGGTGCGGCGTAGCGGTCTGGCCGCGAAGGTTCCTAGCGGGAACACCAAAGTCCGAGATAGCGAAACCACCAGGAGCAAACCCGCTTTCGAGTCTTCGGGTTTCATTGCTACCCGGAGCGGAGCCGGGAGACGGGATCGTTTGCGAAGGAGGCTTGTGTTCCGTACACAGGGAGAGAGCGAGTTGGCGCGTGAGTTCCGAGCGTCTCATTCGGGTAGCCTTCTTCATCGTAGTGTTCGCCGCGCACTGTTCTCTCCAGGCCCAGGCGTGGCGCGTGCATCTCGGCGAGGCGGCGCCGCCCACGCTGATTGAGGATCCCTGGGCGATCCTTTCCCTGCCTCTCTTCGCCTTCGTTCCCCGGCATCTCTGGCCGGTCTACTTCGAGAACTTTCAATTTGTGAACAGCTTTGCATGGGCGGCCGGGGCGACCTGGCTCATCACGTTCCTACCGCTGCATGGGCTGTTGCGTAGCGGCGGCCTGCGACACCCCGTGTCCGTTGGCAAGGATCCTACTGGACCGGAATCCCGCCGCGGATCCGGCGCAATCTGGCACGCCGCCACGGCCGGCGCGTTGCGTGAAACGAGGGCGGGCGCCGGCTCGGCAGCAAAGCAGGTAGTGCGGACGTTTGGAAATGGTCGCTACGAGGTGCTTGCGCGCATCGGTGGCGGTGGCTTCAGCACCGTCTATCGCGCGCGTGACCGCGTGCGTGGCTTGGAGGTTGCCGTCAAGGTCCTGGACCTGCGCGCGATGCCGCCGCCGCAGCGCACTGCTTTTCGCGCGGCGTTTCAGCAGGAAGCATCGCTCGCGGGCCGCCTCGACCATCACGGCATCGTTGCCGTGCTCGATCACGATACCAACGCTGAGGAGCCGTATATCGTGACGTCGCTGGTCAGTGCAGGCACGCTGCGCCAACGCCTCGATACGCTGCCGCGCGGCAAACACATCGAGTGGCCGGAAGTCGTGGAGATCGGCGCGCAGGTGGCTGAAGCGCTCGAGTACGCGCGGCGGCGTGGCGTGCAGGCGCATCGCGACATCAAGCCGGCCAACATCTTTCGTGGCGATTCGGGCTACAAGGTCGGCGACTTCGGGATGGTGCGCGCACGGGTCGGCGACACGGCGGCCGTTACAGCGGGCGGCACGCCTGGGTACATGGCACCCGAGCAGATTCTCGCACCGCAGAGCGTCGATTGGCGCTCCGACCTGTTCGCGCTCTGCGTGGTCCTGTACGAAGCCCTCAGCGGCCAGAAGCCATATCCCGAGTTCGACATGGAGCAGGCGACAGATCAGGCGCCCCGGGGGCTCCAATCGATTGTCAGCGCTGCCAACGGGCAGCTGACGCCGCTGCGCACGCTCGTGCCCGGCGTTCCGGTGCACGTTGCAGCGGCGATCGAACGCGGCCTGCAGTTCGACCGCGCCAGGCGTTTCGGCAGGTGGGACCAGTTCGTGCGGACGCTGCGAGGAGAGCCGCGCGTCTACTGATGCCCATCAGGTCAGCAAACAAGCCGCGACGATTGTACTTCCGGCTGGGCCTCACTATGCTCGCGCGTGATCCGCATCAGGGGATAGCGCAGTGCCTGCCCGTCCAAGCTCAACGCCCGAACGCGTCCTCATCCTGGGTGCGGCGGGACGTGACTTCCATGTGTTCAACACCTACTTCCGCGAGTGTTCTGCCTACGAGGTCGTCGGCTTCACCGCGGCACAGATCCCTGGCATTGCCGGCCGGCGCTATCCGGCGGCCCTCGCCGGTGCACGCTACCCACAAGGCGTTCCGATTCATGCCGAGGATGAGCTGGAACAACTGATTGCCGACCAACGCATCGATCAGGTGATCTTTGCATACAGCGACATCGCGCACGTCAACGTGATGCACCTGGCCTCGCGCGCCCTCGCGGCGGGCGCCGATTTCCGTCTCCTCGGGCCCGAACACACCTTCCTGGAGGCCGCGTGTCCGGTAATCTCCGTCTGTGCTGTGCGTACCGGGTGCGGCAAGGGAGAGGTGGCCGAGCGGCTGGTGGCACATCTGCGCGGCCGCGGCGTGCATGCCGTCGTCATCCGCCATCCCATGCCGTACGGCGACCTCGAGCAACAGGCGCTGCAGCGCTTCGCGACGCTGGCGGACTGCGAACGGTACGCTTGCACCATCGAAGAACGTGAAGAGTACGAGCATCATCTGGCGCACGGTGCCGTCGTGTATGCGGGGGTAGACTATGCACGCATCGTCCGCGCCGCCGAAGCGGAGGCAGACGTCATCATCTGGGACGGCGGCAACAATGACCTGCCGTTCATCCGGCCCGGGCTGGAGATCGTAGTCGTCGACCCGCACCGCGCCGGGCATGAGCTGGCGTACCACCCGGGGGAAGCCAACTTCCGCCGTGCGCACGTGCTGGTGGTCAACAAGGTCGACTCGGCGCCGGCCGCTGGCATCCGCCGCGTCCTCGACAACGCTGCGTCGATCAACCCGCGAGCGGTCGTGGTTCAGGCACGCTCCGAGATCCGTGTCGACAATCCCGAGCTGATTCGCGGCCGCCGCGTCCTGGTCATCGAAGACGGGCCGACTCTGACGCACGGCGAGATGGCCTACGGTGCGGGCGTCGTCGCCGCGCAGTTGTACGGTGCCGCCGCGGTGGTCGACCCGCGACCCTATGCGGTCGGCTCCTTGCGAGACTGCTTTGCACGCAATCCATGGATTTCAAAGGCGCTACCGGCTGAAGGATACTCGCCGCACCAAATCGGCGAACTGCAGGAGACGATTCGTGCGGTGCCGTGTGACACGGTGATCGTCGCCACACCGGTGAATCTCGACCGCCTCATGACGATCGCGCAGCCGCGCGTGCGTGTGACGTACAGCCTGGTTGAGGTAACCGAGCCCACACTGTCGCAACTGGTGGACCGCTTTTTGGAGCACCGGCAGTGAGCGCCCCGAGCGTCATCGCACTGGGCGGCAACGCCCTGCTGCGGCGCGGCGATACCGGTACGGTCTGTGATCAGCTGCGCCGCGCCGAAGAGGCGACACGGCCGATCGCCGCGCTGGTGACGCGCGGCGTGCCCCTGGTGATCACGCACGGCAACGGACCGGTGGTGGGCAACATCTTCCTGCGGCACGAACAGTGCGCGCGTGACATTCCACCGATGCCCCTCGATGTGTGCGGTGCAGAATCGCAGGGCAACATCGGGTATCTGGTTGGGGTGGCGCTCGACAACGCGCTGGCGCAGGCCGGCCTTACGGCGTCCGTCGCGGCTGTGATGACGCGTGTGGTTGTGACCCCGGATGACCCGGCCTTCACCCAGCCGACGAAACCGATCGGTGGTTTCTTCACCGCAGAAGAGGCGCGGCACTCGCCTTATCCGGTGGCGCGCGATGCCGATCGCGGCTACCGCCGGGTGGTCGCCTCGCCGCAGCCGCAGCACATCGTCGAGTTGCCGGCGATTCGTGCGCTGCTGGGGGCCGGCGTCATTCCCATCGCGGTTGGCGGCGGCGGGGTGCCTGTCGCGCGCCGCCGCGACGGTAGTCTCGTCGGAGTGGAGGCGGTAATCGACAAGGACCTCGCGGCTAGCCTGCTAGCGCGTGAGCTGGGCGCGGCGTCGCTGATCATCCTGACGGACATCGATCGTGTCTACCTGGATTTCCTCAGCAGTGCGCGGCGTCCGCTCGCCCGTCTCAGCGTCGTTGAAGCCGCTGAGCACCTCGCGCGCGGAGAGTTTCTCCCTGGTAGCATGGCTCCGAAGATCGAAGCGGCAATCGAGTTTTTGCGCGGCGGCGGCGAGCAGGTCATCATCTGTCTGCCCGAACAACTGGCGGCGGCGCTGGACGGCGCAGCCGGGACGACAATCAGGCCATGACTTCCTCCTGCAAAAGTGTAGGACCGGCTATAGACGCGATTCGAGAGGCCCGCCGGCGTGCGGCGGGAATCGTGAAGACCACGCCGCTCGATCTCAGCACGACATTCAGCGCCCTTTGTGGGCGCGAGATCTATCTCAAGCTCGAAAATCTCCAGAAGACCGGTTCGTTCAAGGTGCGCGGGGCACTCAACAAGGTGCAGCTGTTGGATGCTGCTGCGCGGGCGCGCGGTGTGGTCACGGCATCGGCGGGAAACCACGCGCAGGGCGTTGCCTATGCGGCGCGCATGGCCGGCGTAGCAGCGACCGTGGTGATGCCGGAAACGGCAGCCTTCAGCAAGGTCGAGGCGACGCGCGGCTACGGCGCCCGTGTCGTGTTGGCGGGGCGTGATTATGGCGCTGCATACGAGCATGCCACGCGCCTCGCCGACGAGCAGCGAGCGACCTTTGTGCACGCCTTTGATGACGCTGATGTCATTGCGGGCCAGGGGACGTTGGGATTGGAGCTGCTGGAGCAACTCCCGGATGTCGACGTGGTCGTCGCGCCGGTGGGCGGCGGCGGCCTGCTTGCCGGCCTCATCTCCGCCGTGCGGGGTGCCGGCAGCCAGGCACGGATCATCGGCGTGCAAGCCGCGGGCGCGTCGTCGTTGATACCCAGCTTGCGGGCGGGGACCCGCGTCGAGCTACGGCAGGTTGACACCATTGCCGATGGGTTGGCGACGCGCTGCGTGGGCGCGCAGCCGTTCGAGATCATTCTTGCCGGTGTCGACGATGCCGTTGAGGTTAGCGACGCAGAGACTGCTGAGGCCGTGCTGCTGTTGCTCGAGCGCGGCAAGACGGTGGTGGAGGGTGCCGGCGCCGTCGGGCTGGCGGCCTGTCTGGCCGGTCGTGTCGCCGCTGCCGGTGCCAAGGTGGTGGTGGTGATCTCCGGCGGCAACATCGACACGAATTTGCTCGACCGCATCATCAATCTCGGCTTGGCACACGAGGGCCGCCTGTTCCGCTTCACCACGCTGCTACAGGATCGTCCCGGAGAGCTGCAGCGCCTGGTGACGTGTATCGCCGGATGCGGAGCGAACATCCACCAAATCCGTCACCAACGCGCCCAACCCGGCCTGGCGCTGACCCAAGCCGCGGTGACGTTGGATCTCGAGACGCGCGGTCACGAGCACATCGTAGAGATCGAACGAGCGCTGCAAGCGGCGGGCTTTGCGATCATCCGACCATCGGCGGATGCGTCTTCTACTCTGGTCTAGCTGTGGCGTGAAAAGACAGTCTCGCCTGCCCGCAGCGTGTGCACGACACAGAGCTGAGAGTCGAGCAGGACGATATCTGCTTCCTTGCCCGGTGCGAGGCTGCCGCGCTCCTCAGCCAGTCCGATGCTGCGCGCTGCATTCCAGGAGCACAGGTTCAGGAGAGAGTCCAGCGGCAGCGCCGGTTGCCAGTGGTGGACGTTGCGCACGGCTTGATCGAGTGACAGACAGCTACCGGCGAGGTGGCCAGCACCCTTGAGGCGGACCGTGCCGCTGGCGACGACGCACCGGGTGCCGAACAGCGTGTACTCACCGTCGGCGCACCCCGTTGCGACGCCGTCGCTGACCAGGACAACCTTCGCCGCTGGCTTGCAACGCATGACGGTCTCGACGGCGTGCTCGGCGAGGTGGTGACCGTCGCAGACGAGCTCCGTGGACAGGCGGTCATCGGTGAGCGCGACGCCGAGGACGCCCGGCTCGCGGTGATGCAGGGGGCGCATCGCGTTGAAAAGGTGCGTGACATGGGTCACCCCGGCTTCGACCGCAAGCTCCATGTCGACAGCAGTGGCATCGGTGTGACCGGCAGCCACGGTGACGCCGCATTCGCGCACGGCCTGAATGAAGGGCAGACATCCTTCCAACTCCGGCGCGACCGTGACCAGGCGAATGAGGCCGCCGCTCAGGTCGTAGAGCGCGTCGAACTCCTCGATGGACGGGGGGCGCATCCAGTGCGCGGCCTGGGCGCCGGCCCGCTGCGGATTCAGGTATGGCCCTTCGAGGTGGATGCCGAGAATGCGGGCGCCGGGCTCGTGTCCAGCGGTGTTGGCGATCGCGTGTACGGCAGCACGCAGGGCCTCTGGTGGTAGCGTGGCGATCGTTGCGAGGAACCCGGTCACACCGAAGCGTGCCAGCGTTGCCGAGATGGTCTCTATCTGGGCGGCGTCGCCGCTTTCGCAGCAGCCGCCCCCGGCCCCGTGGACGTGAAGGTCTATAAAGCCAGGCGCCGCGACGAGGCCAGACCCCGCGATGCTGTCCGGGCTGACAGCGGAAAGTGCCGGGCCGACCTGGGTGATGGCGCCGTCGTCGATGCGCACGTCGACCCCGCGCCGCAGCCCGTCTGGGGTCACGACGTCGGCGCCACGAATGAGCCTGCCGCGTGCAACCATCGTCCTGTCCGCCCTGGTGCGCCGCCGGTTGATGGCCAGCAGTATCTACCAGCCTCGTGGCGCGGGCACCAGTCAAATCACGGTGGAAAGGGCCGGTGGATCTGGCTATGAATGGGCAACCGCCTCGAGCGGGCAAAGGATGACGAGATGCAGCGAATCAACTGGGTGACGGCCGTGTTTCTGATCGCAACGCCGCTTGTGGCGTTGTCCTGGGGCGGGGTGCACGTGGCGCTGGCCGGCGTCAGCGCGCTCGACGTGAGCATCTTTCTCCTCTATCTGGCGGCAACGAACATGAGCATCACGGCGGGCTATCATCGCCTGTTTGCGCATCGCGCCTACGAGTGCCGTCGGTTCGTAAAGGTCTTCTATCTGCTCTTCGGTGCCGCCACCTTTCAGCACTCCGTGCTGAGCTGGGCATCGGACCACCGACGCCACCACCAGCACATCGATCGTGACGGGGACCCATACAACATCCGCCGCGGGTTTTTCTGGGCCCACATCGGCTGGCTGCTGGTCAACGACCATAAGCCCGAACGCTTCACCAATGTGCAGGATCTCCTCGCGGATCCGTGGGTGCGCTGGCAGCACCGCTTCTACATACCGATCGCGATCGCGATGGGTTTCGGATTTCCGCTGGCAGTTGGGACGGCCATTGGCCACCCGTGGGGCTGCCTGCTGTGGGCGGGGGTGATCCGCACCGTTGTCGGCCACCACTCGACGTTCCTCGTGAACTCGCTGGCGCACACCGTTGGCAAGCGTCCATACAGCCTGGCGGTTTCGGCACGTGACAGCGTGGTGACTGCCTTGCTGACGTTCGGCGAAGGCTACCACAACTTTCATCACCGCTTCGCCGCCGACTACCGCAACGGCGTGCGGCGCTATCAGTGGGACCCGACGAAATGGCTGATTCGTGCCATGGCGGCGACCGGGTGGGCGTGGAACCTGCGCCGCGCGCCGCGCGAGCGCATCGTTGCCGCACAGCTCCAGTGCGACATGCAGCAGTTGCTGGATCGGATGAAGGGCGCATCGGAGCAGGCCATCAGTCACATGCGCGAGCGGGTCAGTGAAATTGCGGGTGCGGTGCAACGCGCCGCTGTGCGCTTGGGCGGGCTTGAACGTGAACTCGCCCACGACCGGCGCCGGGCGCGGCGCCCCCACCTCAGCAGCATGCGCGCGGAGCTGCGGGCGGCACGGCGTGAGTTTCGGGAAGCGCGGCGGCGGTGGTACGCGGCGCTCGCCGAGTTCCAGGCAGAGCCACAACCGGCGTAGAGCAGGGTAGGGGCGAGCCCTGCCCCTGGTCGCTCAGGTGTGGCGCGACCACTCGCCCATGATGCGTGGTTTTCGTCCCGCCCAGCCTTCCTTGACCTTGACGAAATAGAAGGGCACCTCACGGTGCAGCCGGAACTGCCAACGGGCGGCGGTGCGCACGTACGCGTCCTCGTAGTAACCCGCCGCGACGAAAGCCTCGCCGCCGATGTCACCGACGGCCTCGAAGCTCGAACGGCCGCGGGCGCAGTCGCCGGCATCGAAGGTGATCAGCAGGTTGTGCACGAAGTGCATGCAGTTGTCGAAACGCGCCCAGAGTTGCCGCAAGTAGGTGGCGACGGCGGCGTGGCCGCGGTGGGCGCGCGAGCCGTCAGGGCTGTTGTCCCACACCATGTCCGGATGACACAGTGCGAGGAACGCTTGCACGTCGGTTTCGGCGTGACTCGTGTGGCCGCGGTCCTGGATGAAGCAGTACTGCGAGTGCAAGTCGCGGATCGCCTCGCGTGCTTCGAGGCGCGCGAGCCGCGCGGTAGTGTTGTTCCGTCGAGCCATGGTGTGTCAGAGCCGCTGCTTCTTCACATCGCGCATCGGATAGTGGCGCAGGTTGAGACTGCAGAGCGTGAGGCCGTGGATGTGCGCGCTGGCAGCGATCAGCGCGTCCGCGATCTCGACGCCGTGCGACGGTCCAAAAGCCTGTCGATAGTGTCCGGCCTTGTGACCAATGCGTGCGTTGATGTCCACGCAGTGCAGGACACGCAGGATCTCCCCGATGAAGAACTCTTCGCGCGGTCGCAAACCGGCATACAGCTCGGCGACGGAGACCGGCGTGCAGGCGAGGAAGTCACCAGCGGCATACGAACGGTCGAGCCAGTCGACGACGCGCTCGTTACGGCGCAGCCACTCAATGATCACGTCGGTGTCGAGCAGGTACTTTGGCACGGCCACTCTGCTTCCAGCGCTCAAGACGCGTCGAGCGTCGCAAGCTGCGGACGAACTCCGCCGTGTCGGTCAAATCGTCACGGTCGGCCCACACGCCGGCCAGCCGGTGGATGATCGCGCGTCCCTCGTCGCTGGTGCGGCGCCCGTAGGTTGCAACCACGGCTTCACGCACCAACGCGGAAACCGTGGTGCCGCGGCGGCGGCTTTCGGCTGTCAGCAGCCGCGACATCTCTTCGTCCAGATACAACTGCGTGCGTTTCATGCAGTGATGTATGACATACATCACTGGCATGCGCAATGCCTACACACCGAATGGTCGATGCGGCGCGCGCTCATCCGGCGGGCGCCAGCCCTTCGATTGTGCGGCCCAGTGCTTCAGGGTCGAAGGTCAGCACACTGACGATCGTTGTCGTGACGCCCGCGGCGACGTAGGCGGCGATGCGCTCCTTGCACTCATCGAGCGAGCCGAAGATCGCGAGGCTATCCACGAAACGGTCGGTCATGCCCTTGCGGGTCAACGCCCGGTCGCCGGTCTTGAAGCCCCTTTCAATCATTGCGGCCTCCTCCTCGAAGCCGTACCAGGCCGCGAACTTGTTGTAGACGGGTGTGGCGAAATATCCGGTGAGAGCTGCACGGAACAGCTGGCGCGCACCGCTTTTGTCGTCGGTCACGAGGATTTGCTGGCGGCAGACGACCTCGAGCTTCCGCGGGTCTTTATTGGCGCGGCGTGCGCCGACAGCGACGTGCTCGAGCATTTTGGGCAACGCCTCGACGGGAAAGAGGTTCACGGCCACACCGTCTCCGACCTGACCAGCGAGTTCGAGCATGGCCGGCCGCAGGGCGCCGACGTAAATCGGCACCGGGGCCGGCGGCGGCACCATGAGGCGGAAACCCTGGGTGCGCAGCGTTGCGCCTTCGAACTGAACCTTCTCACCTGCGAGCATGCCGCGTACGGTGGTGACGGTTTCGTGCACCCGCGTCAGCGGCTTGCGGAAGGGGACGCCATGCCAGTTCTCGACGATCGCGTGGCTCGACGAACCCAAGCCGAGAATGAAACGACCGGGAGCCAACTGCGCAACCGTGCCGGCGGCGGCGGCGATGGTAGCGGGCGTGCGGATATACACCGGTGAGACGGCGAGGCCGATGCGCGCCGTGCGCGTGACCTGTGCCACCGTACCGGCGAGGACGAACGGGTCGGGACCACCAGTCTCGGCAATCCAGATGCTTTCATAGCCAAGTTCCTCCGCACGCCGCGCCCACTCGATGCACGCTGGCACGTTGGGAGGGACGGGTAGACTCAAGGCCATCTGTCCTAGGTGCATGCGGTCCCTTATAGAATCGGAAGCGCCAACTTGAAAGCACAGCGGACGCACCCGGCGACCTGCGCTTGACTTCCAAGCGGCCACGCCGCTAGTGGACGCATGCCGCGCTGCCACACCCTGAGCCCAAGACGCCGTTTGCACTTCGTGCCCTTGGTGGCACAGGGACTTCTTGCCGTGAGCGCGGCCGGCAGCATGGTCTTGGCGGACAGTGGGACGTCCGCCTGTCCCGAAACCCGCATCGGCCGCTTCGTTTCGACCAGCGATGGCCTGCGGCTGGAAGAGGGGCCGGCACCGCCACTGCAATCGGGCGACGTCGTGGTCCAGCTCAACAATCGCCGTGTGATGACATGTGCAGAATTGGCAGATGCGCTGAATGAGGCGCAGCGCAATCAGTTGGCACTACTGTTTCTCGTCCGCCGCGCCGGCAGGACCGAGGTTGCGCTGGTTGAGTGGCCGGCGGCCCGCGCGGTGGGGCTGGCGGTCACGCCGCCGACCATCGTGCCGCCGACGCTCGAGGCCGCCGCGGCGCCAACGCCGTTGACGCAAGCCGACGCTGACACGGCACGCGCGTTCGTTGCCGAGCTGGTGTCGTTTGGCCGCGAACTGCAGGCGCGGGAACCGCTGCCGATGCCGCAGCCTTGGGTCCAGCGTGTCGGGGAACTGCGGCAGGTGTACGTGAAGCAGGCACGCAGCGCCGGCATCGACGCGGCCGCGGCGATACTCGCCTACTACGAAACGGTGGCGCAAATTCTGGTCTACAAGGAGAACGCTACACGTGAGCGGCGTGACCTGCGGGCACGGGCCGAGGTCATCTTGGAGTATCACCGCGCTTCCCCGGTGGAAGGATGGCTGCGGCGCTATCCGTTCCTGCAGCCGAGCGTGGTCCGCGAGCCCGAGGCGGTGCACTTCATCGCGGAGGGCGAGCGTAACGGGCAGTGGGCGCCAGATCGGGCGGTCGCGCTGCTTGTGGACCGCGCTATCTCCGAAGGGACCGCGCTGTCGGCCAAGCTGGCTGCAGACGCGCCGCACTGACCACGGGGGCACCTCCGCCTGGTGCGTGGTCCCGGACCATGATTTTGTCTTACGACGCGCGTCTTCTCTTTTCATCGGCCAGCGCCGGTGCTTCGGTTGCCTGACGCGCTGGAGCATGGTTAGTAGAAAACACCGCACCGAAGCCTGAGCAACGCTGGCTCTGCGAGTACGACCAAGAGTGTAAGGAGGCCGGATGCGCAACCCTCGCGATTTCGGAAAACCGCTGGCGATCGGCGCCCCGACGCCCGTGCTGGAAATTCCCGTCAAGCCGTCGCGGATGATCCATTTCTTCGACCCGAGCAATCCGAAGATGGCGGCCAAGCTGCCGGAGATCGCGCGGCAAACCGACATCCTCCTCGGCAATCTGGAAGACGCTATTCCTGCCGACAAAAAGCTCGAGGCGCGCGAGGGGTTGGTGAAGGTCGGCCGCGAGGTGGACTTCGGCGACACGCCGCTGTGGACGCGGGTGAACAGCCTCGACAGCCCGTGGTTCCTCGACGACGTGATGCGGCTCGTCGGTGAAATCGGCAATCGCCTCGACGTCATCATGATTCCAAAAGTCGAAGGACCGTGGGACATTCACTACGTCGACCGCTTGCTGGCGCAGCTCGAGGCGCGGCACAAGGTGCAGCGCCCCATTCTGGTGCACGCGTTGCTTGAGACGGCGCTGGGCGTGACGAACGTCGAAGAAATCTGTGCGGCGAGTCCCAGGATGCAGGGCGTCAGCTTCGGGCCGGCGGATCTGGCGGCGTCGCGGCGCATGAAGACGACGCGCATCGGCGGCGGCCACCCCGCCTACCTCGTGCGCAGCGATCCCGATCCAAAGAACCCGCAGGCGCCGCGTGCCGTGGCGCAGCAGGATCCCTGGCACTACTCGATTGCGCGCATGGTCGACGCCTGCACCTCCACCGGCGCGCTGCCGTTCTACGGCCCGTTCGGCGACATCTCCGATCCGCAGGGATGCGAGGATCAGTTCCGGGCCGCGTTCCTGCTCGGCTGCGTGGGCGCGTGGTCGTTGCATCCGAGTCAAATCGCCATTGCCAAGAAAGTCTTCAGCCCACCGCCCGAGGAAGTGGCGTTCGCCAAACGCGTCCTCGAAGCGATGCCCGACGGTCGCGGGGTGTTGATGCTCGACGGCAAGATGCAGGATGATGCGACGTGGAAGCAGTGCAAGGTGATGGTCAACCTCGCGAAGCTGCTGGCGGCGAAGGACGCGGAGCTGGCCAGGGTCTACGGCCTCTGATTCGACTCCTCTGATCCTCGTGAACAAGAATCCTGGAGGAAGCGATGAGCATCCAACTGGCGAATGTGAACGGGCGCGCAAGCCTGCTGATCGGTGGGCGAGTTGCTGACGTCGAGCGCACCTCGAAGGGCAAATTCTCCTCCGATCCCATGGCGGCCCTCCGGGAGTGGGGCAACTTTCTCACCTGGGCGCAGGGAGTCCGTGAGCCCGAGACCACTGCGGCGCTCCGCGACACCGACCTCGGGCCGCCGGTGCCGCGGCCAGCGAAGGTGTTCGCCATTGGCATGAACTACCGTGAGCACGCCAAGGAAGCCGGCTTGGACATCCCGCAGACGCCGGTGGTGTTCACCAAGTTCCCCAACTGCCTCGTCGGCCCGCGTGCCGCTGTCGAGCTGTCATCGGATTTCGTCGACTGGGAGGTCGAGTTGGTCGTGGTGATCAGCCGGCGCGGCCGGCGCATCCCTCAGACGGCGGCGTTCGACTATGTCGCCGGCTACTGCGTCGGGCAGGATATTTCCGACCGGCGCATTCAGTTCAGCGACAAGCCGCCGCAGTTCTCGATGGGAAAATCCATCGACACCTTCGGGCCCATCGGTCCGGCGCTCGTATCCATCGACGCCTTTCCAAATCCCAATGATCTCGCCCTCACCTGCGACGTCGCCGGCGAGCGCATGCAGGATGCGCGCACGAGCGACTTGATCTTCTCGGTCGCCGAGTTGATCGCCTTCCTCTCCGGTATGTGCACGCTGGAACCCGGCGACCTCATTTTCACCGGTACGCCCGCCGGCGTCGGCTCAACGCGTAACCCGCGCCGCTACCTGAGGCTGGGCGAGGAGATCGTCAGCACGATCGAGCATATCGGCACGTTGGTCAATCGGTGCGTGGCGCCGGCTGAGTGAACCGTTAAGCACGCCTTGCCGGGGCATTAGGCCGGCTTGGATTGACGATTTACGTCCAGGGCCGCTAGAAGAGAAGACATGCCAACACCGCTTGAGCAGTGGGTCGACGAGGTCGCCGCGATCACGCGTCCGAAGAACGTCTACTGGTGCGATGGATCGGAGGCGGAGAACGAACGCTTGATTCGGGAGATGCTGGCCAGCGGCACCCTCATCGCGCTCAACCAGCAGAAGTACCCTGGCTGCTACTTGCACCGCAGCGATCCCAGCGACGTCGCCCGTACTGAGCACCTGACGTTCATTTGTTCCCGTGAGAAAGGCGATGCGGGTCCGACCAGCAATTGGATGGATCCGCGCGAGGCCAAAGAGAAGGTCGGCGCCTTGTACCGCGGCTGTATGCAGGGCCGCACGATGTACGTCATCCCGTATTTGATGGGTCCGGCGGGCTCGCCGTTTGGCAAGATCGGCGTCGAGATCACCGATAGCCCCTACGTCGTCGCCAGCATGCGCATCATGACGCGCATGGGCGAGCGCGCCATGAAGCAGCTCAATGGCAGCGCCGACTTCGTCAAAGGGTTGCACTCGCTCGGCGACCTCAACCCCGAGCGCCGCTTCATCCTGCACTTTCCGGAAGAGAAGGTCATCTGGAGTATCGGCTCCGGCTACGGCGGCAACGCCTTGCTCGGCAAGAAGTGCTTCGCCTTGCGCATCGCGAGTGTGCAAGCGCGGGAGCAGAACTGGCTGGCCGAGCACATGCTCATCTTGGGCTTGCAGAATCCGCAGGGCGAGGTTTTCTACGTGGCGGCGGCATTCCCGAGTGCGTGCGGCAAGACCAATCTGGCGATGCTGGTCCCACCGCCCGCCGAGAAGGGTTGGAAAGTGTGGACCCTCGGAGACGACATCGCCTGGTTGCATCCCGGTCCGGACGGCCGTCTGTGGGCGATCAATCCCGAGGCCGGCTTTTTTGGAGTGGCGCCCGGCACGTCGTCGAAGACGAATCACAACGCCATGGCTACGGTGCGCACGAACTCGATCTTCACCAACGTGGCGGTTACCGAGGACAACTGTCCGTGGTGGGAGGGCATCGACGGCGAGGTGCCGGAACAGCTCACCGACTGGCGCGGCAATCCGTGGCGCAAAGGCTCGACGGAGAAGGCGGCGCATCCCAACTCACGCTTCACCGCGCCGGCCATCCAGTGCCCCAGCATCTCCCCCAAGTTCGACGACCCGCAGGGGGTGCCGATATCCGCCTTCATCTTCGGCGGCCGCCGCGCCCGCACGGCGCCGCTGGTCTTCGAGGCCTTCGATTGGAAGCACGGCGTCTTCGTCGGGGCGTCGGTGGCGTCGGAGACCACGGCCGCCCAGAGCGGCGCGGTCGGTGTCGTACGCCGCGATCCCATGGCCATGCTCCCCTTCTGCGGCTACAACATGGCCGATTACTGGGGCCACTGGCTCCACATAGCCTCGATCGTCAAGCGACCACCGAAGGTCTTCCACGTCAACTGGTTCCGCCAGAACGCCGACGGCAAGTTCATCTGGCCCGGCTTCGGTGAGAATCTGCGCGCGCTACGCTGGATCGTGGAGCGCTGCGAAGGGAAGGGCGCCGCAGTCGAGGCGGCGATTGGCTGCCTGCCGGCCAGGGGCGCGATCGATACGAGCGGACTGGACGTTGACGACGCCACCATGAACGAACTGCTATCGGTCTCGAAGGACGACTGGCGAGCCGATGCCGACAACATCGGCGAGTTCTTCAGCAAGTTCGGCACGCGGCTGCCGGGCGAGATCAGTCGCCAGCGCGAGGCGCTGGTGAAGCGGCTAGGCTAGTGGTCAGGTTGATCAGTCGAAACGACCTAACAACCCTAACATTCTAGCAACCTGACGACCGGCCTACGGTGAAGATCGTGCGCGTGCCTGCGTTGGGGTCAGCGCGCGGCGCAGGATCTTGCCGTTGCGCGTGCGCGGAAACTCGTCGACCACGTAGACGACTTTTGGCGCCTTGTACGACGCCAAGTGTTGGCGCGCGTAGGCTACGACCGCGTCGGCGCTAACCGTGCTGCCGACGCGTGGGATAACATAGGCGGTCACCAGTACCTTGTCCTTGTCGGCTTCCTCGCCAACCGCTGCAACGTCGGCAACCTCTGGGTGATCCTTCAGCACGCGTTCGATTTCGTGCGGTGAGACGCGGTAGCCGAAACTGTTGATGAGGTCGTCCTTACGGCCGAGGAACCAGAGGTAGCCGTCGGCGTCGCGGCGCGCGTAATCGCCGGTCAGAAACCAATCACCGTGGAAGCAGGCCGCCGTTTCCTCCGGCTGATTCCAATACCGCAGCATCAGCGCCGGGTCGGTGCGCGGGATGCAAATCATCCCCTCCTCACCAACTGGGACCTCCTGCCAGCTTTGGGGGTCCAGCAATTTGACGTCGTGTCCCGGCTGTGCGAAGCCGGCTGACCCGGGACGGATTGGTTGGGAGACCGTCTCGCACAAGTAGTACGAGCACTCGGTCATGCCGAGACCCTCGTAGATGTTGAGACCGAAGCGCTCGCGCCACGCCGCCAGCAGTTCACCGGAGAGCTGCTCACCGGCGCACATGCAGTGGCGCAGGGTCGGAACGTCAGCGCGTCCATAGTGTGTGCGTTGGATGATGTGGCGATAGAGCGTCGGCACGCCAATGAACGTCGTCGCGCCGTGCTTGGCGATGAGGCCCGGCCAGATCGAGGCGTCGTTGCTGCCTTCGTGCGCCATCGCTGTGTGCCCGCGGTAGAGCGGATCCATGAGGCCCGTGCCGAGCACGTAGGTCCAGTTGAATTTCCCGGAGTGCAGAACGCGGTCCCCTTCACGACGGAAGTTGAACCAGTAGGTCGAGGACGGCTGACGGCCGAGCAGCGCACGATGGGCGTGCAGCACCCCCTTCGGATACCCGGTCGTGCCGGAGGTATAGACGAGATAGGCCGGATCGTCGGCGCGCGTGCGGCATGGTTCCACGCAGCGGCCGCCGCCGGCGAGCGCCTCGTCCAGGTCCGTGATGGTGACACGCCGCGCCGGGGCGCGCTCGCCGCGACCGGTCAGCACGACGTGCGTGAGGTGCTCCAAGTTCTCGATGGTCGGGTGCAGCGCGTTCCAGGTCGCGCGATCGGTGACCAGAGCGACGGCTCCCGAATCCTGCGCCAGATAGAGGAGCTCCTCGGCGGTGAGCAGGATGGACGTGGGAACCGGAATAGCGCCGCGCTTCATCGCACCGAGAAAGACGGTCGGGTACTCGATGCAATTGGGCAACCGAATGAGCACGCGCTCGCCCGCGGCGATAGCGAGATCCCTGAGTAGTTGACAGAAACGGCTCGTCAGTGTCGCCAGTTCGGCGAAGCTGAGTTGACGGACGCCAAGCGCGTCGTCGTCGACGATCACCGCGACGCGCTCGGCAACCGGTGTGGTGAGGTGCGCGTCTGTGCAGGCAACGCCGATGTTGAAAAACTCGGGGATGTCCCAAACCCATGTCGGAAAAGGCTGCATGTGGGGCGGCGTCCGGAGGTGTTGGTCAGCGGGCGCAACCGAGAAGGAGCAGCAGCATACCGTGGGAGAAGAGCCGCCGCATGGCGAGGTCGGGCGTCATGCCGTGCGCTTCCGCCGCGAGGATACGGCAGGGCTGGTGCTGACGTCGTCGAGCAGGTCCAGCAACCGGCGCGCCGCTTCGGTGGGTGTGAGCTTGCCGGCGGCGATCGCCGTCTCCATCGTGGGCAGCCGGTGCTGCACGTCCTTGCGGCCCAGAAAATGGCTCTTCAGGCCGTCGTCGATCATGCTCCAGAACCAGCGCTGCTGCTGCTCGCGACGCTTCACCTGCAGCTCCCCGGAGGCCGCAAGCCTGCTGCGGTAGTCCTCGATGACCGCCCACACCCGATCCATGCCCTTCGATTCGAGAGCGCTGACGGTGAGAACAGGCGGGTCCCAGCTCGGCGTCGCATGGCGAAACAGGTTCAAGGCGCTGCGGTACTGGGCGGCGGCCTGCTGCGCGTGCTCGACGTTGTCGCCGTCGGCCTTGTTGATGGCCAAGGCGTCGGCGAGCTCGATGATGCCCTTCTTGATGCCTTGCAGCTCGTCACCGGCGCCGGCGAGCATGAGAACGAGAAAGAAGTCGACCATCGAGGCCACTGCATACTCGGACTGTCCAACGCCGACGGTCTCAACGAGGACGACGTCGTAGCCGGCGGCTTCGCAGACCAGGAGGGCCTCGCGTGTGCGCCGCGCGACGCCGCCCAGGGAACCCCCCGATGGGCTCGGCCGGATGAACGCTTCGGCGGCGGCCGAGAGCCGCGGCATGCGCGTCTTGTCGCCGAGGATACTGCCGCCGGAGCGCGCGCTGGATGGATCGACGGCAAGGACCGCAACACGCTTGCCCAGTTGGATCAGGTAGAGACCGAATGCTTCGATGAACGTGCTCTTGCCCACCCCGGGGACACCACTGATCCCGACCCGAGCTGCGTGTCCGGTGTGCGGCAGCAGCAGCTCGAGCAAGCGTTGCGCGGCCTCCTGATGATCGGCACGCGTGCTCTCGACGAGGGTGATGGCCTTGGCTAGCGCACGGCGGTCGCCGGCACGCACGTCGGCGGCGAGGGCGTCTGGGGGACGC
>DATKMS010000180.1:0-11297 GCA_035541735.1 Candidatus Margulisiibacteriota bacterium
ACGGTGCCGCTCGCGCGACGGCCACTGGACGTTCTCGGAATCCCAGCATCGGCCCGTTACCGTTCCGTGAGCGTTATGGTACGCGAGACATCACATGGACGCTGTGGCTGATATCGCTCAACGGATCGCCGCTCGCCTCGCCCAAGTCGACGGCGTCGTTGCCGTCGTTCTCGGCGGCTCGTGGGCGCGCGGCACCGCACACCCGGACTCGGACATCGATCTCGGGATCTACTACGAACCCGCGCGTCTGCCGTCGATCGCAGCGCTGCGGCACCTGGCGCAGGAGATCGACGACCGCCATCTGCCGGAACTGGTCACGGACTTCGGTGCGTGGGGACCGTGGATCAACGGCGGCGCATGGCTGCAGATCGCCGGCTACCACGTCGACTGGCTGTTCCGCGATCTCGACCGCGTTGCGTACACTATCGGCGAGTGCCGTGCCGGCCGGCCGACATGCGACTACCAGGTCGGTCACCCGCATGGCTTTCACAACCACATCTACTTGGGCGAAGTGCATGTCTGTCGCCCGCTGCACGACCCCAGTGGAAGGCTCGCGCACCTCAAGACGCTCACGGACGACTACCCGCCGTTGCTGCGGCAAGCGCTGATCAACAAGTACCTCTTCGAGGCGCAATTCTCCGTCGACACTGCGCGCAAGCCTGCCCGGCGGGGCGACGTGCCCTACGTGGCCGGCTGCGTGTTTCGCTGCGTGGCGTGTCTCGTGCAGGTGCTATTCGCGCTCAATGAGGACTATTTTCTCAACGAGAAAGGCTCGGTTGCTGCGATCGACGGCTTCGCGCTGCACCCAGACGGGTTCGGCGCATCCGTCACCAAAGCGCTCGGTGTCTTGGGAGAAGCGGGTGTCATCGAGCTTGAGCGGCTCGTGGCCAGTGTGCGGCAGCTGTGCAGTGACGTGCCGGGGGTGTGGGCTGCCGTGCCGTTCCGCCACCTGGGATAGCAGCTCATGCAATTGGCAATCTTCGACATCGACGGCACTTTGGCCAACACCAACCCGGTCGATGCGCGCTGCTACGTCCG
The DNA here is from genome assembly GCA_035541735.1 of Candidatus Margulisiibacteriota bacterium. GTDB lineage: Bacteria > Desulfobacterota > Binatia > HRBIN30 > HRBIN30 > DATKMS01. The sequence goes on from DATKMS010000180.1 coordinate 1,039, forward strand.
TGCCGTGCACGATGAGCTGGGTGTCGACCTCAGCAATGCGCGGTGGTCGGATTTCACGTTCGTCACCGATTCGGGCATCAGCGTCCAGGTGTTCGAGCGTCACCTCGGCCGGGCCCCCGCGGCGGCTGAGCTGCTGCGGCTGCAGCAGCGCTTCCGCGATCTGCTCGCGCAAGCAGCCGGTGAGCGGCCCGAATCCTTCTCCGAAGTTCCCGGCGCGTCACGGGCGCTGCGGCGGTTGCGCGATGATCCCGAATGGGCGGTGGCCATCGCCACCGGCAGCTGGCGGGCGTGCGCCGTGGTGAAGCTGCACGCGGCCGGGCTCGACATCGATGACATTCCCGCCGCCTTTGCCGACGACGGGCTGGCGCGCGAGGACATTTTGAACGCCGCGCAGGCGCGCGCCCTTGAGGTCCATGGGCAAACGCGCTTTGCGCGCGTCGTGTCGATCGGTGACGCGCCGTGGGATGTGCAGGCGGCGCGGCGCCTCGGCCTGCCGTTCATCGGCGTGCGCGCGCACCGCGATGCCGCGCCACTCGATGAGTTGGGCGCCAGCCACGTGCTGTGTGACTTCACGGATTTTGATTTGCTGCGGCGCTACCTCGCGGAGGCGCGCGTGCCCAGGGTGGACGGGTGAACGCACCCCAAGGGGTGCAATTCGGAACCAGGACCTGGCCAAGAAAGCGGGCTGAGGGCAGCCCGTCTCCAGAACAGCGCGTATGTTGGTGCCGGCGTGCCCTCACGCCGCGCTCCGCTGCGAGCCACGCGGCGTTCGAGCGGACCAAGCTCGTGGCGTCCACCCCTTCACCTACGGCTGTGTGAACGCACCACTTGACGCAGCGCACGCAACGCCCAATGGTGGCGCACGCAGGGAGATCGGGAGTGGAACGACAGGACGAAGTGTGGAAGCGGGGCTCGTTGGTGCGCACGTATCTCGAAGGCGTCCGCGGCGGCATCCCGTTCGGCTCCGAACAGATCGAGATCATGCTGCGGGTCATCGAGGCGCGCGGTGCCACGATGGGCAATTTCGCCGACCTCGGTTGCGGCGGTGGCGCGGTCGCACAAGCAGTGCTCACGCGCTATCCGGAGGCACAGGCGACGCTCGTCGACTTCTCCGAACCGATGCTCGCTGCAGCGCGCGCCCAGTTCGCCGGGCGCCGGCCGTCCCCGCGCTTCACCGTCGCCGATCTGGCGACGCCGGCGTGGCGCGCGGCGATCGCGGACCGCGCACCGTTCGACATCGTCATCTCCGGTTACGCCATTCACCACCTCCAAGACAGGCGCAAGCGCGCCCTGTACGCCGAGATCTTTGAACTGCTCACCCCCGGCGGCATGTTCGTCAACGTCGAGCACGTCGCCTCGCGCACCGCCTGGATCGAAGCGATCTCCGACGACCTGATGATCGACTCTCTGTTCGGGTTTCACACCACGCAGGGAACGGGAAAGAGCCGCGACCAGGTGGCAGACGAGTTCGCGCACCGGCCCGACAAGGCGGCCAACATTCTCGCCACGGTCGAAGCACAGTGCGATTGGTTGCGTGCCATCGGCTACGAAGACGTCGACTGCTACTTCAAGGTCTTTGAGCTGGCCGTGTTTGGCGGCAGGCGACCGCAGGCGTAAGAGAACACATGCCAGTCGCGCCGTACGGCTCCTGGAAATCGCCCATCACGGCCGAGCTGATCGCAACTGGAACGATCGGCCTCGGACAGATCGCGCTCGATGGCGACGACACGTACTGGGTCGAAATGCGCCCGTCCGAAGCCGGGCGCTCGGTGCTCGTGCACCGCACGCCCGAGGGGCAGATCAGCGACGCGACCCCGGCACCATTCGACGTCCGCACGCGCGTCCACGAGTACGGCGGCGGCGCCTTCTGCGTCGCCGATGGGACGGTATGCTTCTCGAACTTCAGCGACGGTCGCTTGTATCGCCACGTGCTGGGCGGCACGCCGCAGCCGCTGACGCCAGAGGGGCCGTTCCGCTACGCCGACCTGGTGGTTGACCGCCACCGCGGCCGGCTCATCTGTGTCCGTGAGGATCACAGCGCTGCAGGGCAGCAGCCGATCAACACACTCGTCAGCGTGCCGCTCGATGGCGGCGGTGCGCCACGGGTGCTGGTCGCGGGCGCCGACTTCTACTCGACGCCGCGGCTGCATCCCGACGGCACACACCTCGCGTGGCTGGCATGGAACCACCCGAACATGCCGTGGGACGGCACCGAGTTGCATGTGGCTGCGCTCGCAGCCGACGGCTCGCTCGGTGGTAGCGAACAAATCGCGGGCGGCGCGGCCGAATCGATCTTCCAACCCGAGTGGTCGCCGGACGGCACGTTACACTTTGTCAGCGACCGCACCGGCTGGTGGAACCTCTACCGCTGGCAGGGCCAACGCACCGAGCCGTTGTGCCCGATGGAGGCCGAGTTCGGCTTGCCGCAATGGGTGTTCGGGATGTCGCTGTATGGGTTTGCCTCGGCAGCGCAGCTCGTCTGTACGTACGCGCAGCGCGGACAGCGGCACCTGGCGACGCTCGACATCCAGACCGGAGCGCTGACGCCGATTGCCCTCGGATTCACAGAGTTCGACGGCGTGCGTGTCGCCACGCGCCGCGTGGTCTTCCACGGCGGCGCGCCGACGCACGCACTGGCGCTCATGCAGCTCGATCTCGAGACGCAGCGGCTGCAGGTGCTGCGCCGCTCGATGGAAGTGGGCGTCGACGCCAAGTACATTTCCACTCCCGAGCCCGTCGAGTTTCCCACCGAGCATGGGCGCACCGCGCACGCCTTCTCCTACGCACCGCGTAACGACGACTACGCCGCACCAAACGCGGAGCTGCCGCCTCTGTTGGTCATGAGCCACGGCGGACCAACCGCCGCGACGTCGAGCACGTTGCGCATGGCGGTCCAGTTCTGGACCAGCCGGGGCATTGCGGTGCTGGATGTCAACTATGGCGGCAGCACCGGCTACGGGCGCGACTATCGCCGCCGTCTCGACGGGCAGTGGGGCGTGGTGGATGTGGACGACTGTGTGAACGGTGCACGCCATCTGGTGCAGCGCGGCCTCGTCGACGGCAACCGGCTTGCCATACGCGGGAGCAGCGCCGGCGGCTACACGACGCTGTGCGCGCTCACCTTTCGTAACCTCTTTAAGGCAGGCGCGAGCTACTACGGCATCGGCGACCTTGAAGCGCTTGCCAGGGACACACACAAGTTCGAGGCGCACTACGAAGAACGGTTGGTCGGTCCATATCCGGCGCGGCGCGATCTCCATCACGCGCGGTCGCCGATCCATTTCACCGCCCGGCTGTCGTGCCCGGTGATCTTCTTTCAGGGCTTGGACGACGAGGTCGTGCCACCAAGTCAGGCGGAGGCGATGGTCGCAGCGCTGCGGGCCAAGCATCTGCCGGTGGCGTACGTGCCGTTCGCGGGTGAGCAGCACGGCTTCCGCCGCGCCGCAACCATTCAACGCGCATTCGAGGCCGAGTTGTACTTTTATTCGCGCGTCTTCAAATTCCCCCTGGCCGATTCGGTTGAGCCAGTGCACATCGAGAATCTGCCAGCAGACAGCTCCGCCTAGCGGCGCAGGGCCGTGCGCCTTCTGTGGCCGAGCCAGGTGTTGACATAGCAGCCCCGTTTCTCAAAGGTTCGCTCAGCGAAGCTGCATCCAAGGAGGAAGCAATGGATCCCGCAATGAAGAAGACCGCCCTGCGCATGATTCCCTATGGCCTCTACGTGCTGACCGCAGAGGGCAAGGACGGCCAGGTCGCCGCGGCGACGGTCAACTGGGTGACGCAAGCGTCATTCGAACCGCCCCTCGTTGTCGTCGGTGTGAAGGCCGACTCGAGCGCGCACGGCGTGATCAAGCAGAGCGGCGCGTTCGCATTGAACGTGCTCGGCAAGGGGCAGCAGGCAAAGGCCTTTGCCTTCTTCAAGCCGACGACGGTTGACGGCAACACGATCTCCGGCGAGCCGTTCCGGCGCGGCACCACGGGCGCACCGCTGCTCGAAAGCACGCCGGCGTTCGTCGAGTGCAAGCTCGTTGACACCATCGACCGCGGCGACCACACGATCATGGTGGGCGAGGTTGTCGATGTCGGCGTCGCCAAGCAACCGGAAGGCCGCCCCGACGACGCAACGCTATGGCTCAAGGACTTGGGGGAGAAGACCTTCTACGGTGGGTAAAGCAATGAGAAACCGGAAACGGAAAACCGGAAACAGGAAACCGAAAACCGGGGAGGAACATTGTCCGGTTTTGAATTTCCGGTTTCCTGTTTCCTGTTCTCCAATCTCCTCTCGCTGTGAAAACCCGACAGGCTGTTAGAGTTCCTGCCCGATGACTGGCTCGTCGCGTCTAGGTCGTCGCAACACTGATTTAACGTCCGGCACGCTGGCTACCCTGGCCGAACGCTATCGTCAGGTCCGGCGCACCACCGAACGTCTGTGCGAGCCGCTGAACGCCGAGGACTGCCAGGTGCAGTCCATGGACGATGCCAGCCCGACGAAGTGGCACCTGGCGCACACGAGCTGGTTCTTCGAGACCTTCGTGTTGGAGCCGTCGATTTCGGGCTACCAGCCATTCCATCCGGATTTTCGTGTCCTGTTCAACTCGTACTACCAGTCCGTCGGCGCGCAGCACCCGCGGCCGCGGCGCGGGCTGCTGTCGCGGCCGACGCTCGACGAAGTGTTCGCATACCGCAGGCATGTCGACACCCAGATGCTGGTGCTGCTCGAAGCCGAGCACGCGGTTGACGCCAACGTTGTCGAGCTCGGTCTGCAGCACGAGCAACAGCATCAAGAGCTGATTCTCACTGACATCAAGCACCTGCTGGCTTCCAACCCGCTGCGCCCGGCGTATCGCGATTGTCCGCCGCCGCCGGTGCCCGAGAGTGCACCGCTACGCTGGCAAGCGTTCGATGAGGGCGTCCAGTGGATCGGGCACGAGGGCCGCGGCTTTGCCTTCGACAACGAGCAGCCGCGGCACCAGGTATTCATCGAAGCGTTCGAGCTGGCAGCACGGCTGGTCACCTGTGGCGAGTTCCTCGCCTTCATTGACGACGGCGGCTACGAGCGGCCGGATCTGTGGCTCTCTGACGGGTGGAGCACCGTGCAGGGGCGCGGCTGGCGTGCGCCGCTGTACTGGGAACGGGGAGACGGCGGGTGGCAGGTGATGACGCTTGCGGGCATGCGCCCCTTGCGTGTCGACGAACCAGTGTGTCACGTCAGCCTCTACGAGGCCGATGCCTTCGCGCGCTGGACGGGTGCGCGGCTGCCGCGCGAAGCCGAGTGGGAAATCGCCGCAGGCGACGCCGTCATTGCGGGCAACTTCGTGGAGAACGGCTGGCTGCACCCCATCCCCGCTGCAAGCGGTGGCCTCACGCAACTCTTCGGCGACGTCTGGGAGTGGACGCAGAGCGCGTACACTCCCTACCCGGGCTACCGCCCACCGGCCGGCGCCCTCGGCGAGTACAACGGCAAGTTCATGTGTAACCAGCTCGTGCTGCGCGGCGGCTCGTGCGTCACGCCGCGCGACCACGTGCGGGCGACCTACCGCAATTTCTTCCCACCCGACGCGCGCTGGCAGTTCAGTGGCATCCGCCTCGCGCGGGATGGGCGCTAACGAACCCCTTCACGGTAGGGGCACGGCGTGCTGTGCCCGGCTGTGAGCGGAGAAGATCAGAGGAGAGCCTGCGTTGTCACGGTGCAGCGCGGTGCGCGCGTAGCGATCAGAAACCGACACAGCACGCTGTGTCGCTACCCGGCTCAGCTTTCCCCTTGTCATCACGCGAGCTGTTGCGCAGCGCGCTCGAACGCGGCGCTCAGGTCGTCGTAGGTGTGCGTGACCGGGAACTGCGGGAAGTCGCGGATCACGTTGTCGGGCGGGCGGAAGAGGATGCCGGCGTCGGCTTCCGCCAGCATCGTCGTATCGTTGTACGAGTCGCCGGCGGCGATGACCGTGAAGTTGAGGAGCTTGAGGGCCATCACTGCCTTGCGCTTGCCGTCGCGGATGCGCAGGCGATAGTCGAGCACGCGATTCTGGTCGTCGACGACCAGCGAGTTGCAGAACAAGCAGGGATGATCGAGCTGCGCCATCAAGGGCGCAGCGAATTCGTAGAACGTGTCAGAGAGGATGATCACCTGGTAACGCGCGCGCAACCAGCCGAGAAAGTCACGTGCCCCGTCGAGCGGGCCCATCTTGCCGATGACTTCCTGGATGTCGCGCAGCTTGAGCCCGTGTTGGTCGAGGATGGCGAGGCGCGCGCGCATCAGCTTGTCGTAGTCCGGTTCGTCGCGCGTCGTGCGCTTCAGGGCGTCGATGCCCGTGGACTTGGCAACGTTGATCCAGATCTCCGGAACGAGCACTCCCTCCAGATCGAGGCAGGCAACCATGGGCGCGTGCTAGCGATTCGCGCGGCCTATATCAAGGACAGACAACAGACGCACAGACAACAGACGAGAGGGAACCGATGCCCCTTCAACCGGGTTGAGTCTATTGTCTACGAGTCTGTTGTCTGTCGTCTGCCAGTCTGTTGTCTGTCTTCTACCCGACCTGGGGGCGCGCACGCTCGATGATGCGTTTGCAGTCCACGCCCCGCGGCAGCGTGCCGAAAGCACGGCCGTGGTCGTCGGTCAGCCGTGACGCGCAGAACGCATCGGCCACCGCGGCATCGCCGTGCCGCACAAGCAGTGACGCCTGTAGTGCCAAGGCGAGCCGCTCGACCATGTGCCGGGCGCGGTACTCGATAGCTGCGAAGTCCCCGAGATCTTTGCGCAGCGCGCTGACGAAAGCAGCAAGGCGTGGTTCGGCCGCGCCGGCCAACCCGACGTCCTCGAAAAACGCCTCGACCGACTCCGGCTCGCGGCCCATGGCGCGCAGCACATCGAGGCAGATGACGTTTCCGGAGCCTTCCCAGATGCCGTTCAGCGGCGCCTCGCGGTACAAGCGCGGCATGATCGACTCTTCGACGTAGCCGCTGCCGCCGAGACATTCGAGCGCCTCAGCGACGTGCATGGGCGCGCGCTTGCACACCCAGTACTTCACCACCGCCGTCGCCAGACGCGCGAAGTGCTGTGCATGCTCGTCGCGCGCACCCTCGTCGTAGGCGCGGGCCAGATGCATCATCGCCGTGGTCGCCGCTTCCGACTCGATGCACAGGTCGGCCAGCACGTTCTGCATCAGCGGCTGCTCGGTCAGCACCTTTCCAAAGGCCGAGCGATGCGCCGTGTGGTGCGTCGCCTGGGCGACCGCCTGGCGCATCTGCGCGGCGACGCCGATCACGCAGTCGAGCCGCGTGTGGTTCACCATTTCGATGATCGTCGCGACACCGCGGCCTTCCTCGCCGACCATCCGCGCCCACGCGGCGTCGAACTCCACCTCGCTCGACGCGTTTGAGCGGTTGCCGAGCTTGTCCTTCAGTCGCTGGATGTAGAAGCGGTTGCGCGAGCCGTCGGGCAGCCAGCGCGGCAGCAGGAAGCACGACAAGCCGCGCTCGGTGTGTGCCAGCACCAGGAACGCGTCGCACATGGGCGCGGAGCAAAACCACTTGTGACCCGTGATCTCGTACTCGCCGCCCGGCCCGCCGCGGCCGAGGGCGCGGGCACGCGTCGTGTTGGCGCGCACGTCCGAGCCGCCTTGCTTCTCGGTCATCGCCATGCCGCAGAGGGCGCCGGTCTTCTGATCGGACGGAATCAGGCGTGGATCGTACTGCGTCGAGGTCAGACGCGGCTCCCATTCGGCGGCGATCTCCGGCTGCGCGCGCAGCGCCGGTACGCCGGAGTAGGTCATCGAGATGGGGCAGCCGTGACCCGACTCGGCCTGGCCCAGCAACATGAACAGGGCGGCACGGGCGACATGTGCGCCGGGACGCGGGTCGCGCCACGGCAGCGCGTGCAGTTCGTGCGCCACCGCCAGGCGCATCAGCTCGTGCCACGCGGGATGGTACTCGACCTCGTCGATGCGATGGCCGTAGCGGTCGTGCGTGCGCAACACGGGCGGATAGGCGTTGGCCTGCGCGCCCCAGCGCATGGGCTCGCCGCCGGCGATTTCACCGAGGCGCCGCGCGCGCTGCTCGGCCCAGCCGGCACCCTCACGCTGCAACGCCTCGGAGAGGGCGCGGTCCTGTTCGAAAAGATTGTAGCCCTCTAGAGGCGGAGGTTGGTTGAGGACCGCATGTGTCGCACGGGCCGGCGTCAGATCACGTAACGACATGGAGAACCTCCCGATTGTGTCTCACTGCATAGCACTTGCAGGCAATGGGGTCAGCTGGGCTGGTGCTGTCCTAAGTGGGCCACTTAGGACAGCACCGGCTTCAGCATGCGGCGGCCGTAGCCGAAGCGCTGCGCCGCAGTCACCACTTCGAGCACCGCGTACAGGTACGCCACGGCCGGCACGAGGATGGGGAGGGCGACGACGATCAACGCAAAGATCAGCAGTTCGCTGCGTTCGAGCAGGCCGGGTGGGTAGTCGATGACCTTGGCGGAAACCCTGTCACTTGCCGCGCCCACCGCGAGAAAGACGGAGATGTTGACGTACCACGTCGCCGCCAGAACGAGCGCCGGCAGATGCCAGTTCGGATGCGGCACGGCGATGCCGAGCAGGATTGCCGCCTCGACAACGCGGTCGCAGAGCAGATCGAGAACGCCGCCCCAGGGTGTCGGTCCAGCTCCCATGCGCGCCACCCGCCCGTCGACGGCGTCGAGGAGCCCGGAGACCAGAACGGCCGCGTACGCCCACCAGCCGTGATCACAGTAGAACAGCAAAGCTGCGCCGAGCCCACAGGCGAGGGCGCTGTAGGTCAATGCATCGGCTGCCACGCCGGCGCGGTGCAGAACGCGGGCGACCCCGGTGAGCGCGTTGTCGGAGGCGCTTCCAGTGCGGGTCAGAAGGGTGTCGAGCATGGGCTGTATCGAACCCCAATGGCCCGCGCTCACTCCTCCCGATGCACTGTCTCCGGCGAGAACGCCGGCAGGCAGACGGCGATGTATTCGGCGCCGTCGGCGAGCGGGGTGCTGTAGCGCACCGCTTCACCGGGGGCGGCGATGACCGCCTGCCCGGCGTGCACGTCGATTGTCCCGCCGTCGTGCTCGACCCGCAGCATGCCTTTCAGCACGATGCTGTACTCATGGAACGCGGGCCGCTGCCGGGGCTCGCTCCAGCCGCCGGGGGAGTGCATGTGCGCGACGCTCACCGCAGTCGTGCCCGAGTTAACGCGGCCGACGAACTCCTCGATGAGCTTGGGTGGGTTGCCGGCCGCCTGAATCCGGGTCGGCGTCGTAATGTGCTGTGGCATACGTCACCTCCCTGCCATTTGGCAGCGAGGCCGGCGCGGATGCAAGAGCGGCCCGGCTGCGCCTCTTGAATCCGTGGTGACTCGACGATACTTCTTGCGGCACAACTTCCACGAGAGGGACGGGTTAGGCATGAGCAAAACCAATGGCTTCGCGCGCTTCAAGGGCACCCCGGGCTACATCGCCTCGGGGCCACTCGTTGATGCAGTGAACTGCGCCATCGCGCTGGAGCGGCCGCTGCTGCTCAAGGGCGAGCCGGGGACCGGGAAGACGGTGCTGGCGAAACACGTCGCCGACGGCTTGGGCATGCCGATGCTGTCGTGGCATATCAAGTCCACGACGAAGGCGGCCGACGGGCTGTATGTCTACGACACCGTGCAGCGTCTCAACGACAGAGGTTTGAGGCCTTAGTTGCCAGGATTTTAGAAGGAGACGGAAGGTAAGCGAGGTCTATATGAACCTCATCTTTGCCTATCGTGATCCGGTCGGTAATCTGTTCAATCACGCGACGTCTTTCGTCTCGTTCGAGGTCCGGCCAGCGGTTGTAGAGGTCCTTGGCTTCCGAAAGGATCTCATCGCTCGAAATGCGCTGAATCTTTAGGAAGTCCAACTCTCCCTCCACTTCAGGGATTCGGTCTTCGATCTGCTTTAGCCGCTTCTCCAGGGGACCGTACTGTCGCCCGACAGCCTCCTGTGAAATCTGCCCGCTGAGGTATAGCTTCATCACCTCATCCATTTCCCTCAGAACCCCTTGCTTGTCCCTTTCCAGGGTGGCCAGCTCGGCTTCGCGTTCACCGTAGGCCTCATCGGCCTTGTTCAGGTACCCGGCAACCTCTGTTGGTGAGAAGACGAAGCTCTTGAGCTGTTCGTGGAAGACGGCATCAAGGTCCGTGACAGGTATCTTGTTCCGGCACTCCCAGCAGATGTACTTCGGGCTATTCGAGGGCACGTACATCTTCTGTCCACATCGGCAGAAGGTAATACC
>DATKMS010000181.1:0-41190 GCA_035541735.1 Candidatus Margulisiibacteriota bacterium
GACGTTCTCGTGCACGGTGAGTTCGGGACTGAAGCCGAGGCCCAGCTCGAGCAGCTCGCACATCGTGCCTTCGACGCGCACGTACCCGGCATCGGGGACCAGCAGGCCGGCGATGATCTTCAGCAGCGTCGATTTTCCAGATCCATTACGCCCGATGATGCCGACGAATGAACCGGCCTCGATCTGCAGATGTACACCGCGTAGCGCTTCGAAGTGCTCGTACGCCGGCGGCCGCAAGGCACTGAGGACCCGCTCGGTGAGCGTCGTATGCCGCTCGTGCGGAATGCGAAAGGTCTTGTGCACCCCGCAGACCTCGATGGCCGACATCAGAAGTGCTCGACGATGCGTGCTTGCAGCCGGCGGAAGGTAAGGAACCCGGCGGCCAGCAGGCCCAGCGAAACCATCGTGGTGAGCAACAGACCACGGCCGCCCGGCCACAAGCCGTACAGCAGCGCGCGCCGGCTGTCGCTGATGATGCGGGCGATCGGGTTCCACCAGAACAGCCATTGCCAGCCCGGCGGAATCATCATTTCGGAGTAGATGATCGGTGTCACCCAGAAGCCCGCTTGCAGGGCAATCCCCCAGAGATAGCCGACGTCGCGAAAGCGCACGAAGAGCGGTGATAGCAGCAGCGAGATGCCGAGCGTCAGCCCGATCAGATCGACCAACAGCACCGGAAAGCACAGGGCCGGCGCCGCGAGACGAGTACCCGTCACCCACAACACCACCAGCAAGACCAGCAGGTTGATGGCAAACGTGAGTCCAGCGCTCAGTAGCGCCGAGTACACGACGACCTGCCGCGGCAACACCATCTTCGACAGGATGTCCGCCCGGGCGAGAAGCGACGCCGTCCCGTTGGTGGAGCCCTCGGAGAAGAAGTTCCAGAGCACCACCCCAAGCAGCAGGAAGCCGACGTAGTTCTCGATGGGGAAGCGCATGAAGACCGAGAAGACGACATAGTAGAGCAGAAAGAACATCAGCGGGTTGATGATCGACCAGGTGTAGCCGAGCGCCGAGCTGGTGTAGCGGATCTTGAAGTCCTTGAGGGCAAACTGCAGCACGAGCCACGCCTGCCCGCTCAGGCCGCGCGCCCGCCCGGACGTGGCGGCGCGCCCGCCATACCACGTCGCGCCGGATGGGTCGACGATCGCACCGACCGCCGGCGGCCCCAGAGAGCGGCCCGCGGCCTGCGTCATCGGATCATGCCTCGCATACGAGAGCACAAACCACAGCGCGCTCGGTTTTCCAAGGACGCCGGCGTTGGCACCCCGGCGCCTCCGTGTAAGCGGTTTGCGGATTGATTTGATGAAATCCTTCCGTTGCTCCTAACGCAGAGACTCATAGAGTGCCAACGTCTGCCGAGCGACATGCTCCCAGCTGAGATTCGCACGGATGTAACGTTGGCCGCTGCTTACCAAGCTGTCACGCTCGGCGCGATTCTGTAGCAGTCTGAGGAGCGCTGCCGCCAGGGCAGGGGCTTCACCGTACGGAACCACAAGGCCGCCGCCGGCAGCCCTGGTCCACTCGCCACAACCCGAGTCGTCGCACACCACCGCCGGCGTGCCGCACATCAGCGACTCGAACGGCACCAGGCCGAAGATTTCATCGGCCGAGGGATACGCCGTGACGTCGGCATCGACGTATGCCGACAGCTTGTCAGGGCCCGAGAGCAGGCCGACGAAACGCACCCGCGTACCGAGGCTGAGACGCTCGACGAGCTGATGGATCGGCGCCGCCGGCATCATGAAGTTGCCAACCACGGCCAGGTGCACATCGGGCGGCAACGTGCTCAAGGCGCGCAGTAGTACGTCCACCCCCTTGCGCGGCGTGATCTTGCCGACGAAGACAACGAGCGGCACGTCGCCGAACTGATAGCGTTGCCGGAAGGCGCCGCGGGCGGGGAGGGTGGCGAACTCGTCGAGACGGATGCCGTTGGGAATCACCGTCACCCGCTCGGCACGCACCCCGGCAGCACGGTAGTGTGCCGTCTCGGCTTGCGACACAGCGATGCAGGCCGCGGCGTCGTGCAGGAAGGCGCGGGCGCCGAGGACGTCGACCAGGCGTTTCACCGACAGATAGCGTTCGATAGGTGGCACCGTGCCGTTGCCGGTGAAGACATATGGCACGCCGGCCGCGCGTGCGGGATTGGCGACCAGGGGCTGCAACAGATGGCGGTGCGAATGCAGGTGGACGAGATCGAACGCATCGACCTGGCGCCGCGCCCAGCTGGCGAGACCGCGCGGCAGATAGAGCTGCCGGTGATAGGCCAGCCAGTTGCTGGCGTTGGGAAAACGGCGGATCGTAATGCCATCGACGCTTGCCGCGCGCTCCGGCACGCGGGAGGTCGCATCACAGGCGTCGGTAGTCCACGCGGTCACCTCGACGCCCAGACGCACCAGCTCCCGGCACAGCTCATAGGCGCAGCGCGGGATGCCGCCGTACGCCCAGGCGGGATAGAAACTGGGGGCGACGTGGAGGACGCGCAAAGAACCTCACCGCAGCAGGAGACGCACCGCAGAGGGCGCAGAGGGCCGCAGAGGAGGAGCAGAGCGCGCGCTATAGGGCATTGACCATTCTCGTGATCCCATCCCGCAAGTGCAGGACGTTGAAATTGATCAGAAGACCAACTTTCTTACCACTGAGCTTGAGGTAGGACAGCAGTTGCGCTTGGTGAATCGGATGCACCTGATCTACGGACTTCAGCTCGACCACCACTGCATCTTCGACGAGCAGATCGATACGATAACCCACCTCAATGTGCACACCCTGATACACCACCGGAAGCACGACCTGTGACCTCGCGTCGAGCCCGCGTGTGCGGAGTTCGTGTAGCAAACATCCTTCGTACGCCGATTCGAGCAAACCCGGGCCAAGCACGGAATGCACCTTCATCGCGGCATCGACGATCTGACCCGAAACCTCGTTGACCGTCATCAGGAATCCTTAAGTTGGTTCACTCCCCTCACTCTGCGTTCCTCTGCGCCCTCTGCGGTGAGAACGCCCGCGCTCAGTTCGGCGGCACCAACCGGTCCATCCCCATGTACGGGCGCAGAACCTCAGGAATGACAACGCTGCCATCGGCTTGCTGATAGTTCTCCAGCACCGCGATCAGCACGCGTGGTAGTGCCAGGCCGGAGCCGTTCAGTGTGTGGACGAACTCGGGCTTGCCGCGCGGCGCCGGGCGATAGCGGATGTTGGTGCGGCGTGCCTGGAAGTCGGTGCAGTTGCTGCACGAGCTGACCTCGAGCCACTCGTTGCACCCTGGCGCCCACAGCTCGATGTCGTATTTCTTGGCGGCGACGAAGCCCAGGTCGCCGGTGCAGATCGAGATCACCCGATGCGGAATGCCGAGGCCGCGCGCCACGTCCTCCGCGTCGCTGACGATCTGTTCCAGCGCGGCGTTGGAGTCGGCGGGCGCGACGATCTTGTACATCTCCACTTTGTCGAACTGGTGGCCGCGCTTGATGCCGCGCACGTCGCGGCCGGCAGACATCTTCTCGCGCCGAAAGCACGCAGTGTAGGCCACGTAGGAGAGCGGCAGGGCGCTCGCCTCGAGGATCTCGTCGCGGTGCAGGTTGGTAACGGGCACCTCGGCGGTGCCGATCATCCACAGATCGTCTTCGGTGTCGTAGTAGATGTTGTCGGCGAACTTGGGCAACTGGCCGGCACCGTAGAGACACTCTTTCTTCACCAAGTACGGCGGGTAGATCTCCGTGTAGCCGTGCTGGCGGGTGTGCAGATCGAGCATCCACGTGATCAGAGCCCGTTGCAGCCGCGCCCCGGCGGCCTTCAGGATGTAGAAGCGCGAGCCGGCGATCTTGACGCCCCGGTCGAAGTCGAGGATGTCCAACTCGGGCGCGATGTCCCAATGCGGCCGCGGGCTGAAGTCGAACTGCCGTGGTTCGCCTTCGCTGCGCAGGACAGTGTTGTCGCGGTCATCGCGTCCGACTGGCACGCTGGCATCGGGCAGGTTGGGCACTTCCAACATTTGCCGCTCGACGGCGGTCTCGGCGGCCGCGAGCTCCTGTTCGAGACTGGCGATCCGGTCGCCGACCGCTCGCATGTCGACCACCAACTGCGCGCGCGCGGACGGATCTTGCTTCCCGATCGTCCGTGACACCTCGGCGCGCTTGGCGCGTAGCGACTCGACTTCCTGGATGAGCCCGCGCCGGCGCACATCGCTGGCCAGTAGCGCATCGATGGCCGTCGCCTCGAAGCCCACCTTGGCCAGCTCGCTCTTCACGAAGTCCGTGCGCTCCCGAATGAGCCGGATATCAAGCATGAGAGGGGGTTAGCATGCGGGACGCGGTGGCCTCAAGGAGAAGTGATCAGTAATCAGTGACCGGTGATCGAGTAACCCGTAATCAGAAGGCTGGCCAACTGGTCACTGGTTACTGGTCGCTGGTCACTGACCTTCTCCACTATGGCGGACCCTGCACCCATCAACCGGTCACGACATCTCAAACGCATTGGTCACCAACTCACAGCGCACCTCGCCGTCCGCCCACCACACGCCCACGACATCGAAGCGCGCTGCTCGCCCGTGGAGACGATTCTCGGTCAGGTAATACTGCGCGGCGCGTTGAATCTGGCGCTGCTTGCGCCGGCCGACGGCTTCCAACGGACTGCCGAATCCCGGCTGCGTACGCGTCTTCACCTCGACGAACACAACCGTGGAGCGATCAAGCGCCACCAGATCGACCTCGCCGGCCGGACAGCGATAGTTGCGTGCGACGATCGTGTAGCGCTGTCGCCGCAGGAATTTTTCTGCGGCGCGTTCGCCCTCGGCGCCGAGCAGTTGGCGTTCGTCAGGCATGGGGTAATGCTAGTCCGCCGGCGCCAGCGCGAGCAAGCACAGGAAGAAAGGCTGCCCCAGGCGCCCTGCGCCGCCATGGCTGGCCGTCAACTGCATTCGGCTAGACGGCTGCGAGCGTCGCTTGGCTGAGCGCTGATGGCTGACAGCTGACGGCTTCTTCATTGAAGCCCCGGCGACCATGTGTTAAGCGCAGCCCATGGCCCTGACACGGGAAGCCGTGCGTCACATCGCACTCCTGGCACGCCTCGAGCTCAGCGACACCGACGAAGCGCAGTTCACCGAACAGCTCGATCACATCCTGCAGCATTTCGAGAAGCTCGCAGCGCTCGATACCAGCGCCGTGGAACCCACCGCGCACGTGGTCGATGTCGCGGCGGCCTACCGTGAAGATGCGGTGGCCAATCCGCCCGCACCCGAGGAATATCGCGCCAACGCACCGGCACGCGACGGGGACTTCTTCAAGGTACCGAAGATCATCGAGTGAGCAGAAGAATCCTCAGCACGGAACCACGGAGACACAGAGAAATTCTCAAGAGATTCTTTCAGATCATGAGCAAACCAGAATCGATCGCGAAGGGAACGCTCTGCTTGACTGGATTTCTCCGTATCTCAGTGTTTCCGTGGTGAGGTCCCTCCTGTCATCGAATGCACGCTCACCGATGGTTGATCTAACACGACTGTCCATCGAGCAAGCGGCGGAGCTGCTCGCCAAGCGGGAGATCAGCTCGGAGCAGCTGACCCGCGCCGCCTTGGAGCGCATCCACGCCACTGAGCCCGAGCTGCACTCGTTCATCACCGTGACTGCAGAGACCGCCCTGCAGCAGGCGACGGCCGCCGATGCGCGCCTGGCCCGAGGGGAAAGCAGCCCGCTGCTCGGGGTGCCTGTCGGCATCAAGGACATCATCCTGACGAAAGGCATCCGCACCACCGCGGGCTCGAAGATCCTGCACAACTTCATCGCCCCCTACGATGCGACCGTGACGCGGCGGCTGCGCGACGCCGGGGCAGTATGCGTCGGCAAGCTCAACTGCGACGAGTTCGCGATGGGTTCGTCGACCGAGAATTCCGCCTACGCGGTGACGCGCAACCCCTGGGACACGGAACGGGTGCCCGGTGGATCCTCGGGAGGCTCGGCGGCGGCGATCGCGGCGCATCAGTGTCTGGGCACGTTGGGAACGGATACCGGCGGCTCCATCCGCCAACCCGCGGCGTGCTGCGGCGTCGTCGGCATGAAACCGACCTACGGCCGCGTCAGCCGCTACGGCGTAATTGCCTACGCGTCGTCGCTCGACCAGGTCGGACCGATGGCGAAGACCGTGACCGGCTGCGCCCACGTGCTGCGGGTGATCGCCGGCCATGACCCCGCCGATTCGACGTCGGTGAACCAACCGGTGCCCGACTACGGGGCGCGACTGGATGGCTCGGTGAAGGGTCTGCGCATTGGCATTCCACGCGAGTACTTTGTCGAGGGCATGCAGCCGGAAGTGGAGCAGGCGGTACGCGCCGCCGTGCGCGTGTTCCAACAGCTCGGCGCCGCGGTGACCGAGGTGTCGCTGCCGCATACGGAGTACGCGATTCCGGCCTACTACTTGATCGCCACTGCCGAAGCGAGCTCGAACCTGGCGCGCTACGACGGCATCAAGTATGGGCTGCGCGCCGCCGAAGCCGAAGGCCTCCTGCGCATGTACCAGCGCACGCGTGCCAGCGGCTTCGGCATGGAGGTGAAGCGCCGCATCATGCTGGGCACGTACGCGCTGTCGGCTGGGTACTATGACGCGTACTATCTGAAGGCACAGAAGGTCCGCACCCTGATTCGGCGGGACTTCGAGCAGGTGTTCGCGGCGCACGACGTCATCGTCACCCCCACCGCACCGACGACCGCGTTCCGCATTGGAGAAAAGACGAGCGATCCCCTGCAGATGTATTTGTCCGACATCTTCACCATTTCCATCAATCTCGCCGGCCTGCCGGGACTCTCACTGCCGTGTGGTTTCGACCAGGCCCGCATGCCGATTGGCTTGCAGATCGTCGGCCGGCCGTTTGAGGAGGAGCGCGTATTCCAGGCGGCGTACGCCTACGAGCAGGCGACGGAGTGGCGTTTGAGGGAAGTGGCCAGTAATCAGTGATCAGTAATCAGTAAGGAGTGGTAGCCAACAAATGACAGGAGAGCATAACAGAGATGATTTCACCGATCACTGATCACTGGTTGCCGATCACTGGTTATTGATTACTTTCCCACATGGACTACGAAGCCGTCATCGGATTGGAAGTGCACGCCGAGTTGCTGACGCAGTCGAAGGTCTTCTGTGGCTGCTCGGCCAAGTTCGGGGCGCCGCCGAATCAGAACACCTGCCCGGTGTGTCTCGGCATGCCGGGCGCGCTGCCGGTATTGAATCGGCGTGCCGTCGAGTTCGCCATCCGCGCCGGGCTGGCGACGCACTGTACGATTGCCAACGACAGCCGCTGGGCGCGCAAGAACTACTTCTATCCGGACTTGCCGAAGGGCTATCAGATCAGCCAGTACGAGCTGCCTGTGTGCCGCGGCGGCCGCATCGACATCGAAACCGATGCTGGCACGCGCAGCATCCGCCTGACGCGCATTCACATGGAAGAAGACACGGGCAAGAACATCCACGACGCGCACGGCGACGCCAGCCTGGTGGACTTCAACCGCTGCGGTGTGCCGTTGCTGGAAATCGTCAGCGAGCCGGACATCCGCGCCGCACAGGAGGCCGGTGCGTACCTGCGCAAGCTGCGCACCATTCTGCAGTATCTCGAGATCTGCGACGGCAACATGGAAGAGGGCAGCTTCCGCTGCGACGCCAACGTCTCCATCCGCAAGCGCGGCACGACCGAACTGGGTACCAAGGTCGAGATCAAGAACATGAACTCGTTCCGCAACGTCGAGCGCGCCATCGAGTTCGAGCTGAAGCGGCAGGCGCAGACCCTGGATGAAGGCGGGCGCCTGGTGCAGGAGACGCGGCTATGGGACCCCGACCGCGAGGTCACGCGTTCGATGCGCTCGAAAGAGTTCGCGCATGACTACCGGTACTTTCCTGAGCCTGACCTGCTGCCGCTGCGGGTCAGCGACGCATGGATCGATGAGGTGCGGCGCGCCCTCCCCGAGTTGCCGGACGCGCGCCGCGCGCGCTTCGTGCGCGACTACGGGTTGCCGGCCTACGACGCCGAGGTGCTCACCATGCGCCGGGACATCGCCGACTACTACGAGGCGGCGGTGTCCCATCATCGCAACCCGAAGGCGCTGAGCAATTGGGTGATGGGCGATATCCTGCGGATCATCAGGGAGCGCAAGCTCGACAACGCCCTGGTGATCCATGATTGGCCCGTGCCGCCGGAGCGCCTGGCGGCCATGGTCGAACTGATCGATAGCGGCGAAATCAGCGGCAAGATCGCCAAGGCGGTGTTCGAGGAAATGGTGAGCACCGGCAAGACACCGGTGCAGATCGTCGACGAGCAGGGCCTCAAACAAATCTCCGACGAGGGCCCGATCATCGCCGCCGTCGAGCAGGTCATCGCCGCCAACCCGGACAAGGTCGCGGAATACCGCAACGGCAAGGACAAGCTCTTCGGCTTCTTCGTAGGCCAGGTCATGAAGGCGACGCAGGGCAAAGCCAACCCGCAGAAGCTCAACGAACTGTTGCGGGCGAAGCTCGGCGCGTAGACACCCGCAGCGGCGCTGGACAGGCGCCGCCTGCGTGCCGGCCGAGCCAGCGGGGGAGGGGGATCGCATGCGGATCAGGAGCGTCGTTGCGGCACTCAGCATGATCGCGGTGACACACCGGGCCGGCGCCGCACCGCTCTCCCCACGGATCGCGAACTACCGCATCACCGCCAACTACAACGGCCGCGAGCACTCGATCCTCGGGCACGAGACGTTGACGTGGCGAAACACGACGCGCGAGCCGGCGGCCGATCTGTACTTCCATCTGTACCTGAACGCCTTCGCCAACAGTCAGTCGTCGTTCATGCGTGCTTTGGGCGACGCATGGGTCGAGTGGGCGCGCTGGCACCCCGACGGCTGGGGGTACATCATGGTCAACGCCATCCGCATCGCCGGCGCCGACCTGACGCCGCGCGTGCAGTTCGTGCACCCGGATGACGACAACCTCGATGATCGCACCGTCTTCCGCGTGCCGCTCGACAAGCCGGTGCGCGCCGGCGCAACGGTCGAGGTCGAGATCGACTTCGTCGCGAAGTTGCCCAAGCTCTTCGCCCGCAGCGGCTATGCCGGGCCGTTCGCCATGGTCGCCCAGTGGTTTCCCAAGATCGGCGTGTATCAAGACGGCGCCTGGAACTGCCACCAATACCATGCCACCACGGAGTTCTTCGCCGACTTCGGCGTCTACGACGTCACGTTGACCGTGCCGGGGAACGGTGTAGTGGGTGCCAGCGGCGTGCTGCAGGAAAGTCACGACGACGGCGCCGGAACCCAGACCGTGCACTTCGTGGCTGAGGACGTTCACGACTTCGCGTGGACGATCGATCCGCGCTTTCGTGTGGTCGAAGAAGAGGCGGGCAGCACGCACCTCAAGCTGCTCGTCCAACCCAATCATGCCGCGCAGGCAGCGCGGTATATGGGTGCGGCGCGCGAGGCGCTCCAACGGTATGAGGAATGGATCGGGCCGTATCCCTATCCGCAACTGACGATCGTTGACCCCGGCCCAGGGGCCATGCGCGCCGGAGGCATGGAGTATCCAACCTTGATCACCGTCGGCACGGCCTGGTGGATGCCCGGCGGCGTGCGACTGCCGGAGTCAGTGACCGTGCACGAATTCGGTCACCAGTACTGGTACGGCATGGTCGCGAGCAACGAGTTCGAGGAGGCATGGCTCGATGAGGGCATCAATTCGTACCTCGAAGGGAAGATCATGGATGCCGGGTACGGGCGTGGCAGCTATGTCGACGTGTGGGGGGTCCACCTCGACAGCGTGACGCTGCACCGGCTGCGCTATCTCACGTCGGCGCAGCACGATCCCATGACGCGCTACGCGTGGCAGTTCCTGGATCGGTCCAGCTACGGCGCAGTAACCTACAGCAAGACTGCCTTGGTGCTGGAAACCCTCGACCGGTGTCTCGGCAGTGAGCGCCTGCGTGCTGGGCTGGCAGTGTACTTCGATCGCTGGCGCTTTCGGCATCCGCGCGGCGACGACTTTCTCAACACGATTCGACAGAGCATCGGTGAAGACCTCAACTGGTATTTCGACCAGGTGCTCAGCAACACCGGGCTGCTCGACTATGCAGTCACGCAGGTTACGGCCGAGGATGCCCCGGGATTCTCGGGGTACGCATTCCGGGACGGCCGGGTAGGGGAGGCCGTCACACCGCCGCCGGACGCACAGAAGCGCTATCACAACGAGGTTGTCGTGGAGCGGCTCGGGACCGTGCAGATGCCGGTTGACGTGCAGATCGTCTTCGACGACGGAACGGTCACCAACGAGCACTGGGACGGGCGCGATCGCTGGCGGCGCTTCGAGTACACCGGGAGCCAGCGCGTCGAGTGGGCGATCGTGGACCCGAACCGGACGATGCCGTTGGACTTCAACCGCCTCAACAACTCGCGTATGCGCGAGAGCGGCACGCGCGGCATTGTGCGTATCGCCACCCGCTGGGGCTTCTGGTTGCAGAACGTGCTCTGGGCCTTGACAGGGTCGTAAGGCATGGGGCGCGCGCTCGGATTGGGGTTCCTGGCGGCGCTGCGGCGCTGGCCGGTGGTCATCGTGCTGTTCGTGGCCAACCTGGCGGCGGGGTTCTGCTTCACGGCGGCGGCGTGGTCGTGGTTGTCCGTATCCCTGGACAACTCACTCGCCAGCCGCACGCTGCTCACCGACCTCGATTGGAACGTGTTCGTCGATCTGCTGGTCCACCACGGACAGAGTCTGCGCATGCTGCTGCTCGGCGGGCTGCTGCTGGCGCTGCCAGCGGGGCTGCTCGGCATCTGGCTCAATGCAACCGCCGTCGTCGCGGTCGGAGAGGATGGCACCCTGGGCGAGTGCATGCGGCGCGGACTGGCGCTCTACGCGAGATTCTTCCAGCTGAGTGTCCTTTCGAACACGCTGTGCGCAGCCGGGATTGCAGGCGGCCTGTCGCTCGGATGGCGGCTGGCGCGCTGGACCGCGGAGAGTCCGTCCGAGATCACCGTTTACTGTGCGATCGGCGCGCTCAGCCTCGTTGCCGGGCTGCTGCTCTTGTTCCTGGTCACCGTGCACGACCATGCGCGCGTGCGCACAACGGCCAGCGGTGTTGGTGCATTGCGTGCGTACCTCTGGGCGGTGCGCTTCGTGGCACGTCGCGAGTGGCGCGCCCTGCCGTTGGCATTTCTCCTCCTGAGCTTGGGCTTCGTCTTATGGGTCGTGTATCAAACGGTCGGCATGCTCGTGGCCACCACCACCGGCCGCGGCGTCGCCCTATCGCTCATGTGGGGTCAGTCGCTGCTCTGTGCGCGCATGCTGTTGCGCGTCTGGTGCTTTGCCGCAGTGACCGAGTTGCAGAGCCTCCGCCGTTAACAGCCTGTTGAAAAAGTTGGCCGATGCCCTGGACCGTCATTCCCGCGAACGCGGGATCCAGATCTTCCGCATGCTTCTGGACCCGCGCTTTCGCGGGGGTGACGATGGCGACCAGTTTTTCAACGGGCGGTTGAGCGCCGCTCAAGCGAAATCCCGCGAGGAGTCATCCATTATTGTTACGGGATAACAGGCACATGCAATGGGATCATGATGTGATGAGTGAGCCTGATTCGCCTTGCCGATCGGGTCGGTTGGTCGATGCCGGGACCCGCATCGCGGGGCGGCGTGGAGCGCCCGGCCCCGCCCGGCCGATGAAGGCTTGGTCAGCGCTGCAGGCTCGCGTCGCCGCCGCTGCCGAGCACCGGGAGTGAACCGGCGGTTGGAGACGCCTCCCGCCTGCTGAAGTCACCGCCGCGCAAGCGCACACGAAAGGTGGAGCCCGTCCCCGGGGTACTGGTGACGGTGACCTCGCCGCCCATGCCGCGCACCAGTTGCTTGACGATGTACAGCCCCAGCCCGACGCCGCCGTAGCGCCGGGTTGTCGAGCCATCCACCTGGCGGAACATTTCGAAGATGACAGGCAGGGACTCCGCATCGATACCGATGCCGGTGTCAGTGACCGCCAAGTCCACCCAGCCGTTGTCCGCCTCCGCGCGGACCGTGACGGAGCCCTGGTCGGTAAATTTGAGGGCGTTATGGATCAGGTTGCGCAACACCTTCTTCAGCTTGATGCGGTCGGAGCGCATGCTCGCCGGGCTCTCGGGCAGCTCCCACGTCAGTCGCACGCTGCGCTTTGTCCAGTCTGCCGGAATGCTGCTCTTCACCTCATCGAGAAACTCGCGCAGGGTAAATGTCTCCAGAGTCAGCGGCAGCAAGCCGGCTTCGAGACGGTTCAGGTCGAGCGTTTCCTGGATCAGCTCGAGCAGCTGCAGCGCATGCTGGCGGACCCGCTCCAGGGCATCACGTTGCTCAGCGCCGAGCGCTCCCATGTTGCCTTCGATCATGAGGTCGACATAGCCGATGACCACGTTGAGCGGGGAGCGCAGCTCGTGGGACATTGTCCCGATGAACTCGGACTTCAGGCGGCTGGCGCTGCGCAGACTTTCGACCAGGCGCGCATTCTCAAGCGTCACGGCGGCTTGCTGGGCAATGCTGCGAAACAGGCGCTGCTCGCGTGGCGAGAACGGCCCGGTGCGTTCGTTGAAGCCCGCCGCCAGCAAGCCGACGGAGGCGCCGGCACGTTGCAGATCAGCGCACAGGAACGACGCCATCCGCCAGCGCTGCATCAGGGCCTCGGGAAACAGCCCCGAGCTGCGATTCTCCACAGCCACCAGGCCGTGCTGCGCGAGCGCTGCAAACAGCGGTGCGCTGGTGGACGGAAACTCGAAGTTGCGCACCTCGTCCAAGATGCGCGGACTGGTCCCCGACGCTGCCGCCACCCGAAAGACGTCGCGCTGCTTGTCGTGCAACATCGTCACGCTCCACTCGCAGCCGAGCGCCTGCCGCACGACATCATTCAGGCGTGCGAGAATCTCGTGCGGGTCGAGCGACGCCGTCAGCGCCTGTGCGGCACGCAGTAGCGCGCCCGCCACCGCTGCCTCTTCCTCCAAGCGCACATTCGACTCGTTGAGCGAGGCAGCCACCGCTGCCAGGTCGACATTCTTCTGTGCCAGATGTTGCGCGTAGAACCGCGACTGGCTGGCAATCAGGAAGAAGGAGGCGGGTGGCAAAAGGCCGGCTACGGAAATCAGGTCGGCGCCGTGATGCCCCAGCAGGAGCAGGTGCCCCGCGGTCGCCAGCATGGCGATGACGACGCCGCACTGCCACTCGATCATGGTTGCCGGGACAACCGGCAACAGCAGCAGGAAGTGAAAGAGCACGGCTGATTGCGTGATGAAGGACAGGCCAGCAACGATGGCCAGCGTGTCGGCCATGAGCTGCACGTAGGCCAGCAGCCGCAAGTGACGGCGGCGCCGCAGCCACCAGTGATAGAGGAGCGACGGCGCGAGATCAGCCGCACAGATAAGAATGACCGGCGTGATCCGCACCGACTGCGGCGCCGCCCAGCGCAGAAGTACGGCCAGTGTCAGCAGCCCAGCGATCGACCGCAGGCGCGTGATCCACAGCCAATAGTTGAAGCGGGTGAAGTCCTCTTCGTGGAGCGTTCCGGCCTCAAAGTGCGCGCGCGCCGCCATGTCGCGGCGCGACGGTAGCAACTTCAGGCAAGGCTTTCAAAGCCATTGCTGCGCCAGGTCGGCCCCGAAAGCAGTTGGCGCCAGCGATCGGCACTATGTCTGATAAGATATGTTATGGAAAGTAGTAGCTGGAGGCGCTCAGCCCTTGAGGGCCGCGATCTTCGCCTGCACGACCTCGATCTCTGGCGCCTGCGAGAACTCCTGCGCGAAGCGCTCATAGAGCGTCCGCGCCTTCTCCTTCTCCCCTGCCTGCTCACGACAGCGAGCCTCGCCGAGAATTGCCGTCGCCGTGTACGGACCGTCGCTGCTGGCGGCCTGCGCATACTGGTCGGCGGCTGCCGCCAGGTCGCCTTTGCGCTCAAAGACGAACGCCAGATCGACGAGTGCTTGCTGGTGCAGGTACGACGCGGGCTGTCCGCCGTTGAGGACATCGCGCAGCCGGCTGTTGGCGGCATCGGTATTGTCGGCCCGTACCTCGGCTTGGGCGGCGTACAGCGCTGCGATGCCCCCGATGGGCGTCGCCTGCCAGCGATCGGCAACGCCCGCGAGTTGGTTCGCGGCCTCACGGTAGCGCCCGGAGCGGAATCCCTCCAGGGCCTGCGCGAGATCTTCATTCGCCTGGCGTGTCCGTGCGCTGCGCAGGGAGAAGAAGCCCGCGATGACGACCACGGCAATCGTGAAGCCGCCAGCCGCCCATGCGAGCGTCTGCACGTTCTCACGCGCCCACACGATGAAGGCGCGGCCCCAGGTGACGAACTCATCGGGACGTTTCAGGTCTTTACGACGAAAGCGCTGGCGTGCCATAGGCTCCAATTGTCAGGGTGAAATAACCTCCGCCGCATCGGGCTGAGGTGTGGAATTACATCTTGTACTTGAAGTCGTCGGGGGACATCTTCTCCAAGATCTCGGCCCACTTGTCGCGCGAAACGTTGGAGAGGTTGGTATCATTCGCCTCTTCGCTCTGCTGCAGGACGCTGGATGTTTCGATGACACGCTTATCGACATAGATCGGGCTCTTGGTACGCAGCGCCAGCGAGATGGCGTCGCTCGGCCGCGAGTCGATCGTTCGACGCGATCCATTGATCTGCAGATGGATGAGCGCAAAGTACGTGTTGTCCTTCAGGTCGGTGATCTCGATGCACTCGACAGTTGCACCGAGCTCGGCGAGCACGTTGCGCAACAGGTCGTGCGTCATCGGCCGCGCCATCTTGATGCCTTCCAACTCGGTGGCCATCGCCGTGGCTTCGAGCAAACCGATCCAGATCGGGAGATTCAGCTTGTTGTCGCGATCCTTCAGGATGACGATGGGACTCTTGGTAACCGGATCAAGCGTGAGCCCGCCGACGCTCATCAGTATGGAGTTCTCAAGACTCATGTGCTGTCATTCTGCGCAGAAACGTTTCGTGAGGTCAATCCCCTTTTCCCGCGCTCAGCGCACCAGCCGATCGATGACGCGGTACAGTTGATTCAGGTTGCGGCACTCCTCCACCATGTCGCAGTACGGCAGGTACCGATCCATCTCGCTGTCTCCGAAGCCCCAGGTGAGGCGGTTCTCCGGGTTGAGCCAGATGAGCTGCTTGGCGCGCTGGCGGATCTCCTTCAACACCCATTCGTGCGGCAGGTTGTAGTTGTTGCGGGCGTCCCCGAGGACGATCACCGTAGTCTTGTTGTTCACCGCCCCGATGTAATCGCGGTGAAAACTGCGAAACGCGCGGCCGAAGTCGGAGTGCGCAAACACGTTGATGAGACTGCCCGTGAGCGCGTGCTCGATGGCCTCGTTGATCTCCTGCTCTTCGAAGAGCTGTGTGATCTCGCCGACATCGCTGACGAAGATGAAGCTGCGCACGCGTGAGTAGAGATCCTGCAGCGAGTAGACGAATTGCAGCATGAAGCGCGAGACGTTGCGCACCGAGTCGGAGACGTCGCAGAGGACGATCACCTGCGGCTTGTCGCGCACCTTGCGGTCGAATTGGATCCGGAACGGCACACCACCGTACTGCAGGTTCTTGCGCAGCGTGGCCTTCAAGTCGAACTTGCCGCGCTTGGCCTGGCGCCGGCGGATCGCGACGACATTCTTCAGCCGCTGGGCCAGCTTCGCCACCGCCTCTTTCATGCGGCGGATCTCGTCCTCGGAGAGATAGTAGAAGCTCTTCTCGGCCAGGCTCTGCAGGCGCTGGTTCTCGCGCAGGGAGTGGTCCTGCTTTTCGAGCTCGGCACGCACGGCCCGCTTGATCATGTCCGTGAGGTCTTGCAGGCGCTTGTCGATCAGCTGCTGCAGTTGCGCGCGCAGCGCCGGATCGATGTCCGCCTCGTCGAGGCGTTGCTTGAGGGCATCCAGCTCTTCACCGAGTGCGCCGAGGCCCAGCATCTGTGCCATGGCGTGGCTGTAGCGTCCCTCCTGGAACGACCGCTGGATGTTCTGCAGCTGCGCCGCGCCGGCGGCCTCGCGCAGCGCCTTCTCGAGCTGGCCGGTGTTGTTGCTGAGGAGGAACTGCGCCAGCTCCGAGAGGTTCACCTCGAGCTCCGCAAGGAGCTTCGCCAGCGTATCGAGCAGCTGCTGGAACTCCGCCTCGTCGAGTTGCATCTGCCCCATCAAGGACGTTGCGCTGCGCTTGATGATCTCACCGAGGCCGGTGAAATACAGGTCGAACAGCTCGTCGTATGTGGCGGCGTCGACGGCGCGCTTCACCATGGTGGCGCGCAAGGCGTCCTTGAACACGCTGCGATCGCCAAACCCGAGCAGCTCGAGGGCGTGGAAGCTGTCGATGTTCTCTGCCATCGACACCCGCACGCCGTTCTGCCGCAGTAGGCCGGTGAACTCGATGATCTTGTCGTCCATGCGGTCGAAAGGACCTTCGGCGTGCCGCTCAATGCAGCAGGTCCTTGTCGCTTTCGACCTGCGGCAGCTCCTGGTGCTTGGCCTTCTGCTTCTGGAGGTAATCCTTCAGCTCGTCCTGCGCCTTCCGGATATCGCCCTCGTACTTAAGGATCGTGTTCAGCGTGTCGTTGACGGTGTGCTCGTCGAGCCGATCGGCATTGAGCAAGGTCAGCGCTTTGGCCCAGTCGAGCGTTTCGCTGATGGAGGGCGTTTTCTTGAGATCGAGCTGGCGGATACGCTGCACGACGTTGACCACCTCTTGCGCCAAGCTCTCGGAGATGTTCGGCACCTTCAAGCGCACGATCTCCAGCTCCTGGCTCGCCGCCGGGAAGTCGATGTAGAGGTGCAAGCAGCGGCGCTTCAAGGCGTCGGACATCTCGCGCGCATTGTTGCTGGTCAACACCACCAGCGGGATGTGCTTGGCGCGCAGCGTGCCCAGTTCCGGGACACTCACCTGGAAGTCGCTCAGGACTTCGAGCAGGAACGCCTCGAACTCGGTGTCCGCCTTGTCGATCTCGTCGATCAGCAGGACCGTCGGCGCCGCCGCCGAAATGGCACGTAGCAACGGGCGCGGTAGGATGAACCGGTCGGAGAAGAAGACATCATCCTCGCTGGCGATGCGGTCGACGGCTTGTTTCAACGACTTAGCGCCACCCAGGACTTCACTGATCTTGTCCTTGAGAATCTGCGTGTAAAGCAGCTGTTTGGCGTACTCCCATTCATAGAGCGCCTTGGCTTCGTCGAGGCCTTCGTAGCACTGCAAGCGGATCAGCTCGTGATCGAGCGCCCCTGCCACGACCTTGGCCAGCTCGGTCTTGCCGACACCTGCCGGGCCCTCGACGAGGATCGGTTTCCCCAGGTGGTTGGCGAGGTAGACAACCGTCGCGATGCGCCGGTTGCAGATGTAGCGTTGCTGACCGAAGCGCTCGATGACGTCTTCAATGGACACAAACGTTCCGTCATGTGATGGCATCGAAGAGGAACGCTAACATAGCATCCCCACTAAGACAATTGACTGGGACGCCCGCGGCGTTGCGCCACCTCGACGTTCGTGGATCCAGCACGCTATACTTGCGCCGGTGTGCACGCTGGCCATCTACTTCCAGGCGAGCGACGACTTTCCCGTCGTCGTGGCCGCCAACCGCGATGAGTTCTACGAGCGGCCGGCCACGCCGCCCGTGCAGCTCGCCGGCGACCCGTGGATCGTGGCGGGGCAAGACCTGGTGGCGGGCGGTACGTGGCTGGGGGTCAACGCGCACCGCGTGGTTGCGGGCATCGTCAATCGGCGCAGCAGCACCGCACCCGATCCGACGCGACGCTCGCGCGGCCAGCTCTGCATGGAAGCCTTGCGTGCTGCCTCCGTGACGGAGGCGCGCACCGCCCTCGAACGTGATCCCGGCACGCTCTACAACCCGTTCAACCTGCTGATCGCCGCACCGGACACCGCATCGGTGACCGGTAACGTCAGCGGGACCATGTCGTCCACCCTGCTGACACCAGGGCTGCATCTGCTCACCAATCTGGAACTCAACGACTTCGAATGCCCGCGGATCGCCAAGTCCTACGCCCTCTTCGATGCGGTTCGACAGCACTTGCGAGCCGACAGTATTGCCGCGCTGCTCGCCGCGTTGCACAGCATTCTCTCTGACCACTCGACACCGCTCGATCCGCGCAGTGACGGCCCACCGAACAACCTCTGCGTACACACCGAGCGTTTCGGCACACGCTCGTCGAGCATCCTGGTGTACGCCGCGCGCGCAGGGCGCTTCCGCTTCTGGCACGCGAACGGTCCGCCGTGCCAGGTCGAGTACACAGAGGTGTCGCTGCCCAACGCCGCGTGATTCCGAGGAGAGTGCAGGTCGCAGGCCGCGGACCCCGGGCATTCGTCACGGCAGCAACCCGCAGCCTGGGCCTGAGATGCGACGCCCTGCCCTGCGGCGGCCCGCCCTTTCGAAACCTCAAAAGCGATTGGACAAGGTTGCCATCAAGCGGTACCCTCAGAGCTGATGGCGCGGGGATGGCATGTGTGGGTAATGCGGTCCACAACGGCTGTCGCCTGCACCCTACTTGCGGCACTCGCCGCGTGTACGCCAGCGGTGCGCGTCGCTTCCGCTCCAAGGTCCGATGCGGGCGTCGCCCCCATTGATCCCGGTGCCGGTCCGTTGGAGGGCGGCCGTTCATACGCCTTCGGGCAACTGTTGGCGCGCGAGCAAGAACGCAACGTGGCACTGCAGCAGCAACTCGAAGAGCGCGGCCAGCAGATCGAGCAGCTGCAAGCCGAGGTGCAACAGCTCCGCGAGCAGGCTGCCGAGTGGCGCACGACGGCCGAGCGGGACGCGCCACACATCGCTGCCGCGCCGGCAGTAGACGTACAGGAGCCGGGATCTGATGAGGGAGGAGGCGCCACAAACGGCGAAGCGCCGCCGCCCGCCGCGGCGCCAGCAGCAGTACAGGCTGAAGCGGAACATGACGCCCCATCGCAGACCGAAGCGCAGGGAGAGCCGGCGGTCATCGCCTCCCTCCGCACCGCACTCACCCAAGAGCAGCAGCGGCGGGAGGCAGTCGAAACCCAGTTGCAGCGTCTCAAGGAAGAGACCTCGACGCCCCCCTTGGCGGACCCCGGGGATCCCGCAGTCGAGCTGGCCACCGCCAAGTCAGAGATCGTCGATCTGCGCGACGCCTTGGCTGCTGAACGCATGCAGCGCGAACGCCTGGCCGACGAGTTGCGCGTCCTGCAGGAGCAGGCGGCGCACGCGCCGCAAACCGATGACAGCCCACAGAACGCCGAGCTGGAGGCGCGCATCGATCGCCTGCGCGCCGAGAAGGAAGCCATCACCGAGAACTTCAATCGCAACCTCGCCGCCAGCCAGCAGCGCACCGCCGAGCTGGAGCGACAGCTGGCGGCTGCTCAAGCAGCAGCCGCATCGGGTGCCGCATCGGACGACAGCAACCCAACGTCAGTGCGCGCCGACAACCAAGCCTTGCGCGCCCGCCTCGACGAGGAACATCGACGCACCGAAGAGCTGGCAGCGAAGCTCCGCGTCGCGACACGGGTCACAGATTTGATCTTCAAAATGCAGGCACAGCAAGCACTGGCGCGACCCGTTGCAGTGCGCTAGGGCTGCGGCGGGCGGCCTCTCGACGGCCCGCTCGGGCCGGCCACCTTTCCAAGGGGTCCGACAAGTTGCGGGTCACTCAGGGCTTGCCGCCTACGGCGTCATCCGCCAACCACACGTGCTCGAAACGCGCCGGCCGTAGCGGATGCAGCTCGAAATCGCGCACACGCCGGCTGACGATGTCGTAGCCCACCGGGTGAAACAAGAACACCCAGGGCGCGTCCGCAATGGCGATCAGCTCGGCGCGCTGCAGCAGTTGCAGACGTGCTGTCCGGTCCACCGTGCGCGCCGCCTGGGCGAGTAACCCGTCGACTTCCGGGTTGCTGTAGTCGGTGTTGTTGTTGGTCCCGATGTTCTTGGAATCCAGCAGTACCTCGAGGAAGTTGCTGGGGTCGGGAAAATCCGCCTCCCACCCCAGATAGAAGAACGGCACCAGATCCGGCGCCCGCACCGCTTCGAGGAACGGTCCCCACGCCAGCGCTTTGATGCGCACGGTCACCTTGACATCGGCGAGGTCCTGCTGCACCGACTGCGCCAGGCGGCGCGTCGTTTCATCGGACCGAATCCACAACGTCGTGGCGAAGCCGTCGGCGTAGCCCGCCTCCGTCAACAGGGCCCGCGCCCGCTGCGGATCGAATGGATAACCGGGTACGTTCGGATTGTACCCCGGCATGTTCGGCGGCACGAAGCCCCTGGCAACCACGCCGCGGTTGTTGATCAAGCGCAGCAGCTTCTCCTTGTTCACGGCGTAGTTCATGGCCTGACGCACCCGCTGGTCGGTGAACGGTGGCAGCGTACACTTCATGCCCAGGTAACTGGTGCGCATGGTGGTGACGTGGCGGAGCAGCGGTTGCAACTGCGGATCGCGAATCACGCCTGGGAACTCGGCCGGTGGAATGTTGGCAACGTCCAACTGGCCGGACTTGTATTTCAGCCACGCGAGATCGTCATTGACGCCTACCAGGCGCAGCACCCCGGCCAGGCGTGGCACGCCGGGAACGAAATAGTCGGGGTTGCGGACGAACAGCAGCCGCTGCCCGGGTGCCCACTCCTGTAATTTGAATGGCCCACTGCCCACCGGGTGGCGCGCGAAGTCTTCGCCCCAGCGTGCCACCTCCTCCGCCGGCACGGCTGCGGCGAACGGCATCGCCAGCTTGTCCAAGAAGAGCGGATCGAACTCTCGCAGATGGATGCGCAGCAGATGGGGATCGGGCGTCTCGATGCCCTGAATCTCGCAGCCCTCCCCGGTGCAGGCGTCGGCGCCGACGATGCCGCGGAAGAATTCCGCGCCTTGCGAATGCGCCTGCGGGCTGAGCACGCGCGCGATGGCGAAGCGCAGATCGGCAGCTTCTACCGGCCGGCCGTTGGTAAAGCGCACGTCAGAACGCAGGTGAAACGTGAACGTACGCTGATCTTCGGACACCTCCCATGCACGGGCCAGCTCGGGCACCAGATTCCCGTCCGTGTCGTAGTCGACCAGCGTGTTGAACAGCATTTGCTCGAACTGCCACGAGGCGGTGTCGTAGCCGCGGGCGGGATCGAGCGTAGGAATGTCGTCCTGGTCGGCAAGCCGCAGGTAGGGTTCGCCGACCGGCGCCTCACCGGAGGATGACGGCGCACAGCCGGCCGCCGACAATACGAGGAGCCAAGCCACCAGGGTGCGTCTCATGACCCACCATCGCGGCGACCAAAGCGTGCCAGCAGGCCGTAGCCGAGGAAATTGAATGCCGCGACGGCATACACGATCGCCAGCCCCGGGGAGATCATCAGCCACGGGGCCAGCCGGTAGTATGTTTGGCTATCGCTGATCATTCGCCCCCAGCTGGGTGTCGGCACCGGAACTCCCAGGCCCAGATAGCTAAGGCCGGCGTCAAGGAGGACGGTATTGGACGTGCTGAGTGCACCCATGACGATGATTGTGGGAAGCACGTTGGGGATGACGTGACGCAGCATGAGGCGCCCTGGCCAGCTGCCCAGTGCGCGCGCCGCCGTGAGGTAGTCGCGTTCCCGCAACGACAGGACTTCGCCACGCACGGTACGCGCCACACCGGTCCAGCTGACCACGCCGATGACCACGAAGATCGTGCCCAGCCCGGGTTCGAACAGTGCCGCCAGTGCGATCGCCAACAGCAGTGCGGGGAACGCCAGCACCACGTCTGTCAGCCGCATCAGCGCCGTGTCGACCCAGCCGCCCAGGTAGCCCGCACTGACGCCAACGGCCACGCCGATGACCAGGGTCATCGTCGTCGCAACGGTCGCCACGAGCAGCGAGACCCGGGCGCCGTACAGCAAGCGGCTCAGCACGTCGCGTCCCAACTCATCGGTTCCAAGGAGGAAAGGCAGCCCGGGTGGCGCCGGATCACCGAAGCTCGGGGCGACGGCCTTCAGCGGATCGAACGGCGCCAGCCACGGGGCTGCCAGCGCGGCCAGCACCATCAGCGCGACCATGACGCCCCCGACCCAGCTGAGGACACGTTCCCTCCCCTGCCCTATCTGCATCGCCATGTGCTCGACTCGCGACTGCCCTGTGGTGCGCTCATGTGCGCCGGTAACGGATGCGTGGGTCGATCAACAGGTACAAGCAGTCGACGATTACGTTGGCGCCGACGATGAGCAACGCACTGAAGAGAACGGTACCCATGATGACCGGGATGTCCTGGTTGAACACCGCCTCGACCGCCAAGCGTCCGAGCCCGGGCCAGTTGAACACGGTTTCGGTGAGAACGACACCGCTCAGCAGCGCGGCCAGATCAAGGCCCAGCAGTGTCGTCAGCGGAATCAACGCATTGCGCAGCGCATGCTTACCGTAGACCTGTAGCGGTGTGAGTCCTTTCGCGCGCGCCGTGCGGATGTAGTCTTGATCCAACACCTCACGCAGATTCGTGTGTAGCAGCCGCGCGTAGTACGCCGCATTGCCGCAACCCAGGGCACACGCGGGCAGCACGACGTTCGCCGCACCGAAACCACCGAGCGGCAGCAGCTGTAAACGATAGGCGAAGAAGTACAACAGCAGCATACCCAGCCAAAACGGTGGCACGGACAGCAGCACCAGCGATCCCGTCAGCACGGACAGATCCGCCGCGGCCCCCCGGGTGCGTGCCGTCAAGCAGCCCACGCCGATACCGACCAGAGCCGACGGAACGAGACTGGCGAGCGCCAAGAACGCCGTCGCCGGCAGGCGATCGAGAATGGCGTCGAGAACGTTCTGCCGCGTCAGGTACGAGCGGCCGAAGTCGCCGCGCAGGAGGCGGGTGACGTAGCGCGCGTATTGCACGGGCAGCGGTTGGTCGAGCCCCAGTTCTCTACGGATCGTCGCCAACGTCTGGCGATCGGCCTTCGGGCCCGCCACGGTGCGTGCCGGGTCGCTGGGAATCACGTACGCCACTGTGAAGGTCAGGAAGCTCACGCCCAGCAAGATCACCACACTCCACGCCAAACGTTGCAGCAACGCGCTCATGCGCCTCCGTCCATATGAAAGCCCTGGCCGCGAAAGTAGTGGGCCAGGCAGACGCCGAGGTTGTCGGCGAGATCGGGATCGCTGTTGGCAATGAACACCTGTCCGCCGATGGTAAACAGCTCGCCGCTCAGTCGTTCGACGCGGCGCCGCTGCATCCGCCGACCCAAACGCTGCTGCAGTTCCGCGGCGAAGAGGACGGCAATCTTGTCTCCCATGCGCAGCTGGGTGTCGTTGAGGAAAATGGCCACCTGCGGGCGCAGCGTTTCCAGCCGATCAAAGAAGGCATGAATTTGCCGGGTTTCAATGTTGCGCGGCGGCGACGACTTGGTCTCGACGTAGATGCAGGCGCCGTCCTGAAAACCGATGACGTCGTAGTCGCCGCCGCCGCGCGCGGCATCGAGCCGCACGTTCCAGACAGCTGGGATGCCGTACTCTTTTTCCAAGACGCTGGCCACGAACCACTCCAAGGTAGAACCAAAGGAGTGGGTGTCGACGGCGAGGTGGTACCGGCGTCCCGTTCGCCGCACCAATCGGCGATCGATCAACCAGTCGAGGTACCGGCGAGCGGTCGCCGCCGAGCAATAGTGCTGCAAGTCGCTGATGCCGAAGCGCTGGCGATGCTTGATGACATCGCGCAGGAACAGGCGAAACGAATAGTGGTGCAGCAACTGGTAGCATTCGTCTCGCCCCTTGCGTGTCCGTGGCAGGACACAGCCGTTGTGCACGACCTTCTTCCACAGCAGCCCACGCCGCAGCAGTGCCTGGCGCAACACCACGCTGGTTGCACCGTCGCGGTGCGCGCGCAGCGCGCGCACCGCGCGTGCCAAGCGGTCGATGCTGCGCTGCAGCTCGGGCAGCTGTGCACGCGCGGCGCTCACTGCTCAAAGTGCGCGGCGATCAGCGCCGTAAGGAAGGACGCGGCCGCCAACGCGGCTGACGCCAAAAACCAGGTGCCCACCGGGGGGGCTTCGACCAGAAACATCAGGACGGCAAGCGCGAGCAGGAGCGACACGGTGGCGGCGATCCCGAGCCGCAGACAGGCGCGCTTCACGGAGCCCATGCGGCGGACAATACCCACGCCTCTGAGCGCTTGCAATTCAACCGCTGGCCCAGTGCGATTGCGTTCGTCAGCGCCGCGACATTGGCAAAAGGTTTGATGCGCAATTCACTTTTGCTACCATCGCCCTCCGAGACTATGTCCAAAGGCTGCGTTTTGGTTGTCGACGACGAAGCGGACAACCGGCGGATTCTCGAATATATGCTGCAACGCGACGGTTACGCGGTCTGCAGCGCCCCGTCGGGCCGCCAGGCACTCAAGCTCTACGCGGAACACAAGATCGACCTCGCTTTGGTCGACCTGTCGATGCCGGAGATGGACGGCATCACCCTGCTCAAGCGGCTGCGCCAGGAAGACCCGAACCTGCAAGCCATTGTGGTCACGGCGCACGGCTCGGTCGAGCGTGCCGTCGAGGCGATGAAGGCTGGCGCCTTCGACTTCCTCACCAAGCCCGTGCGCAGCGAGGTGTTGCTCGCCCTGGTCGAGAAGGCGCTGGCTTTGAAGACCCTGGTGGCCGAGAATCGGCGCTTGCGCGAGGTCGTCGAGAACACTTACGACTTCTCCCAATTGGTCGCCGTCTCGCCGCAGATGCAGAAGGTCGTGCGGCTTGCGGAAGAGGCGGCACAACGCGAGGTCATCGTCCTGATCACCGGCGAGAGCGGCGTCGGCAAAGAGGTCCTGGCGCGCGCCATCCATTACAACAGTGGCCGCCGCAATGGGCCGTTCTTCGCGCTCAACTGTGCCGCGATTCCGGATACCCTGGTGGAAAGTGAGCTCTTCGGACACGAGAAGGGGGCGTTCACCGGCGCACAACAGCGCAAGGCCGGACTGTTGGAACAGGCCGCCACCGGCAGCCTGCTCCTGGACGAGATCGGTGATCTCCCCCTGGCGGCGCAAGCGAAGTTGCTGCGGGTGATCGAGACGCGCGAAATGATCCCGGTGGGCGGTACACAGCCGGTGCGCGTCGCCGCGCGGCTCATGGCGGCCACCAACGCCGACCTGCGCCAGCGCGTGCGCGCCAAACAGTTCCGTGAAGATCTGTTCTTTCGTCTCAACGTCTTCCCGATCCACATTCCGCCGCTGCGCGAGCGCCGCAAGGACATCCTCCCCCTGGCCTCACGGATTCTTGGTGACTTTGCCCGCCAGACCACCAAGCAGCTGCCCGGCTTCTCACAGGATGCGGTGAACTTTCTGCTGAATGCGCCATGGGAAGGGAACGTGCGCGAGCTCGCCAACGCCATCGAGCGCGCGGTGATCATCAGTCGTGGCAATCTCATCACTGCAGCCGACTTTCCGAGCGACAACCCCGGTGCCCCTGCCGAGGTGACGCTGCCCACCGACGGTATTGATCTCGCCCGCATCGAGCGCACGCTGCTGCTGCAGGCGCTCGAGCGCGCCGGGCACAATCTCTCCCGCGCTGCACGCCTGCTAGGTATCGGCCGCGGCGCGCTACGCTACCGCCTCGAAAAGCACGGCATCGAGAGCAAGTAACCGTCAACTCCCCCCCCGCGCCTGCCCATGCATGCCGCACAGCACTGGGCATGCCGCACACCCCACCGTGGCACCGCGGAGCAGTCCACGCGGGACCGTCTCGACGGTCTGCCAAGAATCAGACGCTCAGTTACACCCAGTGCTACCGCGCTTCGGGTGCGGCAGCTTCACGGCGCGGCCAATGCCGTCTGGCATATCGCTTGCGTCGAGAGGGACGGCGAGAGGCACGACAGGACTGCAATGAGACGACCCGCGAAGCGCCAGCCGTTCACGACCCGACAAGCACCAGGGCACCATCTCGTACTCGTCCATCCGGTGCGTGACACCGATGACGAGATTCTCTTGATTGCTGCCCATCTCCTCGAGCAGTTCGCCGCCACGCAGGGAAAGGAGCCACCGGCCCTCTCAGTGGATGCGGCCACATTCCTCGCACAGCAGCATTGGGCAACCGAGGAACTGGCGCGCCGCGTCTGGCGCGCCGTCGAGAACAACCAAGGCAACCTGGTGACGGCGGCGGACTTGTCGTAGACGCCAGATCAGAGAACACAGACTCCAGAACGCAGACAACACCGACTGATCTTGCACGCCCTCGCTGTGTTCTGGGTTTGCGGGTTCTACTAGCCCCTGAGCGCCTGGCTGAGCTTCTCGCGGATGCGCTGGTACTCGCTGCGCATGCGCTGCGAGACCTGCTCGCCTTCTTGCTCCATCGACTTGGTAAAGCCGGTCACGGTCTGGGTAAAGTCGCTCAATTGTTCTTCCGTCCACACCACCGACTCTTCCGCCCGCTCGCGAATCTGTCGCAACAAGCCTTCGATGTCCTGAAACATCCGCTCGCGACTTACGATCTCGACGTGTGGCGTACCACCCTGTCCGGTGTGGTTGCGGCGCTTCCCTTTCGGTGAACGATGCCGGCGTCGGCGCCGGCGCCCCGATCCTTGTGGGGCGGCGCTGTCGAAGGCACGCTCGACACCCTGGGCCTGGGGCCGCTCGTTGCTCCCGGGCTCCGCATCCTCGACTGCTGCCTGGGCAGAATACCCAGGCGCCTGAAGCTCCTCCGTAGCCCGGTGACCGCGGGTCGACATCCTCAAACCTCCTGTATCCTTTCGTGTGTCCCGTTACCCGCCAATCCTCACAGCGCCCGTCACGGCACCGCGGTGGCGAGACCATAGGCGCGCCCACTGCATCTGTGGCGCAGGCACGACCCTGGAAGTTGCAGCGAGGAATCTACTCGGCATTTGACCGGAAGGGAAGGGCAAAGTCGGCTGAAACGAAAATTTTATCTGCCGCCGTGCTCAGCGCAGGCGCGTGCTCAGCGCCGCCAAGGCGGCGTGAATGTCGGTCCGCACCTCCAGCACCTGGCGCATGGGATCGCCGATGCGGCGCAGGCGCGGAGGAACCGTCCGTATGGTGAAACGCGCTGGGTCCAAGCGCGCGCCGACTTCGCGCCAACGCAGCGGCGTCGACACCGGCGCGCCGGCGCGCGGGCGCACCGAAAACGGGGCGACGATCGTCTTGCCCTGCCCGTTCTGCAGAAAATCGACGTATACCTTTCCCTGACGTGCCCCGACGGCGCGCGTTACAGTGGCGATGTCGGACTGCTCGTCGGCGATGATGCGGGCCAACACTTCAGCGAACGCGCGCGCCTCCGCATGCGTGAGCAGCGCCCCGAGCGGCACCAGTACATGCAGCCCGTCCTGCCCCGACGTCTTGACGAAATGCGGCACCGCCAGCTCGTCGAGCAGGGTGTGGATGCGGTGCGCAACCGCGATGACGTGTTGGAATGGAGCCCCCTTGGGGTCGAGGTCCAGAATGGTCCAGTCGGGCCGATCGAGCGTGTCGCGCCGGGCGCTCCACACATGCAGTGGAATGCATCCGGAATTAATGACGTAGAGCAGCGTCTGCAGGTCGTTGCAGATGAAGTAGTCGGTGTCCTCGATGCGAAAGGTCTGGACCCATTCAGGCGTAAATCCAGGGGCATTCTTCTGGAAGAAGCTCTTGCCGGTGATGCCGTCGGGGTAGCGTGTCAATACCACCGGGCGATCACGTAGGTAGGGCGCGAGCCATGGCCAGACTTCCTCATAGTAGCGCACCAGGTCACCTTTGGTGTAACCCTCCGCCGGCCAAAACACCTTGTCCAGGTTGCTCAAGCGGAGGTCGCCGGGCGGTCGCGTCGGCTGCGGGGTCACGGCCGACGCCGGCAACACCTGCGGTCGCACATGCGGCACCGGCAGGTGATCACACTCCTCGACAGACTTGTCGTCGCGCAGACGCAGGAACACCGGTTGGCGCAAATAACCGCTGCTCGTAACCTCGATAAAGCGCACTTCGGCTACCAGCCGGGGCTCGACGAACACCTGATCACGTGCCGGCCCGGCGGGCGTACCACGAAATGCGGGAGTGTTGCGCGTCGCCTGCTGCAGCTGTGGCAGCAGCGCCGCGAGGGTCGGTGCATCGAGTCCGGTGCCGACGTTACCGGCGTACTCCAGCTCGCCGTCGCTCCGCCATGCCACCATCAGCGAACCCAGATCGTGTCGTGCGCCCTTGCCGCGCAGGTAACCGACGATGGCGACGTCAGCTGTCTGCAGCGCCTTGATCTTCAGCCAGTCGGGCGAGCGCCGGCCGCTGCGGTACGGCGATGCGGCGCGTTTGGCCACGACGCCTTCCAACCGCCGCGTGTTGATTTCGTCGAACAGGGCCTCGCCCTCACGCTCCACGTGGTCTGCGAAGCGCACCACCCCGACCCGCGGCACGAGGCTATTCAGCAGCTCCTTGCGAACGCTGAGCGGTACTGTGCGCAGGTCGTGACCGGCAACGGCGAGGAGATCGAAGCAGAACATGATCACCGGAACCTCGACCGCCGCACGCCGCAGCGTGTTCGCATCGGTTTGCCCCAGGCGCTGCTGCAGCAGCTCGAACGAGGCAATACCCCGCTCGTCCAAGGCAACCACCTCTCCATCGAGGATGAAATCGTCACACGGCAGGTGTGCCACGGCGCGCGCGATCTCGGGAAAGGTTGCAGTGGTGTCGCGACCGGTGCGGTAGTAGAGGGTGACGCTTCCCGTCGGCGCCCGCGCCGCCAGGATGCGCACGCCGTCGTACTTCAGCTCGAACAGCCAGCCGTCGCGTGAGAACGCGTGCGCGGCAGTTTCGGCGAGCATCGGACGGATCTGCGCAGCGTCGAGCCCGCGCCGCGGCGCCCCGGCCGCTTGCGCCCGCGCCGCCAGCTCGCTGGTGCGCCGCGTCCCTGCGCCGAGTTCGCTCACCGTCAGCCCCGACAGCACCGAACGCGGCTGCGCCACCACCAACTCGGGTCCCGCGGTCACACCGCCACCTTTCTTGATCAGCAGCCAATCCTTGCCGCCCTCCCCTTTGATACGCACCAGCGCCCAGCGGCCCTGCAGCTTGTGACCATGCAGCTCGACATCCAGCTTGCCGTGCGTCAGGTCATCGGCAACCGCCGTCCCGCCGACCGTATGGAATGTTCCCCGGTCCCACACGATCATGGCACCGGCGCCGTAGTTGCCGGGCGGAATGGTGCCCTCGAAGTCGGCGTATTCGATGGGGTGATCCTCGGTGCGTACCGCCAGCCGCTTCTCCTGGGGATCCGACGATGGCCCGCGCGGCACCGCCCAGCTCGCCAGAACACCATTCACCTCCAACCGCAGGTCCCAATGCATGCGGCGGGCGGCGTGTTGTTGCACGACGAAGCTCCCGCCCGTGCGTTCGCCGCCGCTACTGACCCCGCCCCCAAATGGCTCGGGCGTACGACTCGCGTCACGCTTGTCCCGGTAGACCCGCAGCCGCGCGTCGCTCATCGGAGCGTCGCTTGGCCCACCAGGGTCGGCTACAGTTGGTCCTCGCCTCGCCACCCGATCAATGATATGGTGCCGCCCCGTCAGACTCAAAGGTGAGGCTATGCCGGCACACGCCATCGCATCGGGAACGATCAGCTTTGGGCTGGTTTCGGTGCCCGTGAAGCTGTACGCCGCCACCAAGTCAAAGTCGGTCTCTTTCAATCTGCTGCACGGCAAGGACAAGTCGCGCCTGCGCCAGCAGTACGTGTGCGCCACCTGCGGCGAAATCGTCGAACGCACCGCCATGCTGAAGGGCTACGAGTACGCCAAGGATCAGTACGCGGTGCTGAGCGACGACGAACTGCGTGCCCTCCAGGAGAAGACGGAGCAGTCGATCGAGATCGAGGAGTTCGTTCCCATCAGCACGGTCGATCCGATCTATTTCGAGAAGACCTACCTCCTCGGGCCGGACAAAGGCGGCCAGAAAGCCTACCGCCTGCTCTGCGACGCCATGGCGCAAGCCGGCAAGGGGGCGGTGGCAAAGTTCGCCACCCGCGGCAAGCAGGAGTTGGTTGTGCTCCGGCAGGCGCAGGGTGGTTTGATGATGCACGCCCTCTTCTATGCCGACGAGGTGCGCGGCTTCGAGGAGATCGACCGCGGAGAGGGTTTGACGCTCAAGGCGGGCGAGCTCGACCTGGCCGTACAGCTCATCGAGCAACTGGCATCGCCGGCGTTCGAGCCGACGAAGTACGAAGACGACTACCGCAAGAAGGTCCTCGAACTCATCGAGCAGAAGGTGGCGGGGCAGGCAATCGTCGCGGCACCGGCGCAGCCGGCACGCGCCCAGATCATCGATCTCATGGAAGCACTCAAGGCCAGCCTGGCGGCAAAGCAGGCAGCGGCGCCCGCGGCGGCGGCACAGCGGCGTCCGGCACAAGCGAAGGGTCGGCCTGCGGTGGCGCGCAAGGTGAGCGCCAAAGCGAAGTAAATGGACAGCCACAAGCCGGTCGCCACAGACTTAAGAACCGGCTTGCCGCTGCGCGCTTCCGTTGGCCACGCGGTGTCCGGCGATGCACACGCCGCACGCTAGTCAGCAGTCGTCCCGCCCGGCCGAGGTCTTCCGCACCGCGGAGGTGGCGCGCATCCTCGGCATCCCACCCGCCCGCGTGCGTGGGATGGTGCGTGCCGGCCTGTGCCGTCCAACGCGCCACGGCCGCACACTCGAGTTCTCGTTTCAGGATCTTGTCCTGCTGCGCGCCGCGCACGGTCTCCTGCGCGCCGACATTGCGCCGCGCCGGGTGCGCCACGCACTCACCGAGCTGGCGACGCAGCTCCCACCCGAGCGGCCGCTCTCCGGTGTGCGTGTCTATGCCGACGGCCGTCGCGTCGTAGCGCGTGACGGCGGCATGGCCTGGCAGCCGGACAACGGGCAGGTCGTCTTCGCCTTCGAGGTCGACGCCCTCGCGCGCCTGGCGCGCCGTGTGGTTCCGGCACGCCGTGGCCGTCGTCAGATGGTGCGGCCCCCGCAGCCGACGCACAATGCGCGCACCTGGTTCGAGCGCGCCCTGGCCCGCGAGCAACGTGCCGACGTTGCCGGCGCCTGCGATGCGTATCGGCGTGCTCTCGAACTGGAGCCCGAAATGGCCGATGCGCAGATCAACCTCGGCCGCCTCCTCCATGAGCAAGGCGAGGGCGCGGAGGCAGCACGTCTATACCACCTCGCCATCGCGAACGCTCCGGACGATCCGGTCGCTCACTATAATCTTGCCATCGTCCTCGAGGACCAGCGTCACTTTGCCGCGGCCGTTGCGCACTACCAGAAGGCGCTGGTCTCCGACCCGGAGTTTGCCGATGCCCACTTCAACCTGGGCCGCTTGCTCGACGGCCTGGGTCGGCACTCCGAGGCCATCCGCCACTTGTGCCGTTACAAGCAGCTGTCGGAACGCCAATAACGGTACGGCCTCCTACATGTAGCAGAGAGAGTCGGCTTCCGGCCTTTCATTTTCCTGCTGGTTGTCTGGCACGAGCCGGAACGACCGTACGGCGACCGGGACCGAGCGGCGCGCGCACGATGCGGGGGTCGAGCAGCGCCGCAAACGCCCGTACCGCCCTGTCGTCGAGTGCTTGCACGGCGGCGCGTTCACGCGGCGTCAGCTCCAAGCCCGCAGCAGCACAGGCCGCCGCTGCGTCCTCGTAGAAGCGACGTCGGAACTCGGAGTCGGTGATCACTCGTCCGAGTAGCTGCTCCACTGCACGCTGGCTCATGTGCGCCTGCGCTCCTCTGCTGCGACCGTTCCCATTGGTACGTGCCATCATGGGCATGGGCTCGTCAACTGCAGGTTTGGAGGCAACGGTGATTTTGCGCGGCCCTCTGACCCACGCGCGGGCGCGGCCGAAGCGCCCGACCGAAGGCGTTTGACAACAAATGGTACGAACGAGTAGTAGGTATAGTTGTATCAAACAATCTTGACATTCCTCGTCTGAACAGTGCCGGGCAACGGCGCGCGCGATGCACCCGCCCTTCCCGTCGGAGCGCAGCGCGAAAGGGGTGGATATGAAAGATCCGCGGAGCTCAACGACATCGAAGAGCCCGGACGGGGCTGCGGCCCAACGGCCGGCGCCGGTGACGAGCTGTAAGCGTGTCTTCAGAGGGATGCGACGCGGCACGGCGGGCATGCCGCTCCTCCTTGCATACCTAAGCCTCCCGCCCCTTGCCCTCGCGGGTGGGGTAGTAGGCGACGGCGGCACATCGGCGAGCTGCACCGACGCGGCGCTCGGTGCGGCGGTGGCGGGCGGGGGCGCCGTCACCTTCAATTGTGGCTCGGACCCCGCCACAATTGCGGTGACGAGTTCCCTGCAAATCACAACCGATACCAGCATCGACGGTGGGGGTCTCGTTGCCCTGAGGGCTGTCCGCATCTCGGGCCTTGTGCTAGCAGCCCGTGGAAACACTGGTCGCCATCGTCACCCCCGCGAAAGCGGGGTCCAGAAGCATGCGGAAGATCTGGATTCCCGCGTTCGCGGGAATGACGGTCCAAGGCATCGGCGGGCTTTTTCAACAGGCTGCTAGTCAACCCACGCGTCGCACTGACGCTTGCAAATGTGACCCTCGACGGCATCCTTATCTCGAACGAGGGTGGGAAGCTCACCGCCACCAACTCCACCTTCACTACAACTGGGGAGTGCTGCGGGTGACCAACAGCACGTTCTTCGGCAGTAGTGCGCAGGGGGGCCGGCGGCGGGATCTACAATCGCCTGGGCACCGCGAGAGTGACGAACAGCACGTTTGCCAACAACGGCGCCGCCGACGGCGCCGCGGTCTACAAGTTCGCCGGTCAACTCACCCTGAAGAATACGATCCTTGCCAACAGCCCGTCAGATGGAAACTGCGGCGGCATTGGCCCCATTTTCGACCTGGGCCACAACCTCGATTCCGGCGGGCGCTGTAGGTTCCGCCTGTCGCGGGGCTCCTTCAGCAACCTCGATCCGAAACTCGACCCGGCGGGGCCGGCCAACAACGGCGGTGCGACGCAGACGATCGCGGTGCAAGCGGGTAGCCCGGCGATCAACGCCGGCAGCCCGTCCGCTTGTCGGGCCGCCGCAGCCAAGAACTTGGACCAGAGAGGCTTCGTCCGTCCCGGTACCGGCAGCA
Source organism: Candidatus Margulisiibacteriota bacterium (assembly GCA_035541735.1). Taxonomy (GTDB): domain Bacteria; phylum Desulfobacterota; class Binatia; order HRBIN30; family HRBIN30; genus DATKMS01. The sequence continues at coordinate 32,981 of DATKMS010000181.1, forward strand.
CGACCTGTACGATCGGCGCCTACGAGTTCAATTCTCCCGGTCCGCGGACGCGGTAAGCAGGCTCAGCTCGGGGACCCAAACTGGCAGGCCACGCTCGGGCCACCGCCTACCGCGGGCGGCGCGCCCCGGCACGTCCATGACAGGATGCTCAACGCAAGCGTGCGCGCACTCCCTCAGCCCGGCGCAGGGGCGTGATGCAATTGCCTGTGTTTGTGGCGCACTGTTGTGGGGGATCGCAGGATACTCGTGGCCCACTGCACAGGCTGTTCTGACAAGTCGCACCAATCAGGAAACAGAGGTCCAGCACCCCGTTGTCCCCATGGCACGGAGTCCCGTCAACTTGCCCGTTGCAATCCGATACGACTCTCAGGGCTGCTTTGGCCTGAGGCGCTGCACCCAAGCCGTGTAACATGAGGGCTACAGCCAGCAGCCCGGCAATTGTCCATCTTCCTGGGTTTCGCTTCATATGACGTAGTGGCACGCACACTTCATGCCCATGAACGAAAAACGCTAATCGAGGGCCTCTCACCGGCGTCCGGTTATCCCGCCCGCCACGATGTTGTCATCCTCTCGGTCGCCGTGGCGACGCCAGTCGTACGAAAAGATCGCGTGGAAGAGCGGTAGGGAAGAAAGCCTCGACAAGCGCGGGGTGACCGCGCTGGCGCGGCCGGCCCACCGGGTCAGCGTGCCGTCAGGCCGGCCTGCTTGAACAACGCCTCGGCATACTCGATGGGTATGGCGTAGGAAATCCCGCTCGGCTGTTGCAGGAGGGCTTCCTTGCTCTCCTTGACGAATACACTGTTGACGACACCGAGTACGCGGCCACTGCCGGGATCATACAAGGGACTGCCGCTGTTGCCGGGATAGGCGATGGCGTCCAGTTGCAAGACCTCAAACGGGTCCTTGAGTCGCTGCACCTGGGTGGGGTCGAGTTGGCGCGTCGACGGTGCTGGAATCACGATCGGGGTGCGGGCGGAGACGATGCCGCGATGGGTGACGGGGTACAGGCCCAATACGATGCCGATGGGAAAACCGGTGAAGTTGACCTCTTGCCCTTCGCGCACCTGCTTCGACCAGTCCATCGTCAGGGCTGGAAGCGGGCTGCCGTCGATCTTGAGCAGGGCGAGATCGTGTTGCCGATCCACGGCCACCGGCGTCGCGGCACGCGCTGCGGAGTTCTTGCCGCGGCCGACGAACACGGCGAGATATTCCTTCTGTGGGGTGTTGAGCGCGTCCGGGAGCACGTGCGCATTGGTAAGCACGTGGAGCCCGTCCGCCACGGCAAACCCGGTCGCCCGAAACACCGCCGGCGGGCGGCGCGTCTCCTGCACCGTGCCGACGGCAACTACGGCGGGTCGCACCTTGTCGATGGTGTCCGGCAACCCCGCCGCGCACACGGAGGCTGCGGGCGTGACGAGCGACAGGAAGACCCACCGAAGGGTATGAACGGCCACTCGCAGCCGGGATCCACAGGTTGCGTCTTGCGACGAGCAGGAGAACACGGCGCACGCGCCTCGCACCACGGTCGCTACCACCCTCCGCCGGTCACAGTCAACGCGAGGCGGCTCCACTGGGAAGCGAACGTACCCGTGGGTGTCTAGCAGCCTGTTGAAAAAGTCCGCCGATGCCCTGGACCGTCATTCCCGCGAACGCGGGAATCCAGATCTTCCGCATGCTTCTGGACCCCTGCTTTCGCGGAAGTGATGATGGCGACCAGTTTTTCAACGGGCTGCTAGGCGGTCAACGACCAGCCGTCTGTGGCGCGGGGGCACCCGTTGGGAAGTGGGGGCGCTGCATGCACGCGAAAAAGGGGAACTGCCCGCGGTGCGATTCGAACGCGTGCCCCCTGGATCAGGAATTCTCTGAAACTGTCCGCACCTGTCCAGCGTGTTGTATTCTGTAGCTTCACTGCCGCCTCGCCCTTCCACTCAGCTTACGCTATCCGCCGAAGTCCAGCCGCTTGGCTGTCAGACTGGCTGTCAGCGTTTTCTGTCGCCGCGGCCAGCGTTGAACAACGGGCACCGGGAAAATCCGTTGTGGCCATCCCCTTCCCATCGGCAGGGACGGCGCCGCCGCCGGGCACGGCGCCGTCGTGGTGTTGGAACCTCACTGGGTCGTGGGCGGAACGTCCGGTGCATCTCCGACCGGTGGCATGTTCGGGCCGAGCGGCTGCGGTTCTGGAATTGCCGGTGTGGGTGGCGGTGGCGAGAAGTCCGGCGGTGAGCCGTACGGTCCGCCGGCGAGCGCCCCGTCGTCGGTGTAGCGTCTGGGTGGTTCCCCGCGGGCATGTGCAGCCTGAAACAGACCCCCGACGTCGTGCGGTCCAAAGGCAAGCGCGCCGTCCTGCTGAACCGTGACATTCACGATCCGGTACGGCCCTGGCTCCACGATGTCCTGCTGTGCGAAGGGCATTTCGATGGTTGATGCACCTGGTTTGACGGTGACCAGCGTTTCCGAGCGCGCGACGGCGATGGTTCCGCTCGCGATCGTGGCTGAGACGTGGAACTGACCGCCACCTGGTGCCACGACCGTGAGCGGAACGACGAGTAGCGTGCCCCGCGGTTGCGGACTGCCGACGTCGAGGACCTTGATCGTCCCGTTCGCGACGACGTAGTAGGTGGCAACGGCGCGATGTACGCTGTTGCCGTACCGATCAACTGCATCAGTGCTGACAATCAGGTGATGTTCGCCGGGTTGGTTGCTGAGGGCCGCGCCGTAGTGGCCCCTCCCTTTCTTGGCGCCGGTGTAGCGCTTCCCCGGGTTCCGGTCGCTTTCGTGATCCATGATGTCAGTCTGCACGGTATCTTCAACGGTCAGCGTACCGCCGTCGATGTCGGCACCGCCGCGCGTATGCAGGTGCGTGTCGAGCACGACGGGTTCTCCGGCGTCGTAGTACAGTTTCGGCAGGTGAACATCGAGCACGGCCGTATCGGGCGACGAGGTGCTGCCGGGTGGTTGATCCATGTCCACCATCGACGCGATGTCGTTCGTCGGTGGCGGTGCCAGAGGCGCCCCGAGGCGGACGCTGTTTCCCTGCTGCGCGGCCACGCCGGACGCGACGACGCAGACGAGGATGAATATGATTCCGTTCATGGGTTGCTTCCTTTCTTTCCTCAGCAGGCCCAGTTGCAGATGCCCATGCCTGCGTTGGGGTAATAGGTGTCGTACAGCGGCACCGAGTACGCGGGTTGCCAGTACGGATTGAACAACCCTGGTCCCGCGTATTGGAGTCGATAGATCATGGTGCTCTGGCCGCGTTGGACGGACTGTTGCGTGATTGCCGGGCCGCAATAGTTCGCCGCTTTCGCTTGGATGAATGCCGAGACGCTAAACGCCTCGTCACCGCCGGCTGGACTGCCGCGGACCTGGTTCGGCTTGCACATGGCGTCCGGACACGTGGGAACGGCGACGCCGAGCCACGCACTCGACGGCCAGCCCGGGCAGTAGGTTACCAGCGTTCCGTTTTCGTTCGCTTGCCAACACTGGCTTGACCCAGGCCCTTGGAGTGGCGGCGAAACGCCGGCCGCGAGAAGCGTCGGTTGCTGGTACCAGTACACGGGACGCCACCGTCCACCCCCGGCCGCGCCGAGTTTCGAGTGGTAGTGGTTATTGCCGACGTAGCTGCCGTTCGTCGTAGCCGCAGCAGCCGTGTCGTGCTGGCCTGTGAAGTACCAGATGTCCGTCGAGCCGTTGGTAAAGACGCCAGCCATCGAGGGCCACGATACCATCCCGTCCGAGTAGTCGTTCGGGAACTGAACGTAGGCAGCCAGCCCTGCCAGTTCCCAATCGGCATCGTGCGCGTTCTCTTCGATCACCTGCGACGATGTCAGGTGACTGACGAACGTGATCCAGCGGATCGGATGCAACGGGATGCCGTCGGAGGTTGCCACAGGCCAGGGTCGCAGCGGGCTCGCCGTGCCGTACATGACCATGTTGTTCGCGTTATACATCGCGCTGGTAACCAACTCCTGGGTCGAGCGGTCGTACGGTTCGTGTATCCAGTCGAGAACCCAGCCCGTGTACCAGGACCCGCTAAGCGTCGCGGCCTTGTTCGCCGCCTCACTACCGAGCGACGGTGGATGCAGCATCAGCACGTGCGAGATCGTATTGAAGACGCGGAGTTGGTGCTGCCGCCGCAGTGTGCAGCCCGGATCAAGCGCCGCGCCGGCCTTCCGTCCCTGACGACACTGGACCGAGAGATAGCGCTCGGTTTGCGACAACCCGTTGCGAATAATGTTGCCGCCGTTTGAGTGCGTGACGACGTAAGCATCGTCACACCCTGTCTGATCGAGGAACCTGTTGATCTGTTCCAACACGCCTTGGTACTGCCCCGGCACGCTCCAGATACGCGGCCAGTAAGGACCGGACTTGACGCACTGGTTGGTCGGATCAGGATTTGGGTCCGCGTTGGTTTCGTTGACCCAGCCGTTCCACCAGCCCGTCGGCCACGGCCCGGTGATGCCGGGATCGGTCTTGCCCGCCTGCGGTACGTAGATGGAGTCGCACCCGACGTCGCTCGTGATTCCGCAACCGCAGTAAGCGCGGTCGAATGCGACGTCCCTGCCGTACGTTCCATCGGCATGGGTAATGAGCACCGGCATCCCTCCACAGGGTTGCGCGATGCTCTGGAATTGGCCGTTCATCCAGTAGTCCACCGCCCAGCCCTGATCGACCAGGTTGTAGAGGCCCTTCCCATGCGTCAGGATCATGCACATGGTCCGCGCGTGGGCGACCACCGGTGCGAGCAGCAGCACCAGCAGCAGGATGAACAGCGCGTGCTGCAGGCGCTTCGCTGCTCGAATCAAGCCCTCATTCAAGAGGGCACTGACGACTGTGGTCTTCGACGCCTTGGCCCGGGTGGCCACCTGGTCAATCGCGCCCGCGACGTCGGCGATCTTCACGTCTATCAGCTGCGACGTCTGCGGCTGACGGGCTTTGAGATTGGCGATCCGCCAACCACTGCGAACCCCCTGCGCACGGGATCCGGCCCACGATAACAACTCGAACCGTCGCCAAGTGTTCATTCTGTCCCCCTTTGCCGGCTTCACGCCCCACCAGATGCCACCTTCCCACGTTTAGAAGTGGCCAGCATAAGACATGCCCCTGGACAGCTACGACGCGATAAGCGACCTCTTGACCCTGCCCCCGGCAAACTGTTCCACTCACGATGAGGGGGGTTCTACCTCAAATGAGACGGCTCTTCCTTGACCTGCCGACTCCCAATGCAAGTGGCGCCCGTAGTTGACAGGGTATGGCCATCAAGATGCACAGAGCAGTACAACAGCACATATGGGTTTCGCCATGAACGTCATCGGCAAGCCGCTTGAGCCACGCACGCTCAGCCGACCATTCAGGAGCGTACTGCCAGAGGCGAAGCTACCCGAAACGCTGAGACTGCATGACTGCCGGCACTTCACTGCGACGGCAATGATCACCGATGGAACCGATCCGTGCACCGCGCCGCGCAAGGCAGCCGATCGCATGGCAGCCTTTGCGCAACCCCGAGCCGGAGAAAAATAGGCTCTGTTGAACCGGGTGGCTGTCAAATTGGCTGTCAATGGCAGGAGGGCGCCTTCATCGCCCTCGGCCGACGGCGATAACCCCTCGACGCTGCAAGAAGAGATAAGTGCCCTCGACGCGATTCGAACGCGTGACCCCAGGATTAGGAATCCTGTGCTCTATCCATCTGAGCTACGAGGGCGTGCTGGAAAATCAATGGGTTACGATCGATTGCTCGGCGCCATTTGGGCTCAGTGTAGCTAAAACTGTAGCTGTTCCGCTCCCCAAGGCCCCGCTAAGCCGCTTTGCGGCATCCCTGAGGTCCGACTCCGCCACGATGTTGTAGCGGTCGAACACGCTGCGCGTCTTGTGCCCGGCAATATCCATCGCCACCCGCTCCGAGAGACCCCGGCGCACCATGCGACGTACTGCCGTGCGCCGGAAGTCGTGCGGGATACTACCCGTTATCTTTGCTGCTCGGCAAGCCTTTCGCCACGCTCGATAGGCAGAGCGGATCTGTTTGCCCGACCGATGGAACACGAAGGGGCAATCGGGGAAGAGTGTAGCGTGCTGCTCCCACTGCGCAGAAAGAAGCGCCTGCAGTTCGTCCGTCAGGTAGATCAACCTGCCCTCACCGTTCTTCGTGGTGCCAGGATCGAGACGTACCGTGCCAGTCGCAAGATCGACGTTGGACCACCGAAGAGGGAATATCTCGCTCCGCAGACGCCAACCCGTCAGGTAGGCGAACGTCAGCGGCGGGCGAAACCACTCCGGCGAGTTAGCGAGAAGCCTTTCAAACTGCTCCTGCTCGAAGAACCCCTGTCGGGCGTTTTGCTCCTTGAGCATGGGCACGTAAGGCTTGCGCACGATCTTGCCGGCCCGCAACGCGAGGTTGAACATTCGCTTCAGGGCAGCCAGTTCGCGGTTGATGGTGCCATTGCTTGCTTCCGACGCTTGCCGTCGCACTACGTAGGCGTCAATGTCGGCGGTAGAGATTTCCTGGGCGCGGCGCCCTTTGAAGAACGGCGTCAGGTGTTTCGCCACGCGTCGCCGCGCATCCGCCAGGGACTTGCGGTTGTTCCGCTTGTACTCGTTCAGGAGGTCCGTGGCTAGCTCATCAAACGCAACCCTGTCCGCACCAACGACAAGCCTCCCCTCGGCGCGCTGGCCGATCTTCGCGTCAAGTTTGTCGCGTGCGGCCTTGCGCGCGCCCGGCCCGTCCTTGATCTTTGTCGACTCGCAGACGTGCTGCCCTGTCTTCGGTGTAGTAGCTGAGCCACCACACCTTGCCGCGGCGGTAGATACTCCCGCTTCCCCGTCGATGCTTCGGCATATCACTTCCTCTCTTGCTCTGACCCTCATTGTAGATGCCTAATACTCGCTGTCAAGAGCCTTTTTATATTGGCACGTCTCAATGACCTATGTCAAGTAACCATCTACTTGATACATGTTCCTATACTGTACTCATAGTAACACTATTGACAACCACCGCGCCTTATGCCAGTGTCGGACCATCGACCCAGAAGGAGCAAGGCGCAATGAGTAACATCGACGAGTTTCTGACTAGCCGCGAACTGGCGGCGCGGCTCAAGGTGTTCGGTGCCCGCCGTGAGGGCATGGTCCAGGCGCGGGATTCCCGCCCATAGGTTCGGCCGATTGGTTCGTTTCGTGCCCAGCGAAGTGCTGGAATGGTTCGAGCAACGCGACAAAGATAGCCCCGCCAGCTAGAACGCCTCGAAGCCCGAGGCGTCGATCGCGCCGGGCAGATGCTCGGCACTGTCCTAACAAGGAAGCCTCTTCCCCTCTGGCTCACACCAGCGTAACCAGGCCCGCCCTGGTCTACGTCGCAGTCGTTCGCTGTCTCGCGACAAGAAAAGGATTGCCCGATGATCGACGAAGACAGTTACGGAAGCCTTGCGCCCACTCTGTGTGAGCGAGGCTGGTTCCCGATCCCTGCAGCCGGGAAAGAGCCCTGCATACGCTGGGAGGAGTACGAGCGCCGCCAACCAAGCGCCCTGGAGGTTCTCGGATGGGCACGGCAGTTTCCAACGGCCAACATCGCACTGGTCCTTGGTCCCGCAGCCGGCGTTGTCGCCTTGGATTTCGACGCAGACGATGGCGCAGAAGCGATGCGCCTCGGCGACATCGCCGACGAGATTTTTGAACCATCGCCGATCGTCCGCGTAGGCCGGTATCCTCGCCATGTGCGCCTATACCAGGCCAAGCGGATTCCCTCGCAACAGTTCGGAAGCGTCGAAGCGCTCGCGGGCGGACGCCTCGTTACGGCGTATGGGATTCACCCCGACACCAATGAGCCTTATCACTACTGCGGCAGCGCCTCGCTAATCGACATTCGCCCCACCGATCTGCCCCGGCTCACCGGCAAGCAGGTCGAGGAATTCCGGTGCGAGGTGCTTGGGCAGAGTGCGCGCCAAGTCCAAGCCCGCGCAGACGACCGGCCGAGAGGCTCGACAGGGATGACACTGGACGAAGCCATGCGCGGCGTACGGGTAGGGTCGCGTCACAGAGCCATGTTCACCATCGCATCAGCCCTGCGTGGTGCCGGGAGTTCCGAAGCCGAAGCGGTGCAAGCAGTTATCGAGCGCAGCGGTGCTCGCCGCCGCTTCCGGCCAAAGAGGCGTTGGCGCTTGTGGAGTGGTGCTATAAGAGGTTTCCGGCAGGGTGCGGGCAAGCAACAGACTCACGCCGTC